>JANOJB010000350.1:0-5308 GCA_031407985.1 Pseudomonadota bacterium | reverse complement strand
GCCGAAGAGAGGGGTGGAAAGAAGGGCGATGGTCAGGAATTTTGATGGGGTTCTCATTGGGTGACTCCTCGGATGGAGATCAATGCAGCTCCGATGCCAACTAATTACGTATGGCAGAGCACGAAAATACAGTCGCTTAATGGCGTCTGGTGCGGGCAGGTGTTGCCGGTCACGCAACAAACGTTGGCCGGGCCGCAACACCACGGACGACAGGCGCAGGCTGGGTAAGGACGAGATCTCCCGCGTCGCGCCTACATAGTCGTGAGCCCCGTGGACCCTACATTTCGAGCATTTCTTGCGGCCTTGCTGGTCGGCGGAGCGGCCCTGTCCGGTTGCCTGGGAGCTCCCGAACACTGCTCAGGTTGCCTCGCAAGACTGGCGGACGCAGGTCCGTTCGTGCCGGGTGACGCGGCGGTGGAAAGCGGCGGCTCGACCGGCGGAGCCACCGGCGGCGCGGGAGTCGTCGGATCGGGTGGGGTGATCGGATCGGGAGGCGTTGCCGCGACGGGGGGAGCCATCGGCACGGGAGGGCAGGGCGGGGTCAACAGTACCGGGGGAACCGGCACCGGGGCTGCCGGAACGGGCGGCACGGCCACGGGTGGCGTCGGCAGCGGTGGTCGCGGCACCGGCGGCACCGGCACGGGTGGCGCCAACGCAGGAGGGGCTGGCACCGGCGGCGCCAGTAGCGGTGGCACCGGTACGGGTGGCGCGGGCACGGGCGGCCGGGCGACCGGCGGTGGCGGCGGCGGGGCAGGTGGAAACGCCACGGATCCCGACCTGGTGCTTTGGTACAAGTTCGACGAAAGCAGCGGAACGACCGCGGCCGATGCGGCTTTGTTCGGAGGCACCGCGCGACCCGCAATGTTGGGGACAGCGGGCACCGGGGGAATCGCCGCGTTCTCGAGCACGAAACAGGTGGGCACGAACGCGCTTCGTTTGACCCCGACCGCAACCTCCCCGAACGTGAACGGCGGCTACGCGATCTTGCCGACGGGCCTGCAAACCCTGGCGCCGGCCGCGATGACAATCGCGGTCTGGATCAACCTGACCGCCAATACGGCAACGCAGAATTGGGCGCGCGTGTACGACTTTGGAACCGGCGGCCCCACGGCGCTGGCCAATATGTATTTGACCGTGCGCGCCTCCGATGCCGCGATGACCCCGGTCCGATTCGCGATCACAAACACCGGGCACGTGGGTACCGCCGAGCAGCGGTTGGACGGCACGACGACGCTGAGCGCGGCCGCCTGGCACCATGTCGTGGTGGTTCTGCCTGCGGGTGCAACCTATACGGGCACGCTGTACATCGACGGCGTGGTCGCGGCGACGAATCCGGCCATGACCTTGCACATGACGGACGTGGGCGTCACGACCAACAACTGGATCGGAAAATCCAAGTTCACCGGCAACCCGCACTTCGACGGGGGGATCGATGATTTTCGCGTCTACAAACGGGCCCTGTCGCAGCCCGAGATCACCGCCCTGTTCGTCGTTCGCTAAGTCGAGGAACCCGCGCAACAGCCGTTAGGTGTTCCGCGGTCGCCTGGGGGTACTTTTCAGCATGCTCTTCCCCCGGCTGGCTCTTGGTCTGTTCATCGGTACCGCCTTCGTGGCACAGGGATGTGCGCTGGAAGGGGAAAATCCCGGCGGAACCGGGAGCGGAGGTGAATCGGCGATCGGAGGATCGACCAGTCAGGGAACCGGCGGCACCGGTTCGGGCGGGTCGACAGTGACGGGCAGCGGAGGAGCGGTGGTCACGGGCAGCGGCGGAGCCGGTACCGCCAGCGGCGGGTCGACAGTGACGGGCAGCGGCGGAGCCGGCAATGCGGGAACCGGGACGGGAGGATCGGGCGGGGGAGCCGTGGGCAGCGGTGGAACCGGGACCGGTACTGGTGGTTCGGGCAACACGGCGACCGGCGGCGCGCCGGCGACCGGCGGTCGCGGTACCGGTGGCGCGGCGACAGGCACGGGAGGGTCGAGCGGCGTCGGTACCGGTGGCGCTTCGGGACCGGTGGTGGGCGAGGTTCCTTTGGACGCGGCGTTGTTGTCGCGCTGCACGGGGACGAATCCCATCAGGTGCACTATCCCGGTCCCGAACGACGGCAACTACACCGTGACCGTCGAACTGGGAAGCGCGACAGCGGCGTCCACGTCGCGCATTCAGTCCGAGCTGTTTCGCATCGAGGTCCAGCCGGTGGTGCTGACCGCGGGGACGTATTCGAAACAGACCTTCAGCGTGAACGTCAGGGCGGAAAAGCACGATGGGTATTCGGCCGTGGGCAAGGTGTTGGATCTGCTGATTGACGGAACGGCGCCTGCCCTGCACGGCCTGGGGTTCGCCGCCGCGCCCAACATCCCGACTATTTTTGTCGCTGGTGACTCGACCGTGTGCGACTGGGATCCCGCGCTGGCCTCGATCAACGATCCCAATCAACGCGGCTGGGCCCAGGGATTTTCGCAGTACCTGAAGCCCGGAATCGCCATGGCGAACTATGCCGATTCGGGCGAAACCGCGGGCGGCTTCTACACCAAGTTCTTCCCGCAGGCCCGGGACGCCATGCGGACCGGCGACTACCTGTTCATTCAGTTTGGGCACAACGATCAAAAGGCCCAGGCGGACATCGATAACTACAACGCGAACCTGATGAAATATGTCACCGACGCCAGGGCCAAGGGCGCGACGCCGGTCCTGTTCTCGCCGCTGGCACGCAAGGGCGCCAGCACGGCCAATCCCGGGTTCGCGGGGCTGGACCAGAACGTGCGGACTCTGGCCACGTCGCAACAGATCGCGATTGTCGACCTCACGCGCCTGGCGATCGCGTTCTACGCAACAGTGGCGAATACGAATACGTTGTTCGGCATGGGCGACAGCACGCATCCCAGCGAACTGGGCGCCACCCTGATCTCGGGTGTGGTGGCGAAGGATCTGAAAGCGGGGACACTCCCGTTGCGTGACTTGCTGAAGTAGGGGCGCCAGAAGTAGGCGCGCCCATCGGAGTGTTGTCCGGGGCGGAGGAGTTGGCCGAGCACAGCCTGGCTGGAGTCGACCAGGCGTGTTCTACTGCGCGCCCCCATAGGCGCGGACACCCAGGGAGAAGACATGCAGCGACGAGTCTCATGGTCCGCGATCGCGTTGTTCCTTGTCGGAACGATTGCGACGCAGGCCTTTGCCAAGAAGGCCGAACCGTCCAAGGACACCGAAGAATTAGAGACTGAAGGATCCGCCGACGATGAGCCTGCGCCCAGCAAGACGCCTTCGAAGAAAATAGAGAAGAAAACGGAATCGACGGCTGCCGAAGAGTCCCCGCCATCCGAAAAATCATCCGAGGTCGGCCTGCCGCCTGCGCAGGAGCCGGTGAAGATCGACACAGCCGGCGGAACCACGATCAGGTTCGGCATCCTGGTGCAGCCGCAGTACGAGGCCGCCACCGATCGCCGCAACGATGTTCAGGGCTGGGGTCACAATCTGTTTCTTCACCGGCTGCGCTTCATCGTCGGCGGGACTCTGCTGCACAAGTTCGAGTACTTCCTGGCCACCGACTATCCGGATCTGTTCAAGCAGGTGAATACGGTGGACGGGATGGGAACGCCGACGTACCTGAAGAACTTCCCGGGCATGAACATTCAGGACGCCTTCGTGACGTACAAACCCGCGGGCGACGTCTTCAAGGTCGACGCGGGCTACATGTTGCCGCCCATGGCACACAACGCGGTTCAGGGCGCGGCCACGCTGTACGGTTGGGACTACTTCGCGAACACGTTCCTGCACAAGGACGCGTTTGGAACCACGGCCAATCCCAGGGTGTTCGACCCCAACGCCAACGCCCTGGGCCGGGATCTGGGTGTCCAACTGCGCGGGCTGTTGTTCGGCGGCCATGTCGAGTATCGCGCGGGTATCTTCCAGGGCCGCCGCACGTTTCCAGGTGGGGTCAGCGTCGATATGCCGACGGCGCCGGGAGGTCGCAATTTCTTTCGGCTGGCCGGACGCATTCAGATCAACATCCTTGATCCCGAAACGGAATTCTTCTACGCCGGCACCTACCTGGGTAGGAAGCGGATCCTGTCGGTCGGAGCGTCGGGTGATTTTCAGAACGATTACAAATACTGGGCCTACGACGCCTTGCTGGATCTTCCGCTTGGTCCAGGGGTGCTCACCGCGCAGGCGAACATCGCCCAGTGGGACGGCGGCACCTGGTTGGTGGCCCCGTACCTGGTGAAGCAGAGGGCGTTGATGGGTGAAGCGGGTTATCTGATCGCGCCTCTTCGCCTGAGTCCGATCGTCCGCTTCGAGCAGCGTTGGGTGGCGTCGACGGCGCCAGCGGGAACCGCGTCCAATTCACAGACCGAACAGCGCATGGGGGCAGGTCTGGCTTTTTGGCCCTACGGTCACAACAGCAACGTGAAGGTGTTCTTCATGCGCGCCGTCCCCAGCGCGCCCGACACCCACACTTTTTCCGAATTCGTACTTCAGTGGCAGGTCTATTTCTTCTAGGTTGCCGAAAGACCCCATGACATCCCATCCGATCGGAACCTCCGGTACGTCCGGTGCGACCTTGTCCACGACGGCCCCGCCCGTCGAAGGTGCCAACCTGCGCAAGGTCATCTTCGCGGCGTCGCTGGGCACGCTGTTCGAGTGGTACGACTTCTATCTGTACGGCAGCTTGGCCGTGTTCTTCGGCGGACTGTTTTTTCCCAAGGGCAACGACACCGCGCAGTTGCTGGCCAGCCTGGCGACGTTTGGTGCCGGATTCGGCGTGCGCCCGCTGGGCGCGATCGTGTTCGGACACCTGGGCGATCTGATCGGCCGCAAGTACACGTTCCTGGTCACGATGGCCACAATGGGCTTCGCCACCGCGATGGTCGGGCTGCTGCCGACGTACGCGTCGGTCGGCATGATGGCGACGGTGATGTTGGTGGCCTTGCGGTTGCTGCAGGGCCTGGCGCTGGGCGGGGAATACGGCGGCGCCGCAACCTACGTCGCCGAGCACGTCCCCGACGCGAAGCGCGGCTTTTACACCAGCTTCATTCAGACGACCGCGAGCCTCGGACTCTTCACGTCCCTGGTGGTGATCCTGATCACGTCGAATGTCCTCGGCGATGCGGAGTTTGCGCGATGGGGCTGGAGAATTCCGTTCGTTCTGTCGGTGTTCCTGGTAGCCGTCTCGTTTTACATACGGATGCAGCTAGGCGAGTCGCCGCTGTTCGCGAAGCTCAAGTCCGAAGGCAACGCGTCGTCTTCACCGATCAGGGAGAGCGCCGACAGAAGATTCCCGGCCATCATGATCGGCTTGCGGCCATACTTGTCCGA
>JANOJB010000338.1:0-3997 GCA_031407985.1 Pseudomonadota bacterium | reverse complement strand
TACGAGCGCGCCGCCATGGGCATGGCGCGCTACGAAAACATCACCGAGTTGCCCGACGAGGCGGCGCTGCTGGCGCGGGCAAAGGCCGAGAACTGGAAGCTGATCGTATTTGAGCGCGAGGTCGCAACCGCCAATTTGTGGCAAGCCGAGCTACCCGAGGAATGCGTGATGGTGTTCGGCAGCGAGGCGGAAGGGGTCCCGCCCGCGATCGTTGCCGCCGCCCATCTGGTCGTGGCGATTCCGATGTACGGCATCAACCACAGTTTCCCCGTGACCGTGGCGGCCGGAATCGCGATGGCCGAATGGACGCGCCGACACTACGCGAACGGAGCCATCGCTCCGCGAAATCGGGGCTAGTTTTCCCGCGCCGCCACGACCGCTCCCACCGCCGCCACCACGACCCCCGGATCCACCGACAGAACCGCCGCCGCTGGCCACGCTGGCACCGCCGCTGCCTGTGGTGGCGCCGCCGCTGGCTGCGCTGGCGCCGCTACCGCTGTTGTCCCGCGACGTACAAGCGGCCAAAAGACCGCAACCGACCAGCAACACGGCACGTGTCCTGAACGGAACTTCGTGTTGCCGTTGCGACTCCTCGACTCCCTTGACGGCGTCATTCGTTTTCGCGGGGTCGTATCTTCGCCCGCCAGCAGACAAATTCTCACCTCCGGATAGGGAGGGGAAGGAACCGTTTCGGGTCTATCGTTGATGGATGCGCGGCGCGAAAATATCTGGGTATTTGACCTGGCCGTGCCGGCAATCTCGTTGACACCCGCTCGCGCTGGCCTTCATTCTTGGGTGATGGTTCGCGCAAACAGCGGCGCCGATATGGCGCCGAAAGCCGAGCCGGCTTCTCTCGATTCCTTGGCGCGGGCGGCTCTCGGGCGGGAACCCGACGCGGTTCAAGGGTTCCTGCTCGCCATTTCGCCGGCCATCCGGCGTGCGTGCCGCGGTGTGATGGGCGCCCAGCACGCGGATCTCGAGGACACCCTTCAGGATTGCCTCATCGAGGTGACGCGGGCTCTTCCCAGCTATCGGTTCGAGGGCAGCCTCGTCGGCTACGTGACCAAGATTGCCGTCCGACGAGCGCTGGTCTCGCGCCGGCGGAGCGTGGCGCGGGGGCGACATCTGCAGATGCTGGAGGACCTTCACGACGAGGTGCCCGTCCCGGGCGCCAGCGCCCGTGAGATCGAACGCGCCGAGGTCATGAGAGATCTGATCCGCCGCCTTAACCCCATCCAGGCGGAGACTCTCGTGTTGCGCGTGGTGCTCGGCTTCTCCGTCGAGGAGATCGCGCATTCGACTGAAGTCTCTGTCAATACCGTCAAGACGCGGCTCCGCCTGGGAAAGAACGCGCTTCGCCGCCTTCTGGTCTGGCGGGCAGGCAAAACGCCGGAGGCGCCCGAAAGATGACGGCCGATCAGCACCCGGAGGACCTGATCGATCGCGCGAGACGCGGCGCTCTCGATCCCGCCGAACAATCGATCCTGGATCGGCACTTCGCGGTATGTGCGGCGTGCGCGGCTCATCTGGCGCAGGCGCCATGGTTCGAGCAGGAGCTGGCGCCGCAGCAGCGCGACGAAATTCTCGACCGGGGTGCCGTCGAGGCGGCGATGCTCCTTATGCGGCGAGAGTCGTCCGTCAGCCGAAGGTACCCTTGGCCGCGATGGTTGCGCCTGGCGGCGGCGGGCGTGTTGCTGGCGTCCGTCACCGCGGCAGCCGCGATCGTCGGGCGCAAGATCTCGTCGCGCTCGCCCGCCCTGTCGCCTGTGCTTCGGACCGCCGCGCCTCCCGGGGCTGCTTGGGCGCCGCCGCCGATCGCGGCCCCCGCTGATGTGCCGGCTCCCACCGAATCGCCGCGCCCGAGCGCGGTCGCGCCGCGTGCCGCCGCGGGCCGACCGGCCGTGACCGCTGCCGCGCTTTTCGAGCGCGCCGGCAAGCTGCGCCGCGAGGGACGCGCGGACGCGGCCATAACCGGCTATCGCCACCTGCAGCAGGCCTTTCCTGACGCGCGGGAGACGCGGCTGTCATTTACGCTCGCCGGCCAGTTGCTGCTCGAGCGAGGACGACCGAATGAGGCGCTGGCACAGTTCGATCGACACCCGAGAACTGGCGGCGACGTCGGCGAAGAGGCGCTGGCGGGTCGCGCGACCGCGCTCGAGCAGTTGCACCGAACCGCTGACTCGATCGCCGCGTGGAAGAGCCTGCTCGAACGCTATCCGGGATCGGTCTACGCCGGGCGGGCGCGCGCGCGCCTGGGCCAACTGAACGAACGTCGATGAGGCGCGCGCTGCCTTTGCTTTGCGGCGCGTTGCCGCTGATCATCTGTGCCGCGACCCCGCCGGCGGCCTGGGCCGATGGGCGTCCGGTGTCTCGTCGAGTCGAGCTGGTGGTAGCACGGCCCCTCGACAGTGAAGAGCTGAAGCGCTTCGAGACGGCGCTTCGAGACGTCCTGCTGGCGAAGAGCCTCGGGCTTTCGTCCGTACGCAAGGACACCGTCACGCCTGAAGACGTCGCGCTGGCAACCACGGCGTCCCCCGGGGATGCCGCGTCGATCGCGGCGCGCTTGTTCATCGATTTCACCGCCGCGGGTCACGCCACGCTGTTCCTGATCGACCCGCGGCGTGGCCGCATTCATGTCCGGCGCGTGATGCTGGACCATGGCTTCGACGCGGTTGCGCGAGAGGGCATGCTGTTCGTCATTCAACAGTCCATCGATGCCATCTTGGAGGGCCGAGAGATCGGCGTGACCCGCGAGGAGTATCAGCGCAGCGTCGTCGTACCGCCGCCGCCCCCACCGGCGCCGCCCCCGCCAACCGTGCCCATCCCGCCGCGTGTCGCAACGCCACCGACGGGAGACAGGACTCTGCTCCTGGGGGGCGGCTACGACGGCGTGGCCATGGGCTCCGGCGCGTACCAGCACGCCGCGAGGTTGGTGTTCGCGGCGCGGCTCGCCCGCGTCCAGATCGGTGCCGGGGCGCGCTTCTCCGCTCCCCTCTCGATCGCCGGCGACGGAGTGCAAGCCCGGCTTTGGGCAGCAGGCGTCAGCGTATCAGGAGCGGCGCGCTTGCTGGTTCTTGGAAACCTGTCGGTCAGTGCCGGGTTGGGTGGAGGTCTCGACATCACCCGGGTGGAACCCGCGGTCACTGGGTCAGACTTGCAGGCTACGACCGTCTTCTGGGCCCGTGGTCCGTCGTTGCGAACGTTCGTCGAAATCGAACGCCTCTTCGGCAACCTCTCCCTGTCCCTCGTCCTCGGCGCCGAGGCTCATCTGCTCGCCGAACGATACACAGTGAAGGCCGGCAGCGACACGCGTGACGTATTCGTTCCCCGCCGCCTTCGACCGGAAGCCGCCGTACTGGTTGGCGTGCTGTTTTAATCTCGCAAGACCGGTCGTTTTTCGATCACGTTGCCCCTGCCGCCCGGCAACGCACCGCACGGCGACTCACTTCTTGCCGATGCTGCGAGCATCGAGCGCGTGCTCACGCACCTCGGTGGTTTTTACCGACGTGACTGCCGGCGACGGAGCTTGGCTTCCAGGTCCGCGACGCGCGCCAGGGCCGCATCTCGGGCCACCACGGCGTCTTCCTTCGCAGCGCGTTCGGCTTCTTTGGCCACGCGTTCGGCTTCTTTGGCGGCGCGTTCGGCTTCCTCACCGGTCGGGAACAATTCCTCGCCACGGAGGCCCGCACCCAGGCGCAGTCGAAGCTCGTCCCCGTCACCCACCGCCCTCAGGAAACACCCAAGCGACTTGGACCTAACCCTGTCGCTTTGGCTGACCTCGACGCGGCGGAGCGGTCGCCCCCGCACACGCCGAAAGACCTGCCACACCACGCCGTCGGGATGGCGCCCGGGCGCGGGATCGAAAACCACCAATTCAGAAACGCCGATCGCCGCGTATCGCTCCGGCGCCTCGATGTAATCCCTTTCCCAGTCCTTGGACACGATCTCCAAGGCGAAACTGGGCACGATGCCCTTCTCCCACGTCTTCCAGGAAGGA
>JANOJB010000323.1:0-5386 GCA_031407985.1 Pseudomonadota bacterium | reverse complement strand
ATCGCGTTCCAGTGCGACGTCACGCGGGTGATCACCTTCATGATGGGGGACGCGCTCAACAACCGAAGTCTCGCGTTTATCCCGGAGGTCACCGCCCTGGGAGGCGATGCGGGCGATCACTCGGTTTCGCATCACGCGGGTCAGACGGATCTGGTGGCGAAGTTCCGCGCGATGGTTCTGTGGAAGATGCAGCAGATCGCGGGTTTTCTGAAGAAGCTCAAATCGATTCAGGACGCCGACGGGCAGTCGCTGTTGCACAACAGCTTGGTTTGGATCAGCAGCGAAATCGCCGACGGGAATCGTCACAACCACGACGACAAGCCCATCCTGGTGGCGGGCCAACTGGGCGGCCTGGTGACGACCGATCGGCACGTCAGGTACCCGACCAGCAACGACTACACGAAGGTCAAAACCTACGGCGATTTCTTCATCACGCTGATGGGCCTGTACGACGTCAAGGTGACCGCCTTCGGCAACGACGGAAAGGAGGCGATCACATGGAATCGCTAAAGACCGGGAACCGCATCGCGCGGAGCCGCGCCATCATCGGCGTCCAGGCCATCCTTGTGGCCGCGTTCGGGTTCGCCATTGCGGCGGGCTGTACGGCGCTGGTCCAGCCGGGAGTCGGTGGTGGCAGCGGAGGCAACGGTGTCCCCGCCTGTTCGGTGGGCCTGACGAGGTGTACGGGCACCTGTGCCAACACCACCAACGATCCCGCCCATTGTGGCGGTTGCGGCATGCCATGCACGGCCGGGCAAGTTTGCGACAACGGGACCTGTGCGGGAACGTGTTCGGTGGGCAGCATGTTGTGCGGTAGCAGTTGCTCGAACGTCGGCAGCGATCCCGCCCATTGCGGGAACTGCACGACCGCCTGTCGGCCGGATCAAATCTGCGGCGCGGGAAGCTGCGGGTGCCCCGCGGGTCAGTCGCTGTGCAACGGTGTCTGCGCCGTTGCTTGCGGCGGTTCGGGGGGCTCGTCGGGTATCGGCACCGGCGGGACGGGCGTGATCATCGGAACGGGCGGAGCCGGACCCGGCGTGGTCTTGGTTCCCCCGACCAGTCCCGGGACGGTAGTGGCGCGACGCCTGAATCAGCTCGAGTACAACAACACGGTTCGCGATCTCCTGGGAACGACGCTGAAACCAGCTATCGATTTTCCCGCGGACGATCTGGGGGACGAATTCGACACCGTCGGCTCGGCGTTGAGTCTTTCCCCCACCTACGTGGCCGCGTATGAAAAGGCGGCCTACGCGGTCGTCGACGATTTGCTGGCGACCACGGACGCTGCGCGCCGCGCACGGGTTGTGACATGCAACGTCGACACTGCTGGTGACACCTGTGCCAAGACGATCCTGACAGCATTCGCGCGCAAGGCGTGGCGGCGCCCGGTGACCGCCGATGAGGCAACGGGATTGATGTTGCCGGTCACCACCGCCAAAACGCTGGCGGCGAAACCCACCGACGGCCTTCGGTATGGGCTGGCGGGCGTCCTGATGTCGCCGTTCTTCTTCTTCAAGCTGGAGATCGATCCCGACCCGGCGTCGGTTCAGCCGCGACGCCTGGGACCGCACGAAATCGCCACGCGTCTGTCTTACGCGTTGTGGTCGACCACGCCAGACGACATGCTGTCGGCGGCCGCCGATGGGGGACGCCTGGCGACCGACGCGGAGATCACCGCCCAGATCGAACGGATGCTGGTGGATGCGCGCTCCGATACTCTGCTCGACAGCTTTGCCGCCGAATGGCTGGACTTCAAAACGCTGGAAACGCACGAGGTCGTGGCCAGCAAGTTCCCGACGTACAAACCGGCGTTGGCCCTGTCGATGAAGGCCGAGGCCCGCCGTTTCATCAGGGAGTTTCTGCGCAGCGAAATGCCGGTCGCGCAGGTGCTGAACGGTCGGTTCGTATTCGTGGACGCAACGCTGGCGACGCACTACGGGTTGACGCGGACGGGGAGCACGGTCGCCACCGATTTCGTGCGGGTGGACACGACCGCTGCGCCGCGCGCGGGTATCCTGACACTGGGCGCGTTCCTGATGACGACATCGCTGTCGTCGCGGACATCACCTGTCAAACGCGGGCAGTTCGTATACGAAAGACTGCTGTGCGGCACGGTGCCGGCGCCGCCTCCCGATATTCCGGCGCTGCCCGAGAACATGCCGGGGTTGACGGGCCGCCAGCTGGCTGAAGCCCACCGTGTGAACCCGACGTGCGCGGCCTGTCACACCTTGATGGATCCGATTGGTTTCGGTCTCGAGAACTACGACGCCATCGGCACGTACCGCACGATGGAAGGCACGTCCAGCATCGACGCCAGTGGGGCCCTTCCGAATGGCTCGACGTTCAACGGCGCGGTCGAGCTGGCCAATAACCTGGCGAAAGATCCGCGGTTCACCAGTTGCGTGACCAAGAAATTCATGACCTTCGCCGTCGGGCGTCTGCTGAATCAGAAGGACGATGCATCCTGGGTCTCCTATCTCGCGGGGCGGGCGGAACAGTCCGGCGCCGCCAGTCTGCCGTCCATAATTCGGGCGATCCTGCTCAGCGACGGATTCCGCAGCCGTCAGCCCGCGGCGATGTAGCGGCGGCGGTGAGCCGAACCGATGTGGTGACGGTACCGATCCCAAATGAGAAGACTTGTGGAGGCACCTTCCCCTGACAATGAAGTGGTCCTGATGCGAAACCCATATCCCAAGCCGTTGGCGTTTTTCCTGGGTGCCCTGGGCGTGGCTTCCGTGGTCGCGTGCGGGCCGGCCCCTGGTGGCGGCGCGGCGATGGGAAGCGGCGGCAGCGCGATGGGAACGGGCGGCGAGGCGACAGCAAGCGGCGGCAGCGCGACAGGACCGGGCGGCGCGGCGACAGGAAGCGGCGGCAGCGCGACAGGAACGGGCGGCGCGGCGACAGGAAGCGGCGGCAGCGCGATAGGAACGGGCGGCGCCGCGACGGGAACGGGTGGCAGTGACACGGGAACGGGCGGTGCGGGCGGCCGGGGAATCGGTGGAAGCGCGGTGGGCGGCGCGGGCGGCCGTGGTGGAGCCAGCGCGGTGGGTGGACGCAGCGGTGGACAGGCCGGAGCCGGCGGGGCCACGACGGGTGGTCGTGGTGGAGCCAGCGCGGGCGGCGCGACGGGAACCGGCGGTAGCACAGGGGTAGGTGGCGCGGGCACCCCGGTACCTAGCGCCGGGTGCGGAAAAACCAGAACGTTGCAAAACGGCACGCGGACAATCACCAGCGGCGGAAGCCGCACGTACTACCTGCGCGTGCCGGACAACTACGACAACAACCATCCGTATCGGCTGATCGTTGCCTATCACTGGTTGGATGGGAATGCCGGGCTGGTCGTCAACGGCAACAACTGGGCGACGGATACGCCGTTCTATGGACTGTGGAACCTGGCCGCCGGCAGCACGATCTTCGTCGCGCCCGAGGGACTGAACGCGGGCTGGGCCAATTCGGGTGGCCAGGATGTCACGTTGACGGATGCCATCCTCGCGCAGGTTGAAGCGGAGCTCTGCATCGACACAAGCCGGATCTTCGCAAACGGATTCAGCTACGGTGCGGGCATGTCCTTCGCCATCGCCTGCGCCCGACCCAACGTGTTCCGCGGCGTGGCGCTTTACGCTGGCGCGCAGCTCAGCGGTTGCAGCGGGGGTACCACGCCGATCGCATTCTTCGGTGCGCACGGGAGCGCCGACGCCACCTTGAATATCTCGGGAGGGCGGAACCTGAAAGAGAAGTACCGCATGTTGAACGGCTGTACGACGACATCGACGGCCGTGGCTCCCACTTCCCACTGCGTGGCCTATCAAGGCTGCTCCGTGGGCCATCCTGCTACGTGGTGCGAGTTCAATGGCCCCCACAACCCTTCGCCGAAGGACTCGGGACAGACGACCAGTTGGGTTCCCCAAGCGGTTTGGACCTTCTTCACGCAGTTTTAGGTGTTCATGAAGCGACAGATTTCATCGCGAGTAGCGGCCTCGGTGGCTGGCGGGGTTTTCGCGCTCGCGGTGCATGTGGCCGGGTGTTCGCCTCCCAGTTCCGGTGACGGCGGTGGAACCGGCGGACGTTCGACTGGAACGGGCGGCATCGTGGGTGCGGGTGGTGCCGTGGGAAGTGGCGGCAACGGCAGCGGCGGTGCCGCTGTTGGTACCGGTGGAAATGGCAGTTCCGGCAACACGGGTGAAACCGGAGGCAGTTCGACCGGTGGGGCGTCGACGGGCGGAGTGTCGACGGGCGGAGTGCTTGGTACGGGAGGCGTGGGCACGGGTGGGTCGGCCGGCAGCGCCGGTGGAGGTTCGGCAAACACCGGTGGACGGGCGGCTGGCGGACGAGGCGGTGCCGGCGGTGCAACGGCGACAGGTGGATCCAGCGCTACCGGGGGAAGCGTCGGCGTAGGCGGCGCATCCGCCTGCCCGGGCGGGAAGTACAACGCCGCGTCGCCTCCCACGGTGCTGACGCTGTCGGGGAACCTCGGCGCTCACGATCCGGCGGCGTACGTCGTCGGAAATACGATCTACCTCGCGGCAACGGGGCTTGTCTCCAAAACCTCCACCAACCTGACCAGCTGGACCAGCGGGGGAAACCCCCTGGCGCTGCCGGCGTGGGCCAGAACCGCCACCAGTGCGACCAACACCTGGGCGCCGGACATCTCGTACTTCGGCGGTACGTACCACATGTACTATTCCGCCTCGACGTTCGGCAGCAACAGATCGTGTATCGGGCAGGCGACGAAGACGGCGCTCGACAGCGGCAGCTGGGCCGATCAGGGCATGGTGCTGTGTTCGAACATGGGCACCACCGACAACTGGAACGCCATCGATCCCAACATCGTGATCGACGACGCGGGCACGCCGTGGATGGCGTTCGGCAGCTTCTGGAGCGGGTTGAAGATGGTCAAGCTGGACTCGACCGGCGCGCGCGCGGACACGATGTTGTATTCGATCGCGAACGGCGCGAACGCGCGGGGAAGTTTGGAAGGCGCCTGGGTCTTCAAGGCCTGCGGCTACTACTATCTGTTCGCGTCATGGGGCGCGTGCTGTGACGGCGCGTTCGACTACAACATGCGCGTGGGACGTTCGACGACGGTCACTGGACCCTACGTTGACAAGGCAGGGACGTCGCTGATGTCGGGGGGCGGGACGCTGCTGGTGCAGGGCAATGCCAGCTGGGGCGCGCCGGGGCACAATTCGGTAATCGTCTACAACAACAAGGTATACAATCTGTACCACGCGCTTCAGGGGGGCCGGGGTACCGCGACGTTGCGCATCGCCGAGATCGTTTGGGACGCGGATGGTTGGCCGGTTACGGCAGGTCCCTAGATGTTCACGGAGGTCACGATGATTCGTGGGACACAGCGAAGGTGGTTCATTCTCGGCGCGCTCTTGGC
>JANOJB010000177.1:0-9509 GCA_031407985.1 Pseudomonadota bacterium | reverse complement strand
GCATGGCGAACGTCGACGACCTACAGAAACAGCACGAGGCACGGCTGGACGCGTTCCTTCGCGAATTGGCGGGCGACGGACAGGTATCCGACCTGGCCTTGGCGCGGGCGCTGATCCACCGGGGGGTGCATTTGGCGATCGATCGGCACGCCGGCGAGTTCTGCGCGCTGGCGACCTACCTGGCCGAGATGGTCGGGCATGCCCACGGCCTGATGCACGGAGCCGACCCAGGCAGTGGCAAACACAACGACGCTGTTCACTGACCGACCGCACCCCGCGACGGGACCCAGCCCGGACCGGCAACCAGCCCGAACCGGTCATCGCGAACTGGAGCCCGGCCGCGGCACATCACCACGCAAAAAGGCCCGCCACTAGCCAACCGGCGGTTTTCCACTAGACTACCGCGCCTTCAAGTTCGTCGCGCCGGGTCGAACCCGCCCGCGCATAAGAAAGGTAACAAGCTCACATGGCGTCTCTCCCGATCGAAAAAGTCCGCAACATTGGTATCTCCGCCCACATCGACTCGGGGAAGACCACGCTGTCCGAGCGCATCCTGTTTTACACCGGCAAGATCCACAAGATCGAAGAGGTCAAGGGTAAGTCCGGTGTAGGCGCCAAGATGGATTCGATGGACCTGGAACGCGAGAAGGGAATCACGATCCAGTCCGCGGCCACTTACTGCATCTGGGAAGGCTACAACATCAACCTGATCGACACCCCCGGGCACGTCGACTTCACGATCGAAGTCGAACGCGCGTTGCGGGTTCTGGACGGCGCCGTGTTGGTGCTGTGCGGAACGTCCGGCGTCCAGTCGCAGTCGTACACCGTCGACCGGCAGATGCGGCGGTACAGCGTTCCGCGGATCGCGTTTATCAACAAGCTGGACCGCGCCGGTGCCGATCCGAAGCGCGTGACCGCCCAGTTGAAGGACAAACTGCGGCACAACACCATCACGTTGCAGTTGCCGATCGGGGAGGAATCAAACTTCGAGGGGATCATCGATCTGATTAGGCAAAAGGCGATCTTTTTCGACGGCGACAGCGGCGAAGATCTCCGAGAAGAACCCATCCCGGCCGATCGGGCGGATGAGGCCAAGACCGCGCGGCACGACATGATCGCCGCGGTAGCCGATCACGACGACGAGCTGGCGGAACTGTTTCTGGCCGAGCAAGACCCCACTGAAGAACAGCTGCACGCAGCCATTCGCCGCGCCACGATCTCGCTGAAGATGACCCCGGTGTTCATCGGTTCTGCCTACAAAAACAAGGGTGTCCAGCTGTTGCTGGACGGCGTCTTGAAGTATTTGCCGAACCCGTCTGAGGTCACGAACATCGCGCTTGATCAGAACAAGAACGAGGAAAAGGTGGTGTTGTCCACCGATCCCAAGAAACCGTTTGCCGGCTTGGCGTTCAAGCTGGAAGAGGGCAAGTACGGGCAGCTGACGTACATGCGCGTGTACCAGGGCACCCTGTCCAAGGGTGATTTCATCGTCAACAACTCCCTCGGGCAAAAGCGAGTCAAGGTTCCGCGTTTGGTCCGCATGCACTCCGCCGAAATGAACGACATCGAAACCGCGATCTCCGGTGACATCGTCGCGCTGTTCGGCGTCGAGTGCAGTTCGGGTGATACGTTCACCAGCGAAGACATCAACTACACGATGACCTCCATGCACGTGCCGGATTCGGTCATTTCGTTGGCCGTTTCTCCCAAGGACAAGACGTCGACCCAGAATTTCTCGAAGGCGCTGAACCGATTCACGAAGGAAGATCCAACCTTCCGCGTCCACCGCGACGAGGAATCCGCCCAGACCATCATCAGCGGAATGGGCGAGTTGCATCTGGAAATCTATATCGAGCGCATGCGGCGCGAATACGCGACCGAAGTGATCTCAGGCAAACCGCAGGTCGCGTACCGGGAAGCCATGAGCCTCAAATCCGAGTTCAGCTACACACACAGGAAACAGACCGGTGGCTCGGGCCAGTACGGCAAGGTGGCGGGATACATCGAACCATTGCCGGCGGATCACCCGACCGGTTACGAATTCGTCGACGACATCGTCGGCGGATCCATCCCGCGCGAGTTCGTTCCCGCCTGTGACAAGGGATTCAAGGAAGCGATCAAGAAGGGTCCCCTGATCGGATTCCCGATCGTGGGCGTGCGATGCGTGATCAACGACGGTCAGTCGCACCCTGTCGACTCATCGGAAATCGCGTTCCGAACCGCCGCTCTGATGGGATTCCGGGAGGCCTATGAAAAGGCCAAGCCGACCATCCTCGAGCCGATCATGAGGGTCGAGGTTCAGTTCCCCGAAGAATTTCAGGGGGCGGTGCTGGGGCAAATCAACCAGCGGCGTGGAACCATTATTTCGACCGAGAAACTGGAGGGGTTTGTCCAGGCGATGTCCGAGGTACCGCTGAACGACATGTTCGGCTATTCCACGGACCTGCGATCGGCCACGCAGGGCAAGGGCGAATTCACGATGGAGTTCGCGAAATATGCCGAGGTTCCGAAGCAGCAGCGCGAGGCCATGATCGCGGAATTCCGCGCCAAGCGCGACAAAGAGAACAAGTAGTCACAGCCCCGCGGCGGTCGTTGAGTTGCCCGCGCTTTCGCGAGCGATTGTGATGGCCGAAATCGGGCGGTATGCCCCGAAGCACGTGGGGAAGCACGGGGGCACGACCCAACCCCGCCTCCGGCGGAGGTACCCCCTGTACCCCCGCCGAAGGCCCCCCCTTGGGGAGAACCAAGCGATCCCGATCGGAAAGCGACGCCCCCGCGCCGCCCTCTATTGCTCGGAATCATGTGGTCCTCCGATTCCCCCGAACTCCTAACGACGATCCAGGAATCTCGTTTCCATCACCACCCGTGCGCACAACGTGTGCGGCCCCCCACTTCCAATTTCAAGAAGTGTTTGCCTCCCGATCTTGAGTGACGAGCGCGAACGGCCGTGGGTCAGAAAATCCCTGTCCGCACGCTGCCCGGGTATCTCGGTCCGATTAGCCCCACCAGAACGAGGCCTTCAACATCACGGTGTCGATGGAACCTCTGTTTCCGCTCAGAAATCTCGCGTCTAGGCGTGGAATCTGACCCGGCATCAGGGTCATGTCAGGACTCTGCGCGCGGGAGTAGACGAAATAGATGATTGAACCCACTCGGTACTCCCAACGCAGCACGGCGTTCAGGTTCAGGGCCGCCTGCTCCACGTCGGGGACCTGCCAAGGTGCGATTGGTTGAAGATCCGAAATGCCGATCTGGCTTCGGAACGCCGCGCCCGAGACGCGAAACTGGCTGGGTTCGGTAAACCGTTTCGTCGCCAGGAACAGCTGACCATAAAATTGCAAGGTCAAGGTCGGCAGGAGACCCACGGTGGCCCGGGCGGTGACGGCCAGATTGTTCGCCCGCAACCTGCCGAAGTAATACACGGATGCGTTCGCGTCTTTTTCGATGAATCGTGGCTCGCCTTCGGTGTACAGCGTCGAGGGTGCCAGCTCGAAATCGACGCGCGAGAACGGCCGCATGACCAGACTGGCATACACCTGCATCTGCACACCGCCCGAAAGCAACCAAAGCTGGCCCCACATCGATCCCGTCACCAGACGACGCGGATCGGTGGTTCCCCAGAGTTCGGTTCCCCACAACCCCGCCCTTTCCAGCGCCGTACCGTCACCGGTCTCGCGGTCGTCGAAATGCGGTGCGTGATAGTAGACCGTGGCGGTACCCGCCCAGAAATTGGTGAAGGTTGCGTAGGTCGACAGGCGGAGGTGGTCCTCCAGGCGAATCCCGTCCAGCGCCTGCCGGTGCGACACAGCGACACTGCTCGAGGTGTCGGTTGTGTTCCACCAGGGCTCCAGCGTCCGATAGATCAGCTCGGCGTAGGTGAAGACGTCGTTCTTGCGGGCCAGATAACCCAGATCGTTGTAGTCGAGTTGCGGGCCCGAGACCTCCTGGCTGATGGTCGCCAGCCAGTGTGGTCCTCCTCGTTTTGCTGCCGTCATGCTGGCACCGAACGACGGTTGGCCCGGAGTGACGGCGATGCCGTCCCGCGACGGACGCGGCGGTCCCCCGGCCAGCACCGACCCCACGACCTGGCCCAGTACCAAATAGTTGGCTGATGGCGAGCGCCATCGCCCGTCCAACGCCGCAACGTAGGCGTCATTGGTAAAGCGCGTGCCACCGCCGGATTCGCGGCGGTTCGCCGTCGTGACCAAAACCCCGACATCACCACCCAAACCGAACCGCTGGCGGAAGCGCAAAGCGTTGTAGATCGACAACGGATCGGCCGTGCGCCCGCCGACGGCGCCGTCCGCCTGACGAAGTTGCGCCGTGTTTTCGCCGGTTACGGCCGACAGGACACCCACGCTGGTTCGGGGCGTAGCGGTGCCCACGAACTTCGCGGCGGCCCAGATGCGCGACGGACCAATGTCGTCGACCCAAGTTTCTCCCGCGGCCAGCGGGTAGGCCGGACGGGCACCAATCCGGCGGGTGTACAACACCGACCGGGTAGTCGAGAAGGTATCGAGGCCCTCCAGAAAGAAGGGACGTTTCTCCGGATAGGTCAGCTCGAAATTCGAAAGGTTCAGCACCACCTGATCGGCCTCGACCTGACCGAAATCCGGATTGACGGTGAGGTCCAACGTCGTGCCCTGGGTTGGATGGGCCTTGCCATCAATCCCCAGGGACGAGAACAGCGCACGGCTCGCGTCCTCATCCCGGAAACGAAGTTTGAGACTCTGGGTAAGGCGGGCCTCGACCTGGCGGGACGACTGGATGCCGTCCACCCCCTCCAGGGTGCCGAACGTCGAAACCACTCCGGGCGCAGCGCGCGATCTCCACGCCCAGAGATCCCATTCGTGGCGCAGCTCGGTGTACCGCTGCACCTGAAGTCCCCAGGTCTGCCGTGGAGCTGATTCGAAGCGCAGAATGCGAAACGGTATCTTCAGTTCGGCCGACCAGCCGTCGGGGTGAATCGAGGTGGCCGCCTCCCAGTTCTCGTCCCAATCCGCGGAGTAATCCGTGTCGTTAAAGTAGATTCCGTCGTCCAGCACACCCGCCGCATTGACGCCGAAGTGAAAAGCCGTCACGCGATCGGCCCGGCTGCTGATGTCGACGGTTACCCGATCGGCGGCCGCCACGCGGTCCCGCCGGGTCAGTCGCGCGACGATGGGAGTCTGGCTCTGCGCGCAGTCGATCCCGACGTACAGGGCGCGGTCGTCGTAAAGGACGCGCACGGTCGTGCGTTCGGTTGGCGCGGCCCCTTCGTGGGGATACTGCTGGGTGAAGGTGTCCGTGGCGACCGCGGCGGCCCACGCCGGATCGCCTAGCCTTCCGTCCAGGACGATGGCGCCCGGCGCGCGCGCCGCGTTCAGGGTGGGCGACGACCGCGCAAGGACCCGCGCAACGGCAGCAACGGCCGCGACGGGTGGCACGGGCGCGACGCGCGCGACGGGTGAAGGGGACACGACCGACGACGCAGGCGGTGGGTCGGTGCCGGTCAGCTCCAACGCAACCACCAGAAGGGACGCAATCATGAGGGCGTCCCTTTACTCTATGCTAAGAGGTGGCCATTCCCGATGTCGCTCGTCTCGCGCTTGACCGAACTGGTCGCCTTCGACACCCAAAATCCAAGCGGCGATGAACGCCCGATGGTTCGGGCGCTAGCCCAGCAACTGACCGCGCTGGGGGCCTCCGCCGTCGAGGTACACGACGTCGCCGCCCACGCGTTTGTCTATGCGCGATTCGGCGCGGGGCGCCCGCGCCTGTTGGTCAACGCGCACGTGGATACCGTACCGGCCAACAGCGGCTACACCGCGCCCGCACACACGCTGGTCGAGCGAGACGGCCGGCTGCATGGGCTTGGCGCCGCCGACACCAAGGGCGCCATCGCCGCGATCTTGACGGCAATCGCGGATGTCAGGGCCGCCGGTAAGGCGCCCGAGGATGTGGCCGTGTTGTTCTCCGGGGATGAAGAGCGCCGGGGTACATGCATCCGTCGGTTCCTGGCCGATTCGTCGCTGGCGGCGGGACTGGAACGCGCCATCGTGTGCGAGCCGACCGGGTGCGCTGTCGGCTGGCGGCACCGGGGTATTGGCGCCGCCGAAGCAACGGCATTTTCGCCCGGGGGCCATTCTTCTCGCGCCGACTTGATGCCGAACCCCATCGCGCTGTTGGCGCGTGCCGCCGTGGCGCTGGACGACATGGGCAAACGCCACCGCGACCAGGGGCCGGACGGATTCAAGGGACTGTGCCTGAACATCGCGTCGCTGGACGGCGGGCTGGCATTCAACGTTATCCCGACGCGGGCTACCCTGCGGATGTCGCTGCGACCGGCGCCCGGGGCGGATCTGCCCGCGCTGCTTGCAGAGGCCGAACGAACGGCGCGCGCCGCCGTGGCCCCCGCGACCATCGACTGGGCCGTCATCAACGAGAATCCACCTTTTCAAACACGTGATCCCGCCGCGTTCGAAGCACTGCTGGGCACGCGAGCACGCGACCCCATCGACCTTGCGTTCTGGACCGAGGCGGCCCTTCTGTCCGCCGCGGGAATCGACGCCGTGGTTTTTGGACCGGGGCGGATCGAACAGGCCCACGCCGCCGATGAATACGTCGAACGGACACAGCTTGAGACCGCGCACGCCGCTTTCGTGAAGGTGTTTTCGTCGAAAGCGGCGGCTCCCTGATGGAAGCCGAAATCATAACCCGTTTTCTTGAAAGCGTCGGTCAGAAGGCCGACGTCGACCTGTACCTGAAGCTGTTCCGCGCCCAGAAGAAGGAAAGTTTCGCGGTGATCTGCGCCAGCGCGCGCATCGTGAAGGACGCACTGGATCCGTTTCATTTTGATCTGCGCATTCTTTCGGGGTTGGGGCTGACTCCGGTGGTCGTGTTGGGATTGTTCGAACCCCGCGATGCCGATAGGCAGGCCGCGCGCGTTCACGAATGGCTGCTGGAGGATTCCGTTCGCGCCCAGATTGTCCCGCTGGCTCCCGCGCTGTCATCCGCGATGATTGAAGTCGTGCGCGAGACCGTGCACATGAACACCATCCCACTGTTGTCGTTGGAGCCGGCGCGCGAGGCACCCCTGGATTCGAGATTCGCGCTGCTGCGCGAGCTGGTCACGGGTCTTGAAGCACGCAAAGTCGTCTTCCTGTCGACCAGCGCCGGTCTGGAACGCGATGGGTTGCCGCCCATATCGGTGGTGAACCTGGGTACGGACTACGAACGCCTGCTGGGTAGCGCCGCGCTGACCCGACGGCACGCCTCGCTGTTGCGCCATGGCAAGAACCTGATCGACATGACGCCACACCGGTTGACCGCGACCGTCGTGAACCCGCTGCAACTTCTGCGCGAGTTGTTCACCGTCAACGGCGCCGGCACCCTGATTCGCAAGGGATCGCGTATCGAAAGCCATACCGGGTTCGCATCGTTGGATCACGAACGGCTGCGCGCGTTGATCGAATCGGCGTTCGGCCGGCTGCTGAACGACGGCGTGCTGAAACGTGAGGAGGAGCGCATCTTCGTCGAGGAAAACTACCTGGGCGCGGCCGTCCTTTCGCGAACGCCCGTCGGGATCTACCTGAACAAGTTCGCCGTCAACCGTCAGGCGCAAGGCGAGGGGATCGGCGGCGATCTGTGGTCCGTGATGACCCGGGACTACCCCAGCTTCTTCTGGCGCGCGCGACCAACGAATCCGATCAACTCCTGGTACCTGAAGAATTGCGACGGCGTCGCGCGCCTCACCGATTGGCACGTCTACTGGCGCGGCCTGCGTGTCGAGCAGATAGAGCCCGCGATCCGCCACGCCCTAGCGGCCCCCGTCGATTTCGCGTCCTAAGTCGCCGCGGTTCGGCGTTCAAAGCGGCTCGTTGCACTCCGCGCGGATCACATCCTCCACCGCTTCGCGGCGGGCGATCAGCCTGGGGCGACCATCCTCCCAGAAGACCTGGGGCGCGCGGCCCAGAGACACGTAGTTCGAACTCATCGCCGCCCCGTAGGCGCCGGCGTCGTGCAACACCAGCAGATCGCCGGTGTCCGGCCGTCCGAATGAACGTGGAACCAGCAGTTCGCGATCGTCGCGCGTGAATACGTCACCGCTTTCACACAAGGGCCCCGCCACGACGAACGGTTCGGGCAATCGCGACGCCCCGACACCGACGATCGAAATATGGTGATACGCCCCGTACATGGCCGGCCGTACCAGATCGGCGAAACCCGCGTCGACCATGACGAACTCGTGGCCGGGGCCTTTATCGTTGGCGCGCGTGCGTTTGATATCTTTCACGCGTGCCACCAGCGCCGCCATGCCCGCCACCAGGTAGCGTCCCGGTTCGATCTCCACCCGTACCCGGCGGCCCGCCGCCGCAGCCAGTCGCCGGACGGCATCAAGCAGCACAGGGCGATACCAATCGAGGTCGTAGACCTCGGCGTCCGGCCGGTACGAATGCGGAATGCCGCCGCCCAGGTTCACCGCATCGAGGTCGGGAAACCGCGGCACAAGGTCGACGAACGCATCGACCAATTTGCGCATGTTGGCGTCGAATTCGCGGATCTGGGGTCCCGTCCCCACGTGCGCGTGCAGCGACACGATCGGAAATTTCGCCTCCGCCGCCGCGCGAATGACGTCCGCCAGATCGTCGAGCCAAACGCCGTGTTTGGATGACGGCCCGCCGGTGTCGCACGACTGAACGTGTCCATGACCAAAACCCGGATTCACGCGAACGGCGATAGGGCCCCGGTAACCGGCACCGCGCAGTTCGTTGATCATTCCGGGTGATCCGATATTCGGAAGGATGCCGTGTTCCAGAACAGTCGTCAGCGCGTTGTCGCGGAACACGTCCGCGGTCAGCAGGACAACAGGTGGATTCGCACCCATGGCGAACCCGGCCCGGCGCGCGCGCAGCACTTCGTTGCCACTGACCGCATCGATCCAAACCCCCGCGTCGCGGGCCAGCTCAAGAACCTTCCACGAAGAGTTCGCCTTCATCGCGAAGCGGGCTTGCAGGGCGGGCCCATCGGTCAGGACACGCAAGCGCGCCAGGCGGTCGCGCAGGACGCCACCGTCATAGAGAAAGAAGGGGGTGCCGACTTGATCGGCGATCTGCGACAAAGGGTACGAAGTAAGGTCTAGCGTCATGGCAAAAGCAGGATTCGCGAAGGGGAGGTTGGCGGAAACCGTGGGGGAAAACGAATTTGAAGACGGGACTATATAGCAGCGTCCAAGCAGTCAGTCCGCCGCGGAAGCCCAGCCAGGTCGGACAACGTGTAAACTGGGCCGGCGTTCGCGGGGAAAAGGCGAACGTCTGACGAACGGAAGCGAGGAGACGAGACATGCGGAATTTCTTGCGCGTACTGCCGGTGTTGGTGGCGATTGGACTTGGGGCGTACGCCATGGGTGGGGCGACGTCGATCGCGCAAGCAGCCACCCCCAAGGTCAACGCCTGCGGCTGCTATCGGGACGCAGCCGGGTCATGTTTTTGCGGCAAGAAGGGCAAATGCGACTGCCCCGGCGACTGCGA
>JANOJB010000173.1:0-7234 GCA_031407985.1 Pseudomonadota bacterium | reverse complement strand
CTGGTAGTTGTTGACGGGATCGCCGGTGGTTGCGTCGGCAGCCTCGATCGGTACGACCGTCAGAACGGACTTCTTGCCACCCTGGATCCACGTGGGCGGGTTCTTCCGGTCGGTCACGTAGCGCAGCGATCCCGACTTCGTGGTGAAAATCTCACCCTCGGTATCGGACACGGCGTTGGTCATTTTCTGCAACTTCATCGCCCCCTTGGGGCCGACGAACAGGCGGAAGTTCTTTTCGGTCTCGGGCGTGTTTCCCTTGTCGACGTAGAAGTACCGGCCACCGTTGTCGCGCGCCAGGTGGTGCGCCGCGCGTTTGTGCAGAGGTGCCTGGTAGCTGGCCTTCGCCAGCAGAGTTTTCTTCGCGTCCTCGTCGAGAATCGTCAGATTGGTCTTGCGGTCGCCGCAGCTGACCGCGCACGTCTTCTTTTCGGCGTCGTAGCTGGCGGTTGCGTACAGACGCATGTCCAGCCCGCGAAAGTTCGAATTCCGTCCCTTGGCCGAAAACCGTGGCTCGAAAAAACTGTCACCGGACAGCACCCAAGGGGGCAGGGGGACGCGATGGAACGTTTTGCCGTCCCCGTAGTACAGCTGCGTCGACTGCTTTTCGTTGGGAGCCACGACCACGAAGTGCGACTTGCCGTCGGTGCAGACCCCCGTCTTCTCCAGAAGCATGCGCTCGCCCAGGTTCGCCGCCTTGCCCCAGGGCGGCGTCTCCACGGCCAGCGCGGTCCCCGCGGCGGACGCGGTCCCCGCCACCAACAGCTTCTTCTCCAGATACTTGCGGGTGAAGTCGCCCATGTTCGTTCCGGCGCGGCTGGTCGTCCAGTTCAGCGTGGATTCCACCAGGTCAAACTGCATGGTCTTGCCCATCGTGCAGGCGAAGGTTTTCACGCTGGCGGAAATGGCCTTCTTCGCCTCGTTCGATTGCTCACACATGCGCTGCATGGCATCCAGCGGCTCGCCACAATAGGTCGCGATGGTCAGGTCCTGGATGTCGGCGTCGGTCATCGAGTTCCAGTCAATCTTGACGGTGGGCTTCGAACCGCACGCCTTGACGAACGCGTCGACCAGCGGCTGCAATTCCTTTTCCTCTTGGGTTGTTTCCTGCTTGCGGTCGAATGCCTGCAGGGCCCGGAGTGATCCGTCGGCCTGCTGTTTTTGGTAAGCCTTGTAAACGTCATCGACCTTCAGCGCCGCAGTTCGCCCTTCGTCGAACCTGACCGTCGTGCTGTCGCGCCTTCCCGGTACCGTCAACGAATGCGAGCCGTCGCGCACCGCGATCGTGACCCAGGCGCGCCCACGGTACGTGGTCTCGAAGTTTGTCTTGCCCCTGTCGACGGCCTCGACCTTGTGCGGAAGCGCCTTGCCGTCGAACACGCTGCCCGAACCGCTGATTTGAATCAGCACCTTGTTGTCCGCGCGCGGCTTCAGCGGCACGACAGCGACCGTCAGACCCTCGGGTCCCAGGAATACCTTCCCCGCCTCGACGGGGCTTTCCGCCCGGGCCAGACCGGCGATCAGCAAGACCAACAACACGAACGCGACTTTCACGGTGCCTCCTCAGTTCAAATCGACGCCCAGTTTGCCACAGGCGCGCACGACCGCGGCGCGATCGCGTGCTCCCACGCGCGCCAGCGCAGCCCTTGCGTTGCCAAGATCTCCCTGCGCGCAGCGCGCCCGCGCGATGATCGCGTAGGCGCGGCTGGACGTCTGTGCGTACAGGCTGTGCTGCGCCAGGCGTATGGCGTCGGGAATTCTCCCCGCGTCGAGCGACGCCTCGGCTTCCGCGAGATCGCTCGCGGCGGCGGGCGACAGCGTTTCCTGTTTTGCCGCACGGGGCACGCCCCCTGGTGCACGTGATGACCCGGGGTCGTGCTCCTTTGCGGGCTCGACTGCTGGTTCCCGTAGCGCGATGGGCGGCGGCTGGTCGGCAGGCTTGATCGCGGGCGGGGGCGGCAAGGGAGCGGCCGCGATTGCGATGGGCGGTGGCGCGGCGGCGGGCGCCTCGGGTCCGTTTCGATTTGCCACGAACCACGCACCCACGCCGCCCAACAGGGCGACTCCCACGATCACCGGCACGATCGGAAACGAGCGGCGTGGCACGACCCTCTCGGTCGCGATGCCCGCGGGTGACGGCGCGGGCGGCGCCACGGGTTCCCGTGGAACCACCACCGCCATGGTGGGTGCGGTCTCGATGCTGCGCGCGGTGACCGCCTTGACGAAGCTGCCGACATCGGGGAAGCGTTCGTCCGGACTCTTGGCCAGGGCGCGTTCAATCGCCGCGGCTATCGGCGCGGGGACATCGGGTGCAAATTCGCGTAAGGGCGGCGTCGGTGCATAAACGACCGCGTGGATGACCGCCGCCAAAGTGTCGCCCGAGAACGGCGGGTGTCCCGCCAACATCTCGAACACGATCGCCCCGAACGCGAAGATGTCGGTGCGGGCATCGATGTCGTCATTGCGCCCGGTGGCCTGTTCGGGCGCCATGTATTGGGGGGTGCCGATCAGCGCGGAATCCTGGGTCAGCACGGTCTTTGCGCCGCGGATCTTCGAGATGCCGAAGTCCAGCACCTTGACGACATCTCGCACCTCGCCGCCGATCTCGGTGGGACACAGGAACAGGTTGTCGGGTTTCAGATCGCGGTGGACGATCCCTTCCCTGTGCGCGGCCGCCAGCGCCGATCCGACCTGGCCGACGATCGCCATGGTCTCGGCGAAAGGTGGGCGCCCACGGCCCAGGCGCGCGGCCAGGGTTTCGCCGCGCAGCAATTCCAGCACGATGTACGGCGCGCCGTCGGGCAGCGTGTTGAAGTCCAACACCTGGACAATGTTGGGATGTCCCAGCCGCGACGCGATCTCGGCCTCGCGCCGGAAACGCGCCAGCGCCACCGCGTCGGTCACGCCGAACAGCAGCACCTTGACGACGACGCGCTTGTCGGGCAGGCGCAGGTGTTTGGCTTCCCAGACCGCCCCCATGCCGCCCTGACCCAGCAACCGCGTGATCTCGTAGGTTTCGGCGACGACGACTCCGGGGCGCAACGCACCCGATCCGCCGGCGGCGCCGGCCGCGACGGTTTCGGACCGCGAGATTGTCGCGGTCACCGCCTCGGGGGCCAGCGTCGATTCGGAAGCAGGATCGGGTGGGCGGTCGGCCATGGGGTTCCGCGCAGTATACGTGGCCGCGTCCAAGCGGCGGGGTCGTACCGGAACGCGCGGATCGGGTGTTTCAGGCTCGGCCGTTGTCTGCCGATGTTGGCCCCGTGAACACCACCAACCTGCAGGTACGCGATCAGTACGAGAACTATCCCTACCCGCCGCTGGGACCAGCCTTGGGTTTTCCGCTGCTGGCATCCATCGATTACGTGCGGTGTGTGCTGTGGCCGCGACGACAGTCGCTGAAAGGTCTGCGTGTCCTGGACGCCGGCTGTGGAACCGGCCACACGGCGGTCGAGCTGGCGGGCCGCTACTCCGACATCGAGGTGGTCGGGTTGGATCTCAGCATGGCGTCGCTGGATGTCGCGCGCCGCCGGGCCGAGCGAGCCGGCGTGGGCGCAAACCTGACCTTCCGTCAAGGGGCGGTGGAAGACATCGCGACCTTGGGGCTGGGAACGCAACCGTTCGATTACATCGTCTCATCAGGCGTCCTGCATCACCTGGCCGATCCCGTCACGGGCGCACGCGCGTTGTCATCCCATCTGGCCCCCGACGGCGCGATCGGCCTGATGGTTTATGCCCCGCACGGTCGCCACGGCGTTTACGTCTTGCAGGAATTGTTTCGCCGACTGGCTGGCACGCGCCCGTTACCCGAACAGATCACGGTGGCCCGCGCGATTCTGACCGGGCTGCCAGCGGATCACCCGTTCCGCGCGAAGAACTTTGCGGATCATGACTGGGGTGGCGACGCCGGGTTGGTGGACCTGCTTCTGCACGTACAGGACCGCAGCTTCACGGTTCCCGAACTGCGACAAATGTTGAACGACGCCGGGCTTCACATCGCCCGGTTTGTCTTGCCGTATCTGTACAGGCCGGAAAGCCACGTGCCCGGGACGGCGGGGCTTGCCGCCGCGGGCGCCAGCGGTGTGGCGGAGGATCCAGCGGCGATCGCTGAGTTGCTGGCAGGAACCATGAGCATGCACGCGGCGCTGGTCTGTCATTCGTCGTTTCGACCCGAATCCGTTGCCCCCGGCGACACCGCGGGTCGCCCGATTCGTTCGCCTCTGTTGCGCTGGACCGAACGCCAGACCAGCAAGATCTCACGCGGCAAGGGCAAAGGCAGCGACGTTCGTATCAAGATCAGCGAGTTGTCATACACCGGACGTTCGCGCGATCTGGAACTGGACGGCGAGTCCGCCCTACTTCTGGAGCGTGCCGATGGGAGCCACAGCACGGAGGAAATCTTCCGCGAGCCCAGTATGCACGGCGCCTTGCTGGGACAGTCCGACGACGAAAAGCGGGCACGCTTTCAAGCCCTGCTGGCATTCATGCGGCAACAGGATTTCATTTACGTGCTGGGTTAGCCGGCGACGCGGGAGAAGAGAGATGACCGGATCGGAGCTGATGACGTTGCTGTTCGAAGGGGAGCGGCCCCTGATCACCATTGTCGACATCGGCGCGGTGCAGATTGGTGCCCACACGCAAAACTACGAGAGGTTGGTCGCCGCCGGGTTGGCGCGGGTGGTGGGGTTTGAACCCGATGTCCAGGGTTGTGCGCGCCTGAATGAAAGGTTCGGAAAACCGCACGCGTTCCATCCGTACTTCATTGGGGACGGATCACCCGCGACGTTCTATCAAACCAACTGGGGCCCGACGGGATCTCTGTTCAAGCCAAACCGCCCGCTGGTGGAGGTGTTCCAGAATCTTCACGAGGTGATGACCCTGCAACAGGAGCACCCGGTCGAAACCAAGAGGTTGGATGACATTGCTGACCTCGGTGACGTCGACTTCGTCAAGATCGACGTGCAAGGAGGCGAGCTGGGTGTGTTCCGCGGGGCTGAACGCGTGCTGGCGAATGCCGTCTTGGTGGAAACCGAGGTGGAGTTCGTCGAGCTTTACGAAGGGCAGCCGTTGTTCGCCGACATCGACAGATGCCTGCGGGGAAGCGGATATCAGTTTCATACCTTCACGGGCTGGGGCGCCCGGTGTTTCAAACCGCTGGTCGTGAACGAGAACGCCAGCATGGGCATCAGGCAACTGCTGTGGTCCGACGCGATCTACGTGAAAAACTGGTTGAAGTTCGACATCGTCCCGACCCACAAGCTGAAGAAGTTGGCCGTCATCCTGCACGAGGTGGTCGAGTCGCCCGATCTCTGTCATTTCACGCTGAGTCAAATCGACGCGCGCGAGTCGACATCGTTCGCCGCCCGGTATCTCGAGGCGATAACCGCCGCGCCTCACGTCCCCCGGTAGCGCTCTGTAGCGGAGGTTCCATTGCCTTTTGCATGCAATGTGCATGCATGTCATCATGACCACATGTCGAAGCTGCTCCAGGTGCGCGGGGTACCCAACAGGGTCCACGGAACGCTTCGGCGTCGGGCGCAAGAGGCCGGTATGTCGCTTTCAAGCTACGTTCTTGCCGAGCTCGACCGGAACGCGAAACAGCCCAGTCGCGGGGAGATCATCGAACGCCTTGCCAGGCGGGTCCCCGTCTCGACCCGGGCCGAGATCACGCGGCTCGTTCGTCGGGGCCGGGACGCCCAGTGATTGTGCTCGACGCCTCCGCGGCGATCGAGCTCTTGTTGGGTGGATCGAGGGGGCAGTCGTTGCACGAGCGCCTCGGGTTCGAAGTGGGCGCGGCGACCATGAGCTTGCACGCTCCGCACCTGATTGACCTGGAAGTGGCACACGTGCTGCGAAAGCTGAACCTTCGTCGGATTCTCTCGGATGTTCGTGCCCGCCAGGCCCTTGCGGATCTTGAAGGCTTGGGAATCGTCAGGCACGAGCACGACATCTTCCTCCCCCGGATCTGGGCGTTGCGGGCGACCTTGACCGCCTACGACGCCGCGTACGTGGCGCTGGCGGAGACGCTGAATGCTCCCCTGATCACGTTGGATCGAAAGCTGGCCCGTGCGTCTGGTCATCGGGCGCGCATCGAGGTGTTCTAGCTACGCCACCGACCCTGCTCCCCGTTTTTTACCGCTGCCGTCTTATCGCGTTCGAGCGCGCCGACCAAGGAATGCGCGGTCTTTGCCGCGCGGTACTGAAATCCGGCGCCCCTCTCGTCGTTCCCGCGGGTAGGGATCCTCGATGGCCCAATCACGTCAGTGCCGCGTTCGATCGACTGCTGGCGGAGGCGTCGGGGACTCTTTGCGGCGGCACCGGCACGAACGATTGCGTCGATGCCTCGCTCGTGCTGACAGCCAGGCGTGAGGGAGCGATCGTCCCCACCAGCGATGTGAGCGATCTCCATCCTCTCGGTCCGACCCTGACGCTGGTGCGAATGTGGTTCCACACTTTCACACCTGGCCCGTCGCGCGTATCACCGACGCTCGCACTACTCGCCCGATGCATCGTCGCCAGCGAACACGATGTGACGCTCGCGGATGCATCGGCCCTCCTCCGCGAGATCAACGACATCCTCGAGGAGCACCGAGGGAGTTCACGAGGACATCCGATTTTTTCCTTCCTGTCCGTTAGTTCCACTAGCGACCGCAATCTCAAGCAACTGGTCGGACCGCCCCATCCTGCAGCGCTCCTGCCACCGATCGACGGTCTAGCCGATCTCTTTGTCTACCTTCCAGCACCCATTCGACAGATTCATGCGCGCGCCCGAGTCTTTGGAGACAAGGGCGTGGTTCAGCTACGTCTGGGGAACGGCGTGAGCCAGCGATGGGAACAGGTCCCCTTTCGAGGAAGCACTCGTCCGGGGTCGTGGGGAGAGCCGGTGATTCTGGAATTCGAAGCCCCAATTCCGGCCGGATGGAATGAAATGACTTTCACGGGCGGAGGCGTCTGCGTCCTCACTGGCCTCGTGTTGGCGACGCGATAGTGTGAATGGCCTAGGTGTCCTTTCCTGCAGCGGGACGTGAGGTCGCTGGAAGAGGTGACATTGATGGAGATGGCTTCCCCAGCGATGACCTATCCCAAGTTGGTGATCTCAACGACGGCGGCGGATGGATCGACCACACCTCCTAAATCGAATGGACGCTCAAGGCGATACGCAGATATTACGTCGTAATAACGATAACTTACCAGGCATCGCGGCAGCCGCTAGGCTAGAAGTTATCGACATCTCGAT
>JANOJB010000170.1:0-9137 GCA_031407985.1 Pseudomonadota bacterium | reverse complement strand
AGAGCCCGCTCGACTATAGAACCCGCGGACGAATCGGCGGCGTCCTGAAGTGAACAGCCGTCCATCACCGCACACCCCATACTTCCGGCGATGGGTGGGAACGCGCCTCGGCGCGCCCGGACAAGGTGATGCCCCTGCGCGCGACGTCGATCCCGCGAATGTTCTGGAGCGCGCTGCAGGCCTGGTGGTTCGACGACGCTTTGCGGCTGGGCGCGTCGCTCGCCTACTACACGCTGTTCGCGATCGCGCCCATCTTGATTGTGGCGCGGCTAGAGGAGTTCGCGTACGGCGAGGCCACGGCGATTGCGGCCGTGTTGCTGGTTATTTCCTTCGCCATGTTGGTGGGCATCAACCTGTTGGAACGTTGGAGCCTGCGCCATGAGCACTAAGGCCGTCGCTCTAGCTCCGGCGCCGCCGCCGTCCCGCGCGCCGACCGCCGCTTCCGCGAACATGCGCAGGGCCCAACGGGATCCGGCCTGGGTGCGATGGGGTTTGACGTCGATGGCGTTGCTGACCGTCGGGGTGTTGGTGGTCATCCCCGTGGTCAACGTCTTTTACGAAGCATTGAAGGAGGGCGTCGGCGTCTATGCGCGGAATCTGTTCGCCGATCCCGACACGCGCCATTCCATGGTTCTGACGTTGACCGTGGTTCCCATCGCCCTGATCGCGAACATCGTGTTTGGGGTCGCGGCGGCTTGGAGCATCTCCCGCTTCACCTTTCGGGGACGCACCCTGCTGACCGCGTTGATCGACTTGCCGTTTTCGGTCTCGCCGGTGGTGGCGGGATTGATGTTCGTGTTGATCTTTGGCTTGCAGGGATATTTTGGGCCGTTCTTGCGCCGCGACGGGTACGCCATCATGCCGTACCTGTTTTCGCTCCTTGGCGTCTTCCTGTTCGCCGTGGCCTTTTTCGTGTTCCGTCCCGTCAGCCCCAAGGCGCGCAGCGGGCTGTGGAACCGACCCTGGCTGGTTGTCTTGGTCGGTGGCGCCGCCTGTTTCGGATTGCTGTTCGTCCTCCAACAGGCTTTCCATGTTTGGCCACGCAACGAGAGCCTGAAGATCATTTTTGCCACCCCCGGGCTGGTGCTTGCGACCGCCTTCGTGACGTTTCCGTTCGTGGCAAGGGAACTGATTCCGATCATGGAGGCCGTCGGACCGGACGAGGAGCTTGCCGCGGTCAGCCTGGGCGCCAACGGCTGGCAGATGTTCTGGACCGTCACCGCGCCCAACATCAAGTGGGGGTTGGTCTACGGAATCATCTTGTGCAATGCGCGCGCGACGGGAGAATTCGGGGCGGTCTATGTCGTGTCCGGCCACATCGCGGGTCAAACCGACACCATGCCGCTGCGAATTGAAAAACTGTTCCAGGAATACAACCTGCCCGGATCCTTCGCCCTTGCCTCCGTTCTAACGTTGCTGGCGATCGGGACACTGGTCGCCAAGACCATGCTGGAAAGAAAACTTCCCGCACGTGGCGGACCCGCAGGAACAGGGACGGGTCAGGGGGGCACGCAGGTCGTGGAAAGCCCATGAGCATACTCATCAAGAATGTCTGCAAGTCGTTCGGCAATTTCAAGGCGCTGGACAACGTCAGCCTGGAGGTGCCTGACGGAACCCTGCTGGCGTTGTTGGGCCCGTCCGGATCCGGAAAAACCACCTTGCTGCGCATCATCGCGGGCCTGGAGGTGGCGGATTCCGGAACCGTGTTGCGCGAGGAGGAAGACATCACCCAGCAGTCCGCGCGCGATCGCAAGGTGGGGTTCGTCTTCCAGCACTACGCGCTGTTTCGTCACATGACCGTCGCCGAAAACATCGGGTATGGCCTACGCGTGCGCAAACGTCCCAAGGACAAGATCCGGGAGCGCGTGACAGAGCTGTTGAAGCTGATTCGCCTGGACGGCCTCGAAAAGCGGTATCCCGGACAGTTGTCTGGCGGCCAGCGCCAGCGCGTGGCACTGGCCCGCGCGCTGGCATCCGAGCCCAAGGTGTTGCTGCTGGACGAACCCTTCGGGGCGCTGGACGCGAAGGTGCGGCAGGAACTGCGTGTGTGGCTGCGGAAGTTGCACGACGAGATCCACGTCACCAGCGTTTTTGTAACCCACGACCAAGAAGAAGCCTTCGAGGTCGCAGATCACGTGGTTGTCATGAATCAAGGCAAGATCGAACAAGCAGGCACGCCGGCCCAGGTCTTCGAACATCCCGCCAACGCATTCGTCATGGACTTTCTGGGCAACGTCAACGTGTTTCGCGGGCGCGTCGAGCGCGGCAAGGCGGTGGTGTCCGGCCTGGAGGTGCCCTATCCGGATCACCCCCACACCGAAGGCCAGGACGCGGCCCTGTACGTCCGACCACACGAGCTAGTCATCACGCACCAAGCGAACGGAGCAAGCACCATCCAGGCGTCGGTACTTCACGTGAACCCCGCTGGGTCCCGGGTCAAGGTCGAGCTGCGGGCCATCGATTCAGAGCAGGTGATCAACGCCGAGCTGACCACCACACAATTCACCGAGTTGGAGCTCAAGGCCGGCGATGTCGTTTATGTGTCGGCTAGCCGGGTGCGGGTGTTCACAACGGACTATTCAATATGATTTTCAAGAACATCACGGACACCATCGGACGCACGCCGCTGGTCCAACTGCGGCGCATCGGCGCGGGTCTGCCTGGAACGTTGGTCGCGAAGATCGAGTCGCGCAATCCCACGGGCAGCGTCAAGGATCGGATCGCGGTGGCCATGGTGGACGACGCGGAAAAGCGCGGCGTGCTCAAGTCGGGCGGTACGATCGTCGAGGCCACCAGCGGCAACACCGGTATCGCACTGGCGCTGGTGGCGGCGGCGCGCGGCTACAACCTGGTGCTGACCATGCCCGAAACCATGTCCGAGGAACGCCGGGCGCTTCTCGCTTTCCTTGGCGCGCGTGTGGAGCTGACACAGGGAAGTCTGATGCGACAGGCGGTGGATCGGGCCGCCCGGCTTCTCGTTGAGATTCCAGGCTCGATCGCGCTGGATCAATTTCGCAATCCCGCCAATCCGGAAGTGCACCGGCGCACAACCGCCGTCGAAATCTGGGATGACACCGACGGCAAGGTCGATGTGTTTGTCGCGGGGGTCGGAACCGGCGGCACCATCACGGGCGTCGGCGATGTGTTGAAACAACGCAAACCGTCGACGCGGATCGTCGCCGTCGAACCGGACAAGGCCGCTGTTTTATCGGGAAGGACCCCAGGCAACCACGTTATTCAGGGCCTGGGGGCGGGCTTCATTCCGGACATTCTGCGCCGCGATCTCATCGACGAGGTGGCGGTGGTCACCGAGGCCGACGCCTTCGCATGTTCGCGCCGCTTGGCCCGCGAAGAGGGCATCCCCGCCGGAGTTTCTTCGGGCGCGATACTGTCAGCCGCGCTTCACATCGCGCGGCGCCCCGAATCGCAGGGAAAGCTGATCGTCTTCATGGTCTGCGACACCGCGGAACGCTACGTCAACGGTCCCCTCATCGCCCCGCTTGGCGACGCGACATCGCGGAAGTAACCGCGACCTAGCGGCGGTAAACGATCACGTTGTGATACCGCCCCTCGGTGCCTCCGGGGTTCTCGTAGACGTGGCGTTGGTCCGCTGGAAAAACCAGTGAATCCCCCGCCGCCAGCAGGTACGTCTCGGGCCCCACGATCATCTTCAAGGCGCCACCCAGCACCGCGATCAGCTCACGGGTTCCTGCCGCGTGGGGTTCGGCGACGTGGGCGGCGTGGGGCGCCAAACGCAACTCGTACACCTCGACCCCGGGCCCGGCACCGGCACGCGCCAGGGGGCGGCTCTCGAATTTGCCGTCGACCGAACGCAAAACCTCGGCCTCGTTGCGCCGCAACAGCGACACCGTTTCGCGGCGCTCGCCGATCAGTTCGGCGAACGGGATCTGCAGCCCCACCGCCACCTTCCACAAAACGCTGAGCGATGGATTCGTCTTACAGGTTTCGATCTGGGACAGCGCGGCCCGACTGACGCCCGATGCCCGCGCCAGATCGTCGAGCGACAGGCCCAACACACGCCGACGTTCGCGAAGATTCTCGGCCACGCGGCGTCCAAGGTCCGCGGCGCCCGGATCGTCGGTGGTGGACGCGACCGGACGCTGGGCGTGTCGGGATGCTTTCGGCGGAACGGCGCGGGCCATCAGTCGGATAACCCCGGTCGCGGATACAGTGGAGGACGCCTGTTCTTACCGATCGACCGGCGCACGTCGACGTCCGAGAAGAGCAAGGGCGGTGTCACCACCGCCGACGGAATACCGACGAAACCCGCCCCTCCCTCCAGGTAGTTGTAGACGATGCTGTCCTTGCCCACCGCCGCGATGTCCTTCAGCGATCGGGGCACCAGGCCCTCCAACGTCAGACCACGCACCAGTTCTTCCTTGCCGTCGTCGGTCAGCCGGTAGACCACCAGCGGCTTGACGGACGGCGCCGACCGGCCGCTGCCACCGACGGAAAACATCCCCATGCCATCCTCCCCGCTGGCAATCCCCGGCACCGTCGGATCCTCCAGCAAACGCACGATGTAGCCGCGCAGTCCCCCGCCCTTCATCTCCTTTCGCATCTCGGCCAGCAGCGCGGTCCGGGACAACGCCGCGCGCGGAGCCCCCGGTCGTCCGGTCAGGATCAGGTTCCCCACCGCGGCACGCGGACCGCCGAAACCAGTCGCGCGGGCATGACCGTTCGAACGCGTGATCTCCTTGCGCGGAGCGCGCGTCATCAACAGGCCCTTCAACACGCCGGCATCCACCAGCGGCACGCGTTGGGCGGAGATCCCTTCGTCGTCGACGCGGTAGGCACCGAACAGCGGCGTTTTGTCGGGACCCACGTCGCGCAGCGGATCGTCCACCGCCATCAACAACGAAGACGCCACCCGTTGGCCCAACCGGTCGGCAAACTCGCTGGTCTGCCCGCGTTCCTCACCGCCCGTGGCCGTGCGCGGCGCCGGGGTTCCAGCCAGATTGTCGCCCAGCAACAGCTTCGCGATCTGCGCCGCTCCCGGCCCTTCGAACAAGATCGACGCCGCGCCGCTGGGCGCGATCGGTGCCTTCCGCATGGCAACCAGTTCGCCCACCATACGACGAACCGATTTCTGCATGTCGGCCAGGGGCGGCAATCCCGACGGCACCAGCGCGGTGAAAGAGACGTAGTTCACCAGACGCATCCCGTCGGGCGCCTGGGTTTCCGCGACCGCATCGATACGCACCATCACGCGCTTTTCGTCCGAATCGGCCCCTTCGCTGGACACAAACCGCCTGCGCACCGTCGCGTGAATGCCCGTGACCCGGCAACCCAGGATGTCGGGGAATTCGCGCGGAATCGCCGACAACCGGGTCACGGCGTCCAGCAGGTGATCGGGCTCGGGCGCGCCAGCGGGAAACGGCACCTTCCCCTTCGCGGGTTTGTCGGCCGCAAAATCGCCGACGGCGCCTTCCCCATCCTGGCTGGCCTGCCCTGCCGCGGCGGAGCGTTTTTTGGCCAGTGTTTCCACTGCGTTTTTGTACGCCTCGTCGGTGCGCAGCCACAGCTCGCGGCGGAGCGCCGCGGCGTCATCGTCCACCGGTAATGATTCGACCCCACCACCGAACATCGATTCCGGCGTGTTGCTGTTGTCGAAGGTCGGATCGCCGACGCGCACGTCCACGCGCAACGTCCGGCCCCGGTACGCGTGCGCCCCGGTCAGCGCTCCGAAGGTGGCCGTGGCGACGGCCTGCTCGGCGTCCGAAATCGCGTACGCCAGATAGTAGGGCCTCGGCGAATCACCCAGGCGCAGCTCCTTCATGGATCGCGCCAGTTCCGCGGACAGCGCGCCCGACACAGCTCCGTCGTCCTCGACGAACGTCCGCGCGGGGGTCAGCACGACTTCCTTCCCGAAGCCCATCGAGCCGAGCGCCGCCGCCGCAACCAACAACCCACGGGGCCTCATAGGGCACCTCGCGCCTGCGGAAATCCACGCCCGATGCTGGGCGCCGGCAACACCGGCGGCTTGTTGTTGCCCTTGTCCTTGCGTTCGACCTCGATCTGCTCGACCAGCAGGCTGGGGCTGGTCGCCGATACGGGCACGTAACCCGATTCCGCGCCGCACATCCCGTTGAACGTTTGATAGTCGCTGCCCGCCGCCAGAATCTTGGTCAGGGCCGCCAGCGGGGTACCCACCAAATCGGCGCCCCGCACCAGTTCGTCGCGACGGCCGTCCGTGTACACCCGGTACACAAGAATCGGCAGGACCTTGAACGCCTGCGGCCCGCCGCGTGTCGTATTCGTGAACCCGCCCGAGATATCCTTGAACAACAACCCGTACGGTTTGCCTTGCCGGCGCGCCTCGGCGCGCAACCGTTCACGCAACTGCGGCAGCGTCACCGCAATCGAGGGCTGTACGACCAGATTCCCCTGCCGCGACACCACCTGGCGCCCCTCCTGCCGGCGCCCGTGGCCGTTCGAATGATTGAACCCGCGTGTGGGCGACCGTGACAGCAGGAATCCCTTCAACACGCCGTGGTCGACCAGGATGGCGCGCTGGGCGGAAACACCCTCGTCGTCGAATCGGTAGAAACCGCTCAGATCGACGCCACCCAGGCGGGTCAACGTCGGATCGTCATACACACTGACGAAACTGGGCATGATCGGCTGACCGACCTTCCGCGCGAAGGTTTGCCCTTCGTCTTCGTTCTTCTGGCGGTGGCCCTCCACCCGGTGGCCGAAAATCTCGTGGAAGAACACGCCCGCAGCCTTGCCCTCCAGGATGGCCGGACCGATGTACGGATCCGCCAGCGGCGCGTCGCGCAGCGCCTCCAGATCGGCGATCATCGTGTCGGCGGCTCGCGCCATTTCGACGTCGCCCGCCAGGCCCGCGAACGACGCGGCGTCGAAGCCTTCAAACCGCTCCAGATCCATGCCGTCGTTGGCGCGCGTGTCGGCCTGCAGGAACACGCGCACATAGTCGCGCCCGTCCTGGACCAGTGTCCCCTCGGAATTCACGATCCATCGATTGACCGTCGACACGTGCAGCGTCACCTGCGAATCGTGGATGCGGGGGTGACCGCGAAATCGAGCCGACAGCGCGCGCACGCGCTGCTCCCAGGTCTCCTTGTCCAGGCCCGTCATTCCCATCATCGGCGCGGAAGCCACGTGGACAACCGGTTTTTCGCGCGAAAAATCGTCCGACGAATCTTCCTCGGCGGCCTTCAGTGTTTTCTGGGTCCGAACCTTCACGAAGGCCTCGGCCGCTGCCTTGTATTTCCTGTCGGTGTCCAGCCAAGCGACGGCGCGCAGGACACCCGGATCGTCGGACAGAGGCAGCGACACGGCGCGCGCACCACCGAAGTCGCCCCCGAAGTCGAACCCATCCGATCGCAACGGGTGCGTCGAATCCAGCTGGTAGTCCCCCACCCGCACATCCGTGTCCAGCAACCGGGTCCGCCGCGACGACGACTGCACCAACGCCCCGTAGCTGGCCGAGATCACCGTCTCGTTGCGGTCGAACACCTGGTACGAAATGAAGTACGGCGCGGGCTGGGCCTTGCCGCCCAGTTCGGTCATCGCGCGCGCCAGTTCGGCCTGTAGTGCCTTCAGACCGGCGGGCGGCTCCGCGCCAGGGCCCGTCAGTGGCGCGCTTTTCTCCAGCACCATCGGCGGCGCATGTCCCGCAAGACCGTCAAGACCGGCGACGGGCAGGGGCCCCACGCCGCTCGGCCCCACAGCCTGGACCGAACCGGGGGGCCGGGTCGCGCAGCCGGTCAGCAAGCAAGGTCCTGCGACCGACAGCAACACCATCCCGACCACACGCCGTGGGTCGCAACCAATCCGTCGCATCATTCACACGGCTTATAGCAGCACGGTGGTCGCGTTCCCTAACCGGCGGGTGGGTTGTGCTACCGTCGCGCGCACCATGTTGCATGCCAAACGCAGAATCCGGCCGGCGCCACTTGACGGTGCCCTACCCGACGTCGCCCACCTGATCGACACCTATTTCAACGCCTACAATGCCGCCCGGCTGCGCGAATCTTGTCACGCGTTCGTGCGCATGATCGAAAGCGGCGCGACCATCGGTGTGTCGTTGTCGGGGGCGCTGACACCCGCGGGACTGTCGTCGGTGTTGACCCCCCTGATTCGCGCCGGATTCATCGACTACGTCGTGTCGACGGGCGCGAACCTGTATCACGATCTGCATTTCGATCTGGCGCTGCCGCTGTACCGGGGCACGCCGGACGTCGCGTCGGGCGCCCACGACGTGAAGCTGCGCGAGGACGGCATCATTCGCGTCTACGACGTGTTGTTCCCCGCCGACGTTCTGTACAAGACCGACGAATGGGTCTACCGCGTGATGATGGCGCCCGAGTTCGGCAAGCGCATGTCGGGCAGCGAATTGCATCACAAGATCGGCAAATATGCTCTGGCCACCGCGCGCCAGCGTGGCGTCGACAAACCGTCGATCCTGGCCGTCTGTCACGACATGGACGTGCCGGTCTGGGTCGCGTCGCCCGGTGATTCGACCATCGGTCTTAATTTTTCCGCCATCCACACCGCCGATCCCGATCGTGGACCACACGTGGATCCCGCCGCCGACGTGATGGAAATGTCGGCGTTGGTCCTGGACGCCAAGCGAAAAAAGGCGGGACTGTCGGGCGTGCTGATCTTCGGCGGCGGCGCGCCCAAAAACTTTCTGCTGCAAACCGAACCACAACTTCAGGAGATCCTGGGCGTCGCTGAAAAAGGCCACGACTACTTCATCCAGATCACCGACGCGCGTCCCGACACCGGCGGCCTGTCGGGCGCGACGCCCAGCGAAGCCGTGTCGTGGGGCAAGATCGATCCGGACAAACTGCCGGACACGGTGGTCTGCTACGTGGACTCGACGATCGCCATGCCGTTGATAGCGTCCTACGTCATGACCAAGTGCAAGCCGCGCAAACCACGCCGCCTGTACGGCAAGCTGCCGGACCTGGTCAGTTCGTTGCGCGCTGAATACCGCCAATCGCCGCTGTACGCGCGGTACTGGGGTAAGCCGGCGAAGGCTACAACCGCCGGTTCGAAAACGGCGAAGTCGAACAAGAAGACGCCGCTGAAAAAGAATCCGTCCGTGAGCGGCCGTCGGCGTTAGCGTCGGGCGGACGGATTCT
>JANOJB010000157.1:0-27275 GCA_031407985.1 Pseudomonadota bacterium | reverse complement strand
GCGACCTCGGTCGTGGGTTCGCTTTCGTGGCCGTGGAAGAACCAACGGGCCGGCCGCATGTGTTCGATGACCTTGCCATCGACCGAAGCGGTGATTTCTCCCGTGACCATTTCCTTCTGGCGATCCTCCTCGTGGGCCAGTCGGTCGAACCGCAACGTGTATTTGCCAAGTTTGGTTTCTTGCCCAGGTTCGAGTCGCGTTTCGATTTCCCGTTGATACGCGTTCCCCGCGAAGCCCAGGAACATCAGCACAATCCCGATGTGGACCAGGTAGCCGCCATAGCGGCGTCGATTGCGCAGGACCATGCCGACGCCAGCGGACAGTACGTCTCCGCCGGTGTTCTTCTTGCGGATGATCAGGTTGCGGACGAATTCCTGTGAGATCATCGTGAAGACCATCGCGCAGAACGCGAAGTTGATGACCGCCGCCCACGAACTGTGAAGGCCCAAGGCCACGCAGATTCCCGTCGTCACCGCGACAGCCGCCAATGGCAAAGCGAACTGGTAGCGCAGGTGCCCCGGTGTCGCCTTCCGCCAGGCGATCCCGGGTCCAACCCCCGTCAGGAACAGCAAGGTGATGCCGATGGGCACCATCCATTTGTTGAAGAAGGGCGGACCGACCGTGATCCGTTCGCCCATGATCGCCTCTGACAGAGTCGGGAACATGGTGGCGAATAAGATGAAGAACGCCGCGAACAGCAGGATCCAGTTGTTGACCGCGAAGGCAGCCTCGCGGGACAGCCAGGATTCGAAGTTAGCCCGCGATCGCAATTCGGGCAGACGTTTGATGACAAATCCGAAACTGACCAACAGGATGATCACCATGAAGACGGTGAAGACCCACGCCAGCTCTGTGTCCTGACCGAACGCGTGGACCGACTGAACGATCCCCGAGCGGGTCATGAACGTTCCGAAGATGGTCAGGAAGAACGTCAAGATGATGAGCGTGACGTTCCAGATCTTCATCATCCCGCGGCGTTCCTGAATCATGATCGAATGCAGGAACGCCGTGGCGGTCAGCCACGGTAAGAAGCCCGCGTTCTCGACGGGATCCCAGGCCCAGAAGCCGCCCCAACCGAGTTCTTCGTAGGCCCACAGCATTCCCAGCGTTAGTCCCATCGACAGGAAAAACCAGGCACCCAGGGTCCACTTCCGAACCGACGCGATCCACGCGTCGTCCAGCTGTCCCGAAATCAGGGCCGCCAGACCGAAGGCGAACGGAATGCTCATGCCCACGAAACCCATGTACAGCGACGGCGGATGCGTCACCATGTACGCGTTTTGCAGCAACGGGTTCAACCCCTTGCCGGCGGTGGGGATTTCGCCCAGGTACGTCGCGAATGGATTCTTGTAGAAGATGATGACGAACAAGAAAAAATCCGCGATCGCCATCAACACGGTAACGGCGTAGGGCAGGAGCTCGCGGTGGCGGTGACGGTTCGAGTAGATCGCTATCGCCGAGAAGACCGACAGCAGGAATGCCCACCACAGGATCGAACCGTCGAGGCCACCCCAGTACGCCGTGATTTGGTAGAAAATCGGAGACGACGCGTCCGAGTAGCGGTGGACGTACTTGATCGAGTAGTCGTGGCTGAGGAACGAGTACCACATCGCCACCGACGACATACCCAGTACTGCGGCCAGGGCGTACACACCGCCGCGTCCCGATTCCACCAGGCGGCGACTGCCGCGGCGAATACCGACCAGAGAAGCTGTTCCCGCGTAGGTCGCCACGACCAAGGCGATGAGAAGAGTGAAAGTTCCGAAGGCCGCCATGTTTGCCTTTCCTCGTTTGCGTTGGGGTCTAAGCTTGGTTCCCCGACCCGATCACCGCGCGGCGAATCCGCCAGCCTGACCCCCACGCCGCCCAGAGGAAGAAAAGGGGAACCCTAGCACACAGAGGTACCGGCGCGTCCGTGGTGTGTAGCCGGGATCCAACCCGCCCCATTTGCCGCCCATTCCCGATTCCTGCGGGATACGGCGAAAGCCTGGCAACGACCGGGTTGATCCTAGCGCCGCGTCCCACGTGCGGGGGGCGGGGGAGGCGGAGGCCCCGCTGGCGGTAGTGCCTTCAACTTCGCCTTCAGAAGCATCTTGAAGTCCGAGGCACCGGGACCGTCCAGCGGAAGGTCCAGCCACAGAAGTGAGGGGCTTCCATGAGCCATCTTGCGCGCATGTTGCCCGACATCGGACAGGGATGCGAAGTCGACCACCGCCAGAGCCGTCGCGTCCAGAGCGACGATTCCCATCAGGTATCCGTCGTGGATCATGATGGTGGCCAACGAGTGGCCGGCGCGAAGGTAGCGGTAGGCCCAACCCGTCTTGGGGCCGTAGTAGTAGAGGTCTTCGACGACTCCCTTCTGTTTTCTCGCGAAACCCCGGACCGCTTCGAACTTCTTCCCCGTCGCCAGCGGTAGGCGGGCCAGAAACTCGGTTTCGCTTGGGGGCTGATTCTTCTTGGCGAATGGGACCTTGGCCCGGGCGGCTTTCGCGACGGGTTTTGGTTCCGGCGACTTTTGTGCCGCCCTTTTCGCGGGAACGGCCGCTTTCTTGGACTTGGTTGGCATCAGACGACGACCGTCGGCGCCTTGGTCTCGTCCTTGGCCGGATCCTTGGCCTTTTTGCGGCTCGCCAGCCAGCCGATCGCGCCCGGAATCAGCGACACGGCGATGATCACGATGATCACCTTGTCGATGTGTTTGGGTAGCGCCGGCCACATCCGGCTCAAGGTGAAGCCGAGCATGGTCATCGAAAGCACCCAGCCGATGCCGCCGAAGATGTTGTACGACAGGAAGCGTCGATAACTCATGCGGCCGATGCCCGCGACGACTGGGGCGAACGTACGCGCGAACGGCATGAAGCGCGCCATGATGATGGTTTTGCCACCGTGCCGCTCGTAGAACGCCTTGGTTCGCAACAGGTGTTTCTTGGAAAACAGCAGCGACGATTCGCGCGTGAACAACTTCGGACCCGATTTGGCGCCGATCCAGTAGCCGACGGTGTCTCCGACGATCGCGGCGACCATGACGGCCAGGTTGACGGTGACGATGTTCAACAGCGGCTCTTCTCCCGGAACCAGCGGGTTGCAGTAGATACCGGCCGTCACCAGCAGCGAATCGCCGGGAAGGAAGAAGCCGACCAGCAGGCCGGTCTCGGCGAAGACGATGACGACCAGCGCCAACAGACCGCCCCATTGGACGATCCCTTTGACGTCGTAAATGCGGTGAAACAGATCCATCAATTGCTGCAACATGGGGTCTCTCCAGGTGGGGCCGGACTTTGAGGCAATCGGGCGCGTTTGTCACGTATCCTGGCTTGGACCGTCGACCGCGGCCGCCATCCGCCCTTTTGGCGATTTCGAGCTATCCGGTCGGGCCACCTGGCGGCAGTGCGCGACACGGTTCCCCACCCCGGCGCGCTCGCTGAAATGGATCGCTGTCGTGGCTGGCTTCGTGGGTTGGGCTAAGCTGCCGTCTGATGGCGCCGCGCTACTGGCTTTTCAAAAGCGAACCCGAGTCCTTCTCGATAAATGACCTTGCGCGCGCGCCACGGAAGACGACGTTTTGGAACGGCGTCCGCAACTACCAGGCCCGCAACCTGCTGCGCGACGAGATTCGGAGCGGGGACGGCGTCATTTTCTACCATTCGAACGCGGATCCCCCGGCCGCGGTGGGCCTGGCGGAGGTAACCCGCGCCGGCTATCCGGACGACACGCAGTTCGACCCGCGATCGGACTACTACGACAAGAGCGCGACCCCCGACGATCCGCGATGGTTCATGGTGGATATTCGTTTCAAGGAGACGTTCACCCGCCCGTTGCCGCTCGACGATCTGCGAGACGTGCCCGCGTTGCGTGACATGGTGCTGTTGCGGCGGGGTTCACGTCTGTCGGTGCAACCCGTGACACCCGCCGAGTGGAAGGCCATCGTGTCGTTGGGGCGACAGCGCGTTTGACCCAAATGACTCCCGCTGGCCCTCACCACTTCGCGATCAAGGTGCGCGATTTGCCCGCCGCCGAGCGCTTCTACCGCGACGTGCTGGGCCTGCCGGTGCTGCGCCGGTGGCCCGCGTCGGAAGGCCCCGGCGATCGTTCGGTCTGGCTTGGCACCGGCGCTGCCGCCGGAACGTTCCTGGCGCTGGAAACCGTTTCGCGTACCCTTGGGCCCGAAGCGCCCCCGGTAGATACCGACGCGGGTCAAATTGGTTCCGATACTAAAAACACCGAGGCGGGCCATACTGGTCCCGGCGCGGACCACCCCGGCCATCATCTGATGGCGCTGCGTATCGCACAGGAAGATCGCGCCGCGTGGGAGGCGCGCCTGCAGGCGGCGGGCGTGGCGATTTCGCACCGTACCGGATACACGATTTACTTCACCGACCCGGAAGGAAATCGCCTGGGTCTGTCGCACCATCCGGATGCGGCGGACCGGATCTGAAAGGAACCACCCGAGTGGCGCGCGTTACTTTTCAGCCGAACGGCGTGGTTGCCGATGCAATCGCCGGCGAAACGTTGTTCGAGATTGGCCGCCGCAACGGCGTGGCGATCAGCACATCCTGTGGAGGCAAGGCCAGCTGCGGTCTGTGCCGTGTGGTGATTGCCGGCGGGGAAGAGTACCTGACGCCGCTTGGTCCCCTGGAACGCCGGCATCTGGGCAACGTCTACTTCATCACCAAACAGCGTCTGTCGTGCCAGACGCGCCTGACCGGTGACGACGCGGACGTGACCGTCGACGTCCCGTAGGCACCCCCTGAAGCTACGGCAGGTCGAAAAGCAGGAGCTCGGATTCGGGACCGCGGCCCGCGACCGTGACCACGCTTTGCCCGCTGATCGCGGCGCCATCTCCTTCGGCCAGGGACTGTTCGCCAATGGTGATCGCGCCGCGCGCGACATGCAGGTAGGCGTGACGTCCGGGCGCCAGTTTGTGACCCGCGGATTCGCCATCGCCCAGCAGCCCCACCAGGATCGATGCGTCCTGGTGAATCGTCACCGAGCCTTCGCTGCCCTTGCGCGACGCCACCAGGCGAAACTGCCCCCGTTTTTCAGAATCCGCGAAGGTCTTTTGTTCATAGCCGGGCCGCAACCCGGGGCGCTCGGGAAGGATCCAGATCTGAAGGAAGTGAACCGGCGCCGTGCGCGAGGCATTGAATTCGCTGTGGCGGACATCCGTTCCCGCCGTCATGCGCTGGACGTCGCCCGGGCGAATGACGGAGCCCGTTCCCAAGCTGTCCTTGTGTTCGAGGGCGCCTTCCAGGACGTAGGTGACGATTTCCATGTCGCGATGCCGGTGGGCGGGGAACCCCCCTCCGGGCGCGACGCGGTCGTCATTCAAAACGCGCAGCACGCGGAACCCCATCGCGGCCGGGTCGTGGTAGTCGCCGAACGAAAACGTGTGGCGGCTGTCGAGCCAGTCGATCTTCGTCAGCCCCCGTTGGTCAGCCGGTCGGACTTTGATCATGCGCCCGAGCATAGCGCGCGCCGGTGTCCTTGGGCGGTCCCTGGCAGCGCGCGTGTTCGCGCGATATCCTGGCACCCCCATGACGTCGATTCGGATCCAGCTGTCAGAAACCAGAAGGCAACGTCCCGCGGATGCTGATTTGGTTTTCGGCCGGGTTTTCACCGATCACATGGCGCTGGCCGATTGGGACGAAGCCCGTGGTTTTCACGATCCGCGCGTGGTTCCGTATGGAAGTTTTTCGCTGGATCCCGCCGCGGCGGTTTTTCACTACGGTCAAGAGATCTTCGACGGTATGAAGGCGTTTCGCGCGGCCGACGGACGCGTTCGGGTGTTTCGCGCTGATCGCCATTGCCGGCGTTTAGGCGATGGTGCCGCCCGTCTGTGTATGCCCGCGATCGATCCGGCATTCATGAAAGATCTTTTCGTCGCCCTGTTGCGCGCCGATCGCGACTGGGTTCCGGCGTCACCCGGGACGTCGCTGTACCTGCGACCCACCTTGATCGCGACCGAACCTTTTCTTGGTGTGCGGCCGTCCAAGCAGTACCTGTTCTTCATCATCGCGTCGCCGGTGGGGCCGTATCAGGGAACAGCGTTTGCTCCCGCGAAGATCTGGGTCGAGGACCGACTGGTGCGTGCGGCACCCGGGGGCCTGGGCGCGGTCAAGGCCGGCGCCAACTACGTCGCCAGCTTGTTGGCCGCCGAGGAGGCCAAAAAGCGTGGTTTCGATCAGGTGCTGTGGACGGACGCCATCACGCATCGCCACCTGGAGGAGGTGGGCACGATGAATATGGTCGTGGTCATCGACGACGAGGTCATCACGCCCGCGTTGGACGGGACGATTCTGGGCGGGGTGACCCGCGATTCGGTGCTGACGTTGTGTCGCGAGTGGGGCCTGCGGGTATCCGAGCGGCCCCTAGCGTTCGACGAATTGCTGGCGGCAGAGCGTGATGGCCGCCTGCGCGAGGTCTTTGGTTGCGGCACGGCGGCCGTGATTACGCCGGTCGGAACTCTGGGTTGGAAAGGCGGCACGTTGATCGTCAACGGCGGTCAGCCGGGAGATCTGTCGCGGCGGCTGTTCGCGGCCATCACCGACGTGCAATACGGTCGCGCGCCCGACACCCACGGGTGGATGACCGAGATCGACTGACCCGAGGGAAGATGTGGCCGGCGGCAGGGGCGGGGGATGACCCCCACCGCCGGCTCGGGGGATTACAGCATCGCGCAGACGAGGCCGGCCGCCGCGGTCACGCACATCAGCCCCGTGCCGCAAGTACGGTTTGCCATGTTCCCCGTGCCGCAGCAGGGCTGAGCAAGGGCGCCGCATGCGGTGCACATCGCCACGCTGGCGCCGCCGCCACCGCCACCACCGCCTCCACCCGCGCAGGTGAAGCCGGTGTTGCAGGTTCCGGTCCCGCCGCAGCAGGGTTGATTGGCGCCACCGCAGGCCGCGCACATGCCACCGGTTCCGTTCATGGCCCCCATGCACGCACCGCCGGTCTGGCAGATGGCCCCATCGCAGCAGGCCATGCCGACGGCGCCGCACATCATGCAGATGTTCGCTCCCGCACCGGGTGGATTGGCGCATCCAAGACCGGTCGCGCACATGTTGCCCATGCAACACGCCTGACCGTTTGCGCCGCAGGGCGCGCAGGCCATGCCGCCGTCGCCGGCTTGGCAAGACAGGCTTGCGCCGCACGCCGTTGCCGCGGCACCCGGACAGCAGGCTTGACCGGAAGCACCGCACGCCGTGCACATCGCCGTACCGCCACCACCACCACCACCACCGATGCAGCCGAGACCAGTGCCGCAAGCGGCGCCAGCTCCCGTGCAGCAGGGCTGCCCCGCCGCGCCGCAGGCCGCGCACATAGCGGCGGCGCCGCCGCCGCCGCCAGCCTGACAAATGAAGCCCGTGCCGCAGGTGCCACCGCCACCACCACCACCACCGCCGCCGCCACAACAGGGCTGGCCCATGCCGCCACAGGCCGCGCACATCCCGCCCATGCCTCCATCAGCTCCCGCGCAAACGCCGCCCGTTTGGCAGATGGATCCTTCGCAGCAAGCCATGCCGACGGTGCCACACATCATGCACATGTTCGGAACACCCATCGCAACAGGATTGGCGCAGCCAAGACCCGTGCTGCAAGTGTTGCCGGCGCAGCAGACCTGGTTGTTTCCGCCGCAGGGCTGGCAAGCCATGCCGCCATCAACGGCCTGGCAGGTGAGAGCCGTGTTCGCGCACTGGTTCGCGCCCCCGCCGGTGCAGCACTGCTGATTGGAAGCGCCACACGCTTCGCACATGCCCATGATGCAGCGAGCGCTGGGGGCGGTGCAGACGGTTCCGGCATTGCCGGCTCCTCCGCCACCCGCGCCGCCCGCGCCCGCGGTTCCACCACAACAGGGCTGACCCACGCCACCGCATGCGGTTCCGCCGGTTGGAGTGCACGATCCGTTCATACACATCCCGGACGTGCCGCCGCCGGTGCACGCCGCGCCCGCGGCATCGCAGGTTCCTCCGATGCAACAGCCACCCGCGCTGCAGGTGTTCGCAGCGCAACAGTTCTGTCCCGTACCGCCGCAGGTGGTTCCTCCACCCGCGCCAGCAGTGCCACCACCCCGGCCTCCGGCAGCGGTGCCGCCAGTCGATGAACCACCGGCCGCGCCGCCTGTCGACGATCCGCCCGCGGTTCCTCCCGTGCCTGTGGCAGTGCCGCCAGTTCCGGTGGCTGTTCCGCCGGTGCCTGTGGCAGTACCGCCCGTTCCTGTGCTGGTACCGCCAGTACCAGTGCTCGTTCCTCCGGTGCCGGTGCCTGTGCCGCCGGTGCTTGTGGAAACGTCCGTGCCGCCCGCGTCCTTCGGCGCCTGGGTGCCCCCCCCTCCGCAAGCCGCATAGGCGAGAATGAGTGCCAGCGATCCCAACCGCACCGCGGTCGCCGCCGCGCCGAAGCGGCCAAACGCCAAGGTCATTTCATCACCGCGCTGGTTCATGGGATCTCCTTCATGCAAATGGGGGGAAACGGCCTGTCAGGCAGATCAGAAAGTCCGTGCCGCCTCAGGGGGGTACACGTGTGGCAATCACGATTGGTGCCGCGTGTGGTGCGTCGTCGTCAAAAGTAACCGCGCGCCTCGAAAAAATGACGAGCCACCACGGCGACTGTGCGCGTCGCCCAACGTGACGGTTCACTCCCGTCACCCTCACAAAAGAAGAGCCGCGCGGAAGCGGATGCCTCCACGCGGCCCTCGGTTACCGGCCAACCCTAAATAGAGCGCGGTGTCAGGGCGTGGGATCCACGCAGATGATTCCCAGGGTCTGAACGTTGGCGCAGGCGAAACCCGTACCGCAGGTTCCTGTCGCGACGGTGCCGGACCCGCAGCACGGCTGGCTCAACCCACCGCACGCCGCGCAGGTATCCGGGGCAGCACCAGGACCTGGGATGCACCTGTTCGTTGCCGAAGTACAGGTGCCAAGGCCTCCTCCGCCCCCGGCGGCCGGACAGCACGTTTGTCCCACGCCTCCACACGCATTGCAGACGTTGCCGCTGCCTCCACCCGCGCCACCGGCACCGCCACCACCACCCGCGCCACCCGCGCCAGTGGCGCCGCAGACGTTCCCCGGCTGGCAAGTATCACCTGGGCAGCAGGCTGTGCCGACGCCTCCGCACATCATGCAGGTGTTCGGTCCGGTTGCTGGGTTCGCGCAACCCAGGTTCGCGCTGCACGTGTTTCCGGCACAGCAGATCTGGCTGTTCATTCCGCAGGGAGAACAAACATTGCCTGAACAGGCCATGCCCGTGCCGCACGCCGGTGCTCCGCCGTCGGTGCAGCAAGGCTGTCCCGCGCCACCGCAAGCGTTGCACATACCGGCTATGCAGATACCACCGGCCTGGCAGTTGTTTCCCGCACAGCACGCCGTGTTGGGCCCACCGCACGTCGTGCAGCTGCTGTTGCCAATGCCCCCGCCTGTCGGATTGTTGCATCCAAGACCGGCGTTGCAGATGTCGCCCGTGCAGCAATTTTGAGCGCTGGCACCGCAGGCCGCTCCGCCAGCGCCGCCCGCACCCGCCACACCGCCGGCGCCCGCTGTTCCGCCAGCTGCGCCCGCGACACCGCCAGCGCCCGCTGTTCCACCAGCCGCGCCCGCGGTTCCACCGGCCGAGCCACCTCTGCCGCCGACAGCGCCTCCGGCCCCTGCCGTGCCGCCGCCTCGTCCGCCGGCCGCGCCCGCGGTGCCGCCGCCGGTTCCCGTTCCTCCCGTGGCCGTACCGCCTGTACCGGTGCCGCCGGTGCTGCTGCCACCGGTGCTGCTACCGCCGGTGCTGCTGCCGCCGGTGCTGCTGCCGCCCGTGCTGCTGCCACCGGTTCCGCGGCCGCCCGTTCCGCTGCCGCCGGTTCCGCGGCCGCCCGTTCCAGCGTCGACGCTCGACGATTCAGATCCTCCGCATCCGGCGAACAAGGCCACAAGCGCGAGGGTTCCCGCGCGGGCTATCCAGCCGCAGCCGGATTTCGAGATGGTTATTTCATTGCGCGTGGTCATGGTCGGCACTCCTTCGTGGGGGAAACAATCGAAGTCAATTAGCGGTTCGAAGCAACCTTGCCAAACGTACGTCAGGGCCGCGCACGCGGAAGAAGCGTCAAAACGAGGGCGAGCGTACCCAATGCAGGCGCTCGGTCAAGGGAAACACGGGTCATAATCATGCGGATCATGATGGGGGCCACTCTTGCCGCCAACATTGGCGTACGCAACGTGTGGCGGATTACAGAGGGCCAGAGAACGTGCCACCAATCACGTTCGTGCCCCCGCCGGTTGTAACCTGGCCGCACGCCGGCGAACGCGCGGCGGCGATGCCGCCGTTCTATTTCTTAGGGCAGCAGGAGCGCGCCGTGCATCACCAGTACCGCGTTCCCCGCGATGTCGACCCGATCACCACGAAGTTCGCACGCAAGCAATCCGCCGCGTGCGCTGAGCTGCCGCGCCGTCAGCTTGTCGCGGACGAGGCGCGCTGCCCAGTAAGGTGTCAGGGTGCAATGGGCCGATCCCGTCACGGGATCTTCGGGAATGCCGCCCCGTGGAGCGAAGAAGCGCGACACGAAGTCGACATCGGCGTCAGCCCCGGTTCCAGGCGCTGTCGCGATGACGGCGTAGGCGTCAAGGGCGGCGATCCCGGCATTGTCGGGACGCAGGCGGCGTACGACGTCGGCGTCGTCGAACACGGCCATCAGATCGCGAGCCATCAGCACCGCAACTGGCGTCGCCCCAAGAGCAGCGGCAAGTGCGTCGGCAAGACCGTCGGCAAGACCGTCGGCAACACCGGCGGACGGCGGCACGGGCCGGGGTGGACGCGAAGGAAAATCCATGACGAACCGGTCCCCGTCGCGGGTGACGGTCAACGGTCCGCTGCGGGACGCGAACACGACGCGGCTCCGCGCGGGTTCCAGCTGGGTCATCACAACGAACGCGCTGGCCAGCGTGGCGTGCCCGCACAGGTCGACCTCGGTCGTGGGCGTGAACCAGCGCAGATGGAATTCGTCGCTGTCCGGCACGAAGAACGCGGTCTCGGACAGATTGTTTTCCGCGGCGATCGCTTGCATGACAGCGTCCGGTAGCCAACGGGACAGCGGGCAAACCGCCGCCGGATTTCCCGCGAACGGACGGTTTGTGAACGCGTCGACTTGATAGATCGGAATCTCGGATGACATCGCGCCTATAGTAGCGGCCGATGTCTCCGCTGTCCGGCTCGACAGATCCCGTCCGACTCAACGGACGCCACGTCGTGATCACGGGTGGAACGGGTGCGCTGGGGGGCAGCGTGGTCGAGGCATTCGCGCGGGCGGGCGCCATCTGTCACGTTCCGGTGCGGGGTACGCCGGCTCCGCCGCCGCGATCCCCCCGGGGCGACGGTGTTGACTACGTTCCCGGCGTCGATCTGACCAGCGAATCGGCCGTGGCCTCGTTCTACGCCGGGATTTCGAACGAGCTGTGGGCCTCGGTTCACCTGGCGGGAGGCTTCGCGATGGGAGGGATCACGGAGACGTCGCTGGGCGATCTGCGATCGCAGCTGGATATCAACGTGGTCACCACTTTTCTTTGCTGCCGCGAGGCCGTGCGGCGTTTCCGGCTGCGTCCGGGCGGCGGCGGTGGGCGGATCGTCAACGTGGCGTCGCGCGCGGCGCTGGAGGCCGGTGCCGGGAAAGCGGCCTACGGTTTGTCGAAGGCGGCAGTGGTGTCACTAACCATCAGCCTGGCCGAAGAACTGAAACGCGAACGGATCCTGGTCAACGCGGTTGCGCCCGGAACCATCGATACGGCGACGAACCGGGCCGCGATGCCCCAACTAGATGACGCCAGCATGGTGAAGCCGGGCGAAATCGCGGGCGTGATCCTCTGGTTGGCGTCGCCGGAGAACACCATCGCTTCGGGAGCCGTGGTTCCGGTTTACGGCACATCCTGATCGCACCGTGGCGGCCATGACGTGTGGCCGCCGTCGAGCCGAACCGGCCGTCACCGACAGCGCAACCGGCCGCGCAGACCGGCCGCGAAACCGGCCGCGCAACCGGCCGCGCAGACCGACGCCGCAACCGGCCGTCGCAACTACAAAGAATCACAACGAATGACAATTGGGTGACAATTGTCGCCGTAGTCTTCGGCCATGGATTTTTCGTCACTTCTGGTCGGAACGTACCTGGCGGTACTGCTGGTCCTTGCGTTCTACGGGTTCCATCGCTCGGTGCTGGTGTACCTGTACTTCCGGCATCGCGACAAGGCGCCGCGGGCGGCTGGGGCGTTTTCGGATCTGCCGGCGGTGACGGTGCAGTTGCCGCTGTTCAACGAGATGTACGTCGTCGAGCGGTTGCTGGATTCCGTAGCGCTGATCCGATACCCGCGCGACCGTTTCCAGATCCAGGTTCTGGATGACTCCACCGACGAGACGCGGGAAATCTGCCAGCGGAAGATCGCCGAACTGGCCACGCGGTACCCCGATCTGGACGTCGAATATGTTCACCGTGTCGATCGCGGAGGCTTCAAGGCCGGCGCGCTGGAAAATGGCCTTAAGACCGCGAAGGGCGAGTTCGTCCTGATCTTCGACGCCGATTTCTTGCCGCTGCCGGACGTGCTGGAAAAAACGATTCATCACTTCGTCGATCCCAAGGTCGCGGTGGTTCAGTGCCGCTGGTCGCACGTGAACCGCGATTTTTCGGCGCTGACCGAGGTCCAGGCGCTGATGTTGGACGGTCACTTCGTCATGGAACACGCGGGACGAAACCGATCGGGGCGCTTTTTCAATTTCAACGGTACGGCCGGCATCTGGCGGCGGGCCGCGATCAAGGATGCGGGTGGTTGGCAGCACGACACGTTGACCGAAGACATGGATCTGTCGTACCGCGCTCAACTGCGCGGCTGGCGGTTCGTTTACCTGCCCGAGGTAGCATCGCCGGCGGAACTTCCCGTCGAGATGTCGTCGTTCAAATCGCAGCAGTTTCGTTGGGCGAAGGGGTCGGTCCAGGTGTCGCGCAAGTTGTTAGGGACGATCCTGCGTTCCAACGCCACGTTCGGCCAGAAATCCGAGGCGTTCTTTCACCTGACCAACAACCTGTCGTACCCGTTGTTGTTGGTTCTGTCGCTGCTGCTGTTGCCGAACCTGGCGTTTCGAACCCAGCACGGCCTGCGCGAGGTGTTGATCATCGATCTGCCGTTGTTCTTCGGGACCTTCCTGTCGATCGCGTCGTTCTATCTGGCGTCCGAACGCGAGATCGATCGCATGGAGAATCCCGGCGGCCCGCGGCGGATGCAGTGGTGGGTCATCAAGCGCCTGCCGTTGGTGATGTCGCTGGGCATTGGCCTGTGCGTGAATCAGACCCGCGCGGTCATCGAGGCCTTGATGGGCCGCGAAACCGAATTCGTTCGCACGCCCAAACACGGCATTCGAGGCCGGATGGAATCGTGGAGCGGCAAGAAGTACCGCGCGGCCAAATCGCTGACGCCGTTCTTCGAACTGGGACTGGCGGCGTACTTCGTGGTGACGATGGGGTTCGCTTTCAAAAACGGGCACTACCTGTCGATGCCGTTCCTGATGTTGTTCCTGTGCGGATTTGCCTACGTGGGCTGGGTGTCGCTGTGGCAGGGCAACTTCGGAGCCGCCATGCGAGGCGTGGGTGCGCGTTTGCGCGGCCCTCGCGGCGTGCAGGTGGTGCCGCCATCCCCGTACCCGGTACTGTCGACGTTGGCGAACGTGTCGGGCGCGTCGCTGTCCGATGCGCGTGGCTCGATGGTCGCCGATTCGCGTCCCGGGGCCTGATTTCGTCGTCAGGGCGCCGTGAAGTACAGATAGTTCAGGCACATCTCGTCGGTGGTTTTTTCGCCCCACATCAGCGGCGCGGGCGGCGCGCGGACACCGTTGATCAGCGGCTGGCTTTCGGGCGAATTGTCGTACGTGCATTCCAGGTGAATGACGTCGCCCGGCCCCACGGGGATCGGCTGCTGGTAGTAGTAGAACTGCTGCCAGTGGAAGTCCCAGCGCGGAATGTCGATCGCGCAGGTCGACGCGCCGGACGCGTGCGTGATCGAGACCTTGATTTGCGTGCCGTGCAGGTGCATGTGCGGGACAACGCCCCACAGCGCATACGATGCGGTGATGGGCAGGTCGACCGCCACCGTCTGCGATTTCGTGCCTGCCGGGATCGTGAACTGGTTGTTCACCAGGGGACGGATCGCCGCGGGTTTCGTGACCGGCGTGCTGGAGTAAAAAAGGTCTGCCGTGGTTCGATCGGAAACGTCGCGTTGTACCAGCAGGTTGTAGTGCACCTGCATGATCACCTGCGTGCCCGCCGGTAGGTTGATGCCCGTCGGTGGCGGGAAGACGGATGCGCCGGATCCCGGGACCCAACCGCCGATGGTGGGCGTGTTGGTCACGCCGGTGCCACCGAAACACGTCCAACCAATCCCGGCCTCAGCCGTGTCCTTGGCCCGCGCGGCGGCAACCTGGCCGGGTGCAACCGAGAACAGCAACACATGGTGAACGCTGGCGGCGGCGCCGGGGTGGATGTTGAACCCCACCAAATCGCGCGCGGCGGTCAGGCCCGGATCGATAAGGAAGCAGCGGTAGTCGTCGGTCTGTATGGGGTTCGGGACGTAGGGAGCACCAGGATCCAGCGTGACGTTGGGTGTCCCCAGGTTCGCGCCCGTTGGGACGCCGGTGTTCGGCGCGTCGGCTGGATCGCCCGCTGGCGCGCCCAGATCGGACCAGGTCTGAATGGTCGAGATCTCGGTCGCCGACAACCGGCGTACGTCCCGGAAATCGCCGCAGCCGTCGGCCGGCAGCCAGGGGGGCATCGCCCCTGACTTCGTCGCCACGGCCATGATTGCCGCGTATCCGCGGGCATCGGCGTAGGTAACAAGCGAAAATGGGGCGAAGCCGCCTGGGCTGTGACAGCCGGCGCACTGCCTCATGACGATCGGGAGAACGTCACGGTAGTAGGTGACCGAGCCGGCAGCGGCATCGGTCATGGTCGCGCCGGCATCATTCGCGGCGCCGCCCGTGCCTGTCGTGCCCATCGTGCCGCCCGTACCTGTCGTGCCGCTCGCGTCTTGGGAAGTTGCCGAACCCGATCCACACGCGGCAATCAGCAACGCCAACCCCGACAGGAATCCAAGCGCCAAAACCAATCGACCACGTTCCGTCGACGCATCCCGCATGAAACACCTCCGCATGACCATGTTAGACACGGCTGCGGAGAAAAACAGAAAAAGACTTCGCTGCTACAGGGCCTTCTTGACCATGTCTTCGATGCGCGCGCGGGGAACGGCGCCGACCAGTTGGCCGACAACCTTGCCCTCTTTGAAAACCAGCAGCGTCGGGATGCTGCGGATATCGTATTGCTGCGCGATCTCCTGGTTCGAATCGATGTCGCACTTGCCCACCAGGAGTTTGCCGGTGTATTCGTTCGCCAGTGCCTCGACGTGCGGGGCTATGGCGCGGCAGGGCGCACACCACGCCGCCCAAAAATCCACCAGAACGGGGTTCTTCGAGCCCAGAACCTGGGCCTGGAAATTGCCATTGGTGACTTCGAGGAGATTCGCGCTGGCCATGGCCGGGTCCTTAGCACGCGATTTGGGACGTGTCATTGAAAAGGTCGCGGTGCGTTCGTACTAGCGGGTCATCGTGGGGTTCACCCCACGCCCCCGGAGGCCGATCGTGGTAAAACGCCGACGTGGCCACGCTCACCATGGTGGAGATTCTGGCCTACGCGGTTGCGTCGGCTCTTTATCTCGGGCACCTGTTCGCCAGCCGTGTACCGATAACGCGGGCAGCACGCCTGGTCCTGGCGGTCGGGGTCGCGGCGCAGTTGACCGAGATCGGCTTGCGCTGTTTTGCCCTTCAGAATCCGGTGTCGTCCACGCCCGAAGCCGTGGCCTTCGTGGCGTTTTTGATCGCGTGCGGCACCCTGTTGGCCGGGATCCGTTTCCGACTGCCGGGGGTGGGCGCCTTCGCGATTCCCGCTTCGCTGACGCTGCTGGTGTTGGCGCGGGTCGTCCCGGCCGAAGGCGACATGCCTCCCATGGGGTCGCTGGGGCAGACGCACATTTTCCTGGCGACGTTGGGGGTGGCCGTGTTCGCCCTGGCGGCGGTGCTGGCGCTGCTGTACCTGATCGAGGAGTGGAGGCTGAAGCACAAACGCTTCGATCGCGTGGGGCGTGAGGCACCGCTGGCGACGCTGGATCGGCTGGCGCTGCGTTGCGTGTCGGTCGGCTTCCCGATTTTCACGGTCGCGATGGTGACCGGCGCCGTTTGGATCGCTCGCCTGGGTGGCGTGGCGGGCCATGTGGCTCTGCGCCCGGAATACATGTTCGCCGTGGCAGCGTGGTTGGCCTTTGGTGTGTTGCTGGTTGCCCGGGTTGGGGTCGGATGGCGGGGACGGCGGGCGGCGTGGCTGACGCTGGGCGGATTTGGCAGCACTCTGGTGGTGTTGCTCTTCTACATCCTGAGGCACGCGGTCTAAAACCCATGCCAGGAGGAATCGATTTCCTGGTGATGGGCCTGTCGCATCGCACGGCACCCCTGGGTGTGCGCGAGCGGTTGGCCGTTGCACCCGAGCAGGTGGCCGAGACGGTCCGTGCCCTGGCCGGGTTGTCGCCGGTTCGCGAGGCGGCGTTGCTGTCGACCTGCAACCGGGTCGAGGTCTACGCGGCGTCGCCCGATCCGGACGCTGCCATCGCCGCCATTCGCCAGGATTTGGCGGAACGCGCGGGCACGACCGAGCTGGAGCTGGGCCCGCATCTGTACGTCCGCGTCGATGTCGAGGCGGTTCACCACTTGTTTCGGGTCGCGGCCAGCCTGGATTCGCAGGTGGTCGGCGAGCCGCAGATTTTGGGTCAGGTCAAGAATGCCCACGACGCCGCCATCGGAGCCGGGGCGGCGGGGCCGATCCTGGGTGCTTGTTTCACCGGCGCGTTTCGCATCGCGCGTCGTGTGCGTCGCGAGACCGAGATCGCGCGCAATCCGGTGTCGTTGAGTTCCGTGGCGATCGAGTACGCGAAGAAAATATTCGAAGGGTTCGAGGGACGAACCGTGCTGTTGATCGGTGCCGGAAAGATGGCGGATCTGGCCGCGCGGGCGTTGCGTGGCCAGGGTGCCGAATTGCTGATCACCAACCGGACCGCCGCGCGCGCGCAGGAATTGGCGGCGCGCATTGGGGGGCAGGTTCACCATTTCGAGGACCTGGAAGGTGCGCTGGTTCGCGCCGACATCGTGATTGCGTCGACGGGTGCCAGGCAGCCGGTCCTGACCCACGCGCTGGTCGCGCGGGCCCAGCGCAAACGGCGCGGGCGTCCTCTGTTTTTGATCGATATCGCGGTTCCGCGCGATGTCGAGCCGGGCTGCGCCGACCTTTCGGACGTGTTCGTTGCGGATATCGACGATCTGCAAAAACAGGCCGACGAGCACCGGGACGAACGTCGTGGCGAGGCGGATCGCGCCGAGATCATGGTCGAGCAAGAGGTCGCTCGGTTTCTTGAGGCCTATCGCGGGCGGCGGGTCGGACCCACGATCACGGCGTTGCGAACCCATGTTCTGGCTGTGGCGCGGGCCGAGGTCGAGCGTATGCTGGGCGCTGCGGGCCCGTCGGGCGCCGGCGAGCGTGAACGAAAGGCGATGCTGGATCTGGCGGACGCCATCGCCAAGAAGTTGCTCCACGCTCCACAAGTGGTTTTGAAAAAGGGCGGGGCGGATCCGGTCGACGGCGCGGCACTGGTCGCCTCGGTACAGCGGTTGTTCGAACTGGACGTCCCCGACGCGCAGGGTGGCGACCGCGACGCTGAAGCCAATGCCGAGGTGGAGGCGAAGCCCGCGGCAGAGTCGATGCAGACGCCGGGCAAGGTGGCGGGAAGGTGAGCGCAGCCGGGTCGGGCCGCGTGGTGATTGGGACGCGTGGCAGCGCGCTGGCCCTGTGGCAAGCCAACCACATCGCGGCCGAACTGGGGCGCCTGCATCCGGGGTTGGACGTCGTCCAGCGGATCATCGTGACCGAGGGAGATCGCTTCCAAAGCGGGCCGGTCATCGAACGCGGAGGCAAGGGCGTCTGGGTGAAGGAGATCGAGGTCGAATTGCTGGCGGGGACAATCGACCTGGCCGTGCACAGCTTGAAGGACGTGCCCGCCGCGCTGGCGCCCGGTCTGGTGCTGGCGGCGCTTCCGCCGCGCGCCGATCCGCGTGACGTGGTGATCAGCCGTGGCGGGCATCGGCTGTCGCTGTTGCCGCCGGGCAGCCGCGTGGGGACCTCCAGCTTGCGGCGCGTCTGTCAGGTGCACGCGCTGCGCCCCGATCTGGCGGTCGAACTTCTGCGCGGCAACGTCGACACCCGGTTGCGCAAGGTCGCCGACGGCGTTGTCGACGCCGCGATCCTGGCGGCCGCCGGCCTGGATCGGTTGGGCCTGGCGGCTCACATCACCGAACGCCTGTCTCCCGACGACATGTTGCCGGCGATCGGCCAAGGCGCGCTGGCGATCGAAACGCGCGCCGGCGATCCGCGCATCGTGCCGCTGGTTCGTGGGCTTTCGGATCGTGATGCCGAGGTGACGGTGGCCGCCGAGCGCGCGCTGTTGGTTGCTCTTGGTGCGGGGTGCCGCACGCCGGTGGCTGGTCACGCCGTCGTGCGGGGCGACACCGTTGTGTTGCGGGGCCTGGTCGGCCGGCCCGATGCCACCGAGATCTTGAAAGAGGAAATTCAGGGCCCGGTCCATGCGGCCGCGGAACTGGGCGCTACGCTGGCCGCGCGATTGCTGGCGCGTGGAGCCGACCGGATCCTCGCCGAGTTCGGCGGCTAGTGACTTCCCGGTTCAAAACACGGGGCCAGGGTCAGGGTGGTGAATCTTGAACGACGATGGATCTGACAACGCGGTTCTGGACCACCTGCCGATTGGAATCTGGGTAGGCCGCGTGCCCGACGGCAGCGCCGCCTACACGAACCGGGCGTTCGCCGAAATCATGGGCATCGGCGCGGTCACTGAAAGCCAGATCGGAGACGTTCCCGCGACCTACGGCGTATGCGATCGCGCGGGACGACCCTATCCGATCGAGAACCTGCCCTTTTCTCGGGTCCTCGCGACAGCCGGGCGCGCGATGGTCGACGACATCGTGATTCATCGTCCCGACGGTCGGAAGGTGAACGTGCGCGCATTCGGGGAACCCTTGCGCGATTCCACCGGCGCCATGACGCGCGTGATTATCGCCTTCCTGGATATCACGCGCGAGGTCGCGGCGGAGACCGAGCGCGCGACCATGGAGGCCCGGCTGAGGCTGGCCGTGGATCACTCCCCCATTGCCATCTTCACGATCGATCAGGAAGGCGTCATCACGCTGTCCGAGGGGGCGGGGTTAAAGCCGCTGGGTGTGCGGTCGGGCGAACTGGTCGGCAAATCGATTTTCGATTTGTACGGGAAGCATCCGACGATTCCAGGCTACATCCGGCGGGGGCTGGCGGGCGATTCCTTTTGGTACACGGTCGAGATCGGGGCGGCGGTCTACGACACCTGGTTGTCCCCCCTGCGCGACACAGATGGCCAGGTGGTGGGCGCTGTCGGCGTTTCCAACGACGTGGGGGAGATGCGCCGGCTGCAGGCGAACGTGGTGCAGAACGCGCGCGTTCTGGCCATGGGGACGCTGGCCGCCAGTGTCGCGCACGAGATCAACAATCCACTGGCGTACGTTCTGCCTTACCTGCACGATTTTTCCCGCGAACTTGCCGAACACGCGGCGCGCGTGGCCGCGCTGCCTGAGATTCCCGGGCACGGTGCGCTGATGAAGGCGATCGAGCGACTGGAGGAGTCGTTGCAGCCGGTTCGGACGGGCGTCGATCGGATCGCGGGTATCACGCGGGATCTGCGCACGTTCAGCCGTCCGGACGATCGAAACCTGGAACCCACGGACATCGGTCAGGTCATTGACTCGATCCTGAAACTGACCAGAAAAGACATGGAGGCTCGCGCGAAACTGGTCATGTCCATCGCGGACACAGCGCCCGTCATGGGCAACGGTCCCCGCCTGGTTCAGGTGGTGACCAATCTGATGCTGAACGCTGCCCAGGCGCTGGACGGCGTGCCGGGCACCGGCAACACCATCTTCGTGACCACGAGGCAAGAAGGTGACCGCGTCTGGATCGAGGTGGCGGACACCGGTCCTGGCGTGCCCGTCGCGGATAGGGAGCGCGTGTTCGAGCCGTTCATGACCACCAAGAGCGTCGGTCAGGGCACGGGGCTGGGTCTTTTCGTTTGTCGCAACATCACCCGGGGTTTGGGCGGAGACATCGTGATCGAGGACAACCCTGGCGGCGGTGCCCTGTTTCGGGTTTGGCTGCCCGCGCTGCCGCGGACGCGGGTCGTCGCGGTTGCGGGCCCGGCGCAGGACGAAAGCACGCCATCGCTGACCGGGGTGAAGGTGTTGATCGTCGACGACGATCCTATGGTGGCCGCGGCGCTGGCAGCGGGCTTGGGCGCGGCCGGGGCGAAGGTCCATGTGGCCAGCAGCGGTGAGGCCGCGCTTGACCTTCTGTTGGGGCCCGGCGGATTCGAGAAGTTCGACCTTGTCTACTGCGACATGATGATGCCAGGACTGACCGGTATGGCGTTCATGGAGGCGGTGCGAACGCGCGAGCCGCGGTTGCTTCGGCGAATCGTAGTCATGACCGGGGGGGCTTTCACGCCCCAGGCTGAGGCCTTTGTCGAGGAACACGCCGAGGTTTGCGTCCACAAGCCATTTGACGTGGTGCTGGAAACCGACAGACGGCTAACCCGCCTGCGTCGCCCGTCCCCGTAGCGGAGTCGCGCCGGGCGGAATCCGCCGCGCGGCCTTTTGTTCCACCCGATAGCACTGTTTTTTGACCGCCCCGTCGGACGACCCTACGATCGACGACGCTGGCGGAACGTCGGCCAACGAAACGGCAAGCGAAACATCCCATGGTCAGCATCTCGCGCAGCACAACGCATTCGCGGACGGCGCGCCGCGTGCCCGGTGGCGCCCGTGGGGAGCGGGGCTGCTGGCGACTGCCGGTGATCGCCTTCCTGGGTTCGGTCGGTTGCGCTGGTGTGCCTGCTCCTGCTCCCGCGACCGCCCAGATCGAGCCGACGGTTTTGGACCTGCGCGCCAAAAACGCGGGTCAGGTTCGGCGCATAGAGGAACTGGAGAATCGAATCTTCATTTTGGAGGACCAGCTCGACAGCCGGAAGCTGGCGTCCGAGCAGCGGGCACCGGCAACCTTGCCCGCGCGCGCGCTTCGCCCGGAGTCGGTCGAAACCGTTCCGGCCGTCGTTCCGGCCGTCGTTCCGGCGCGCGGGGTGGGCGATGACGCCGCGGGATCCATCGAAACCACGATTGTCGCCGAGCATTCCGTGGACTACTCCGGGGAGGCGGCCGAGGCCGCGCCGACTTCGGTTTCGCCAAGGCTGACGACCACCGCGCGCCCGATGCTTCGTCTATCGAAAAAAAAATCCGACCCGGTCGCGCGGAGCCCCCTGGCGTCGCAAGCGCCCGAGCCGTTGCCGGAATTTCGGCTGGCGATGTCCGCCCGCCCTGGCCCTTCTGGGCTGAAGACATATCGCGCGGCGCTGGAGACGTTGAGGGCGGGGGATCCGGACGCCGCCCGCCTGGCGTTTCGCGGTTTTCTCGACCAGGCTCCGCAACACGACTACGCCGACAACGCCCAGTACTGGATCGGGGAGTGCTACTACACCGAGCGCGAGTTTCGGTCGGCGGAACGCGCATTCCGAAAAGTCGTGGAGCGATACCCGCGCGGTAACAAGGTTCCCGACGCGATGCTGAAATTGGGCTTCACGCTGCAGATGCTTGGGGATGAGGTGGGCGGACGCGCCGTTCTGGAATCTCTCACGCGCGCCTTTCCCAAACACGATGCGTCGCGCTTGGCTGTCGCGCGCTTGGCTTCTCCTCCGCCACCGGCGGTGCGGCCGCCCGGTCCATCGCCGGCCCCGTCGCCTGTCCGCGGACTGGACGCGCCCACGTTGGGCACCATCGTACCCGCGCCTCTGTCCTCGGCCACGGCCGACGTGGTTGGCCCGTGACGTGGCCCATCGTGTTCGGGCGTCCCCGGCTTCTGGCCACGGCCGTCATGATCGGAACGACCGTCGGGGCCGCCCAGGCGACGGTTTCCGCAGCGGGTGTTACCCCCGCCGACGATGACGGACCGGCTCCCTCGGGAGCCATTTATGGATTCGACAGCGACCCAGAAACCGAGACCTTGCCCGCCTCCGATCAGCCGGCGGCATCAACGGGCGAATCCGCCGCGACGCACTCCGTGCGGAAGGGCGACACGCTTTGGGACATTTCACGGACGTATTTTCGGGATCCGTGGCGGTGGCCGAAGGTGTGGGCACTGAACCCCGAGATAGCGAATCCCCACTGGATCTTCCCGGGCCAGCTGATTCGCTTGCGTGAGGCAGGTGGCGGGGCCGTCGCCGCGTCCGCTGGCGAGCCGGCATCCGCGCCCGCGCCCCAGGCGACCATCTCGGTTGCTGCATTGCCCCCGGCCCCCGCGGATGTTCAACCCGACACGCACGATCTTCGTCAGATTGGGTTCGTCGACGAAGGGGGTCTGAAAGCCGCCGGCACCATCAACGGATCACTGGAAGAGAAGATCCTGCTGGCGACGGGCGATCACGCCTACGTGGAATTTCCCTCCAACCGCGCCCCCAAGGGCGGCGCGCGCTACATGGTGTACCAGGTCGACACCGAACATCCGATACGGGAGCCCGGTTCGAAGAATGTGCTTGGGTATCTGGTGCACGTCTACGGCGAGGTGTTGATCGACAGCTTCACCGACCGGCCCATCGCCAATGCCCGCCTGGTGGACTTGGTCGCTCCGGTCGAACGCGGATACCGTGTCGGTTCGTCGATTCACCAACTGAAGTCGGTCAGGCCGAAACACAATCAGGCCGACATGACCGCCCGGGTGGTCGCCTCGGTTGAACCCAACCTTCTGATCGGCAATCAGATGTTCGTCGTGCTGAACCGCGGCCGGCGTCATGGTGTCGAGGTGGGAAATCGATTCTTGGTCCTGCGGCAGGGTGACGGCATCAAACGAATCATGGAGGATTGGGACGCCACCGATCACCGGTTCCCGCCCCACGCGGTCGCCGAGATTTTCGCGGTCAACGTGCAGGACGAAACCACTGTCGGTTGGATATCCCGGGGTACCCGCGAACTGCACACGGGTGACCTCGCCGACCTGCGGCGGGGCTACTGACGACACCTTGTTCGGCGCCTTTTTGGGGCCGGCGTGCTGGCGAGGCGGCGGAGTCGATGCCACAACTGCATGAAATAACAACGTTTCCAGGGGGGTTGCTTGACCAAGGGGGCCTTGGGGGTTATCTCCACCCGCTCGCTATGGTGGGTCATTTAGGTCACAACTGGTCCGTGCGAACTTCGACAATGTTCGATATGGATTCCGATTTCGTGACCCGGCCGTGGATGATCGAACCGACCAATCCACTGTTTCCCAAGCGATTTTCCGACCTGCCCGTGCCGCCGCGGGGCCTGTGGGTTGATGGCCGGCCGCCGCTGGATTCCGAGCCGCTGCTGGCGATTGTTGGATCGCGGGCGGCGACGCGCGCGGCATCCAACCGCGTCACCCAGATCGCGGCCGAGCTGGCAGGCGCCGGTTGGGCCGTGGTCTCTGGTGGCGCGCTGGGCATCGACGCCGCCGCGCATCGGGGCGTGCTGGAGGCCGGCGGTACGACGTTCGCGGTTCTGGGTTGTGGCATCGATGTCGTTTATCCGGATCGGCACGCGCGGCTGTTTTGTGAGATCGCGGCTGCGGGCGGCCTGCTGTCGGAATACGGCCCCGGGGTTTCGCCGCGGCCGGGACAGTTTCCGGCACGCAATCGTCTGGTGGCCGCGTTGGCGCGGGTGCTGATTGTCGCCGAATCGCGTCGTGCGTCTGGAGCGTTGATCACCGCACGGCAGGCCAGCGCGCTTGGGCGGCCGGTGTTTGCGATCCCGGGCAGCGCGGGAACCGACGGCCTGTTGGCGGCGGGGGCGGCCAGGGCGGTCGAAACGGCGGCGGACGTGTTGGACGCGCTGGCGGGCCGGGCGTCGCCGGCGCCGGTGGTGCCGATCGCGTTCAAGAACATACTGACCGCGCTTGGTGACGGGCCCGCGTCCGCCGACGCGATCGCGCACCGGGCGGGCATGACGCTGGCCGAAACGCTGGCGGCCCTTTTCGAAGCAGAACTAGGCGGCTTTGTCGCCCGGGTCCCCGGTGGAAGATTCGAGGCGCCGCGTGGCCACTAAAAAAACAGCTCCCAAGATCAGCACCGAGAAAACCGCGGGCCCAGTGGCGAAAGTGGGAGGCAAGTCCGCCACCAAGAAGTCTTCGAAGGCAACCGGGGAAGCGGTCTTCGATGCGGTCGTCGCTGCGACTGTCGATGCGACTGTCGCTGCGGCCGGGGATACGGTCGCCGAGCCAAAGTCCAAGGCCCGTCCCAAAAAGGCCGTTAAGGCAGCCAAGCCCGCCGCCAAGAAATCCAAAGCCAAGACGGAAAAGTCAGAAGAACCGGCGAAGCCGGCCAAGCCCATCGTGCGCGGCACCGGAACTCTGGTGATCGTCGAGTCGCCCGCCAAGGCGAAGACGATCAAGAAGTACCTGGGGGCGGGCTATGTCGTGAAGGCGTCGGTCGGCCACGTCAAGGATCTCCCCAAGAAGAAGATGGGGATCGACATCGAGCACGATTTCACGCCCGAGTACGTGGTCATCGAAGGCAAGAGCAAGGTGTTGGACGAGATCACCGCGGCCGCCAAGGTCGCCGGTCGCGTGTTGCTGGCGCCCGACCCCGATCGCGAGGGCGAAGCGATTGCCTGGCACCTGGCCGAGGAGATGCGGTCGTCGAACCCGAATATCTTCCGGGTTCTGTTCAACGAGATCACCAAGAAGGCGATCACCGAATCGATCTCGCGGCCGATGGCACTTGACATCCACAAGTTCGAGGCCCAGCAGGCGCGCCGGATCCTGGATCGCTTGGTCGGTTACCAGATCAGTCCGGTGCTGTGGATGAAGGTCAAGCGCGGGCTGTCCGCCGGGCGCGTGCAATCGGTCGCGGTGCGGCTGGTCGTGGAACGCGAAGACGAAATCAAGGCGTTCGTTCCCTTCGAGTACTGGACGGTCGAAACGACGGTCGAGGGTGGCAATCCACCGCCGTTCGTCGCCAAGGTGGTCCGGCTGGACGGCGCCAAGGTCGAGCTGCATCACGAGGGCGAGGCACGTGCCGTGGTGGACGCGCTGCAAATCACGCCTCCCAAAGTGATTTCGATCGAGCGCAAGGAGCGGCGCAAAAACGCGCCGCCGCCGTTCATCACGTCGAAGCTGCAACAGGAAGCATCCAGCAAGCTGCGTTTTTCGCCCAAGCGGACGATGGGGTTGTGCCAAAGGCTGTACGAAGGCGTCGAGGTCGGCGACGACGGACTGGTCGGATTGATCACGTACATGCGTACCGACTCGACGCGTATCTCGGACGATGCGTTGGGTGAAGTTCGTGCCTACATCGGCGAGAAATACGGGGCCGCGTCCCTGCCGGCGCAGCCGACCGTCTACAAGACCAAGAAGCAGGCGCAGGACGCTCACGAAGCCATTCGTCCGACGTCGATGAAGTACGACCCCGAGACGGTGAGGGGATTTTGGGCGACCGGCAAGGGCGGCGGCCGCGACGAACGCGAGAACGAAGATTTGCTGAAGTTGTACGCGCTGATCTGGAACCGATTCGTAGCGTGCCAGATGGTGGCGGCCATCTTCGATCAGACCAGCATCGACATCGAGGCCGGCCGCGTCGGCCTGCGCTCCAGCGGCCAGGTGATGAAGTTCGCCGGCTTCCTGGAGGTCTACGCCGAAATTGTCGAGGATGGCGCGAACGAGGACGAGGGAACCGGCGCGTTGCCCGAGGTACACGAGGGCGAGATCTTGAAGTTGCTGGCCACAACGCCCGAGCAGCACTTCACGCAGCCCCCGCCGCGGTTTTCGGAAGCGACGCTGGTCAAGGAGTTGGAGGAAAAGGGCATCGGCCGGCCGTCGACCTACGCGGCGATCTTGTCGACCATTCAGGATCGCGGGTACGCCGAGAAGAAAGAGGGCCGCCTGCACCCGACCGAGCTGGGGTCGATGGTCAACAGCCTGCTGGTGAAGAGCTTCCCCGAGATCGTCAGCGCCGATTTTACCGCGCAGATGGAAGAGCAGCTGGACCAGGTCGAGGAAGGCAACGCCGACTGGGTCAAGCTGCTGCACAGGTTCTACGAGCCTTTCAAACTGGACCTGGAAAAGGCCAAGATCGAGATGCGCGATCTGAAGGCCGAGGAGCAGCCGACCGATCAGGTTTGCGAGAAGTGCGGCAAGCCGATGGTGATCAAGTGGGGCCGCAACGGGCACTTCCTGGCCTGTACGGGTTACCCCGAATGCCGCAACACGAAGGAGTTCACGCGTCGCGCTGACGGAACGCTGGAGATCGTACCCAGCACCCGGCCGACGGATCAGCTGTGCCCGACCTGCGGGTCGCCCATGGTCATTCGTCGCGGACGCTTCGGTGAATTTCAAGCGTGCTCGCGTTACCCCGAGTGCAAGACCACCAGTCCCATCTCGCTGGGGGTCAACTGCCCGAAGCCGGACTGTGGCGGTTATCTGACCGAGAAACGTTCGAAACGCGGCAAGGTTTTCTTCGGTTGCTCGAACTACCGGTCCGAAGCCAAGTGCGACTTCGTGTCATGGGACAGGCCGGTTCCGCAGGTCTGTCCGAAGTGCGCCGCGCCGTTCTTGGTCAAAAAGGTCAGCAAGGCGGGCGGTCGCATTCGTTGCATCAAGGACGAATGCGACTACAGCGTCGACGAAGAATCGTCCGAACCCGGCGCCGCGACGGCGTAGGCCATACGGGCGCCGTGGCCGGTAGCGGCCGCCGTGCCTAGTCGGGTGCCGCGTCCCACCCTGTGCCCCACCCGGGGCCGGGCCGGTGTTAGCATGCGTTCCGCGTGAGGGGTCGTGTTCGGCCGGGAGTGGTCCTCGACGGCACATACCGTATCGTTCGCCTTGTGGGGGAGGGCGGCATGGGGGAGGTGTACGAGGCTGCCCACGCACGGCTGGCGGGACGGTATGCGGTCAAGGTCCTTCACGCCGAGATCGGCAAACACCCGGAGGTGTTGCTGCGTTTTCAGCGGGAGGCGCAGGTGACGTCGGCGTTGCGGCATCCCGGCATCGTGCAGGTGATCGACTTCAACACAGCGCCGAACGGCGCGCCGTACTTGGTCATGGAGTATCTGGAGGGGGAGGATTTGGGGCAGGTCATCAC
>JANOJB010000091.1:0-46741 GCA_031407985.1 Pseudomonadota bacterium | reverse complement strand
CGGCAACCCGGCGGCGCGCATCTGCTGAAACCCGCGCGCCAGGCGTTCCAGCCGCTCGCTGACACGCGATCGCATTTCCGTCAGGTAGGTGGCCACCGCTTCGTCATCGTCGAGGAGCGCGGCCATCGCCACCTGTTCGGGACGGGGTGCCCACGCGCCCACGTGTCCCAGGATGTCGGCCATGCGCTGCCGCGCGGCCGGCGGCATGACCGCCCAACCGACGCGCAATCCGGTCGCGGCGAAGCTTTTCGACGCGGCGTCCAGGATGATGGTGTACGGCGCCATCTCGGGAACCAGCTCGGGCGGCGTCACGTGGCGCACCTGGTTTCCGGCTCCCGGAAACACCAGCTGCCAGTAGACCTGGTCGTAGCAAAGCCACAGGGCCTTGGTGCCGGCGCGCGCGCGGCGGCGATTCTCCTCGACGATCAACTCGCAAATCGCCGACAGCTGCGGCGCCGAAATCGCGGTTCCGGTCGGATTCAGCGGCGAATTCAGCATCACCAGGCGCGCCACGCCGATGTGCGGGCGCAAATCGTCCGCGGTGGGGAAAAAATTCGATTCGGCGCTGACCGGCAGCTCGATCGCGCGCGCACCTGACAGATAGGCGTAGTGGTTGTTGTTCCAGGACGGCACCGGATAGACCACCGCGTCGCCCCGATCCAGCACCGTCAGATAGGTGCCGTACAACAACGGCCGTGCACCGCCCGTGATCAGAACGGATTCGACGGGGTACCGCAGGCCCAGGTGCCGGTCATAAAAACGCGCGACCGCCTCGCGCAGGGCGGGTAAACCGTCCGATGGCGGATAATTCGTCTCGCCAGCCGCCAGCGCCTGCCGCACACCGTCCAGAAGTTTGGTTGGAACCGGGAACAGCGCGGGGTCGAAATCGCCGACCGTCAGATTGCAGATCGCGGCGCCCTTGGCCTTCAGCGCCCGTATCTCGGCGGCGATCCGCAAGATCTCGGAACCCACCACACCGCGCGCCAATTCGGACAGCGACGCGTCGACCTCCGCGCTTTCCCCCAGCCGCCCGAGCAGATCCATGCGCCCCCCCCGCTACGATCGTTCCAGGTACGTGTAGCCCGACAGGCCTTCCTCGTACATGCGCAACATCGCACGTGTCTCTTCCAGACTCATCTTGCCACCCCGAACCGCCAGTTCGGCGAAACGACGGACGCGCGCCACCAAGTCCTCGCGGGCGTAGCTGACGTACTTCAACACGTCCGTAACGGTATCGCCGGTGACGACGTGTTCAATCTGGTATCCGCCCCCCGACGCCAACGACACGTGCACGGTGTTCGTGTTGCCAAACAGGTTGTGAAGATCGCCCAAGATCTCCTGGTACGCCCCGATCAGGAAGATGCCCAGGAAGTACTCGCGACCGTTGACGGGGTGCAATTCCAGCACCGATTTCACATCGCGCCGATCGATGAAATGGTCGATCTTCCCGTCTGAGTCGCACGTGATATCGGCCAACACGGCGCGCCGGGTCGGCTCCTCGCCCAGCCTGTGAATCGGCATGATCGGAAACAGTTGATCGATGGCCCAGATGTCCGGCAACGATTGGAACATCGAAAAATTGCAAAAATAAGTATCCGACAACGCCCGCTCCAACCCCTCCAGTTCCTCCGGAACCTCACGCAGCTCACGCGTCAGCTTCAGCAGCTTCTGACAGATCGCCCAAAAAACGTCCTCGGCCACGACACGATCGGACAGCGACAGGTTGCCCAGGTTGAACAGCTGCAGCGCTTCTTCCTTGTACTCCAGCGCGTCGTGGTAGGCCTCCAGAACGTTCTTGCGGGAAACGTCGCGAAAGGTCTCGAACAGGTTCGTCAACACGCGCGGGGCGTCCTTGGCAATCTTGTCGGGCGCCTTGCCAACGTCGAATTCGCCCACGCCCAGGATATCGACCACCAGCATGGAATGGTGGGCGACCACCGCCCGTCCCGATTCGGTCACGATGATGGGATGTTCGACGCCGCCCGCATCACACGTTTCCTGAAGCCCAAACACAATGTCGTTCGCGTATTCCTGCATCGTGTAGTTCATGGACGACGCGAAATTGGTCTGCGAGCCGTCGTAGTCGACGCCCAGGCCCCCGCCGGCGTCGAAATATTTCAGGGGCGCTCCCAGCTTGATCACCTCGACATAGAACCGCCCCGCCTCGCGCAGCGCGTTCTTGACCGCGCGAATCGCTGAGATCTGGCTACCCAGGTGAAAATGCAGCAGCTCGAAACAGGTCAGCAGGTCGTTCTCACGCAGGAACTTGATGGACTCCAGCACCTCGCGCGTGGACAGGCCGAATTTGGACCGATCGCCGCCTGACGCCTCCCAGCGTCCCGAGCCGCGGGACGCCAACTTGACGCGAATGCCGATGCGGGGACGCACGCCCATCTTCTTGGCGGTGTCCGCGATCAGTTGCAGCTCCGAGAATTTTTCGACGACGATCAGCACCGTCCGTCCCAGCTTCGAACAAGTCAGGGCGGTCTCGATGTATTCCTCGTCCTTGTAGCCGTTGCAGACGATCAGCGCTTCCTCGTCCTCCAGCATCGCCATGACGGCCAGCAGCTCGGGTTTCGATCCGGCCTCCAGGCCATAGTGGTAGGGACGCCCAAACTGAACGATTTCCTCGACCACGTACCGGTGCTGGTTGACCTTGATCGGGTAAACGCCCTTGAACGTCCCCTTGTAGCCATACTCCGCGATGGCGCGCCGGAACGCCTCGTTCAGCTCGACGATGCGGCTCTTCAAGACGTCAGAGAAACGAATCAACAAGGGCAGGCCGATGCCGCGCCGGTTGACCTCGTCGACCAGTTCCTTCAGGTCAATCTTGCCCGCCTCGGAACCCGCGGGGTGGGCTTGCACGTTGCCCGCCTGGTTGACCGAGAAGTAGTTGTTACCCCAGGACTTGACTCCGTATAGCTCGGACGAATCCGCGACCGTCCACTTGCGGGGGATTCCAGCGCTGCTCATGGTGCGTACGTTGCGGAAAAAATCGCCGCGACGCTAGGGGAAATTCGCGTCCCGGTCTAAATATCTCCTGGATGGGGACCGCCCATTCCCGCCTGCGATGATTCCCTTCCCCTTCAGCTTGCTTTGCATCCCCGCCGCGGCCTTGCTGGGCGTCGTGTACGTGGGACTGGGCCAGGCGCCCTGGCGGCCGATACGCACCGCAGGGCGAGTCATGGTCCTGGCCGTCACCTGGGCGCTACCACTGGCGACGCGCGGGCCCGGACCCGCGCAACTGACGCTGGGATTGATGGTCGGATACCTTGGCATTCGGATGGTCGCCCTTGGTGAAAGGTGGCGAACGCGACGGCTTGGGCCTGCGCCGGGGCGCATCTTGGCGGCTATGTTGACCCCCGAGGAACTGCTTGTCCGCGCACCGACTGGTGTCGCCCATCCGGGCAGGACCTTGATCGTCGGAATCCTGGGCGCGGCGGCCTGCGTGGCGTTGCTGGTCGCGGGGAACGAAGTACGGATTTGGCGATGGTCCCGCGCGGCGGACGATCTGCTGGTTCTGGTCGAGGTGGGGATCGGCTCGGGGGGAATTCATCAAATAATTGTGGGGATCGCCGGACTGGTGGGACGCCCGGTCGCGGGCTTGCTGGACCGGCCGCTTCTGTCGTCGTCGCTTTCGCAATTCTGGGCCCGGCGCTGGAATCGTCTGGTGCAGGGAAACCTGGCCCGTGGCTTCTTCCGCCCGTACGGACGACGCCGCCAGTGGGTGATGGGCACCGTCACGGCCTTCGGTGCCTCGGGCGTCATGCACGTGATAGCGGTCCTCGACACCGAGCAGACCGCATCAACGCTGGTCCCTTCCTCTTTCGTCATGGGCTTCTTCTTGCTGCACGCCGGCCTGGTGCTGGGTGAACGTCGCCTGGGACTGCACATTCAGCCTCAGGGACGGCTTGCGCTGCTTTGGGCGCGCGTCCGAACCATCACTTTGTTCGCGCTGCTGTCGCCGTTGTTGTTGGACCCGTTCGCATCAGTGGTCCACGTGCACGGCCGGTCGCTGGGACCGTGACTAGACCGATCTGTCCCGAACAGAGCGTTCTGTACCGGACGCTGCAGGGCTACTGGAAAACATCCCTGCGCGAGTTGGAATTCGCCGCCGAGCCGCCGGTACTGCCGGCGTTCGTGGTGTCCGAGGTTGAGCCGTTCCTGCGCTGTGGGATCCCGGCCCACGGGCTGATTCTGGCCGCGGTCGCGGATCGGGTGCCGGAGTCCGAGCGGTCCGAAGGTTTGTGGCCTGGCTCGCCTGGGCGACGCACGAGGCGCCAGTCCTGGACCCGCTTCGCGAACCCAAGGCGATCGCGAAACCGCTGGCCTGAGTGGTTGCTAGTACTTTCCCCAGTAGTTCTGATCGGAGGCGGGGTAGCTCATCCTCGGGGACGTGAGACGGCTATGCTACGAGGCTGACGAGGAACCGGAATTGGGTGCGGGCCTTGGTCAGCGTGAGCTGGTCTGGATGGCCGGAGGATACGTCGATAGACTCCGAAAAATGGATACTCCGAGCGTCCCAGTCCTCGAGTTCTGCCTTGGGCCGTTGAATGAGCTCGATCGCATCGCTCTCGCGCGAGTCCAGCAATCACCGGTCTCTGCCCCCTGGTTCTTCAACTTCAGGGTGGCTAAGGATGGTGTCGTCAACCGAACGTTTGGCAGCGTAACCCTATACAACGCTGTCCACTCGGCGACCGATCCGCGGGAAATCGAGTAATCGCGGCCGGGTGGAATGAGATGACATTGACGGGCGGAGGCGGCTGCGTCCTCACGGGCCTCGTCTTGGCGACCAGATAGTGTGAATGACCTGCGCGCCAAGCGTTCGGCCAAGCTTCCAACCGGAGGGAAGAGGTCGCGGTGGTGGGGCCCGACCAGCGGGTTGCTGAATCCGGGGGCCGAAGGATCCGGACGGTCTTCGGCATGCTCCCGTCCCCCCTACACGCGTTCGGTACTCTGAATCAGCTCATCCAGAAAACGCGATACGGCGTCCATTCCCCCCGGTGTCTCCCGCACCATTCTGACCGGATCCACGCCGCCGTACGTGTGGGCGATCCGGTTTCGCAGGGACGCAAGTCCCCCCATCGCCGCGGCAGACTCGGCGCTGATGAGGCCCGCTGTCGCCAGGAACTGAAACGTCTCGCGCAGCGACGCGGCGACACCCAGTCCACGCTCCGCGACCACATGCGCCGCGAGGTCAACCGCGTCCTGAACCAGCAGGAACAGGTGGAACGCAATGAACGCCTCCAGGCGCTCGTCCTTCATCACGTCTTCGGCATTCGCCGGCAACGCGCGTCGAATCTTCTCGACCCGATCCCGGCAGAGGACCAACTTCCGGAGAAGATGCTCACCCAAGGGCGTGTCCCCGCGCCTCGGCGAGCAGCCTGCGGCGTACGCCTTCGGCGCAGATCGCGATGATGGGAGCGAGGTCGAAGTACCGAAGCATTGCTTCCGCCTTGAAATTGGCCCACGTGCCCGGCTCGCCTTCGTAGATCAAGACCCCGTCGCGCGCCGCTTCGAAGCGCAGCCAGTCCGAGGCCTCGGTCAAGTCGACGACGTGCGGCTCGCGTCGCAGGCCGACGCTCAAGTCGCCCCCCAGTTGCATCTGGCCCCAGAACGCGCCGCCAACCACACCGATGTCCGCGTCGCTGTCGCTGCGCGCCTGTCCCCGGGCGACGGATCCGAAGAGCACAACAAGACCCACCCCCGGCGTCCCCGCGGCAATTCGCGCGAGTTCGGAAGCGACAAACGGATTGAGCGAGAGGGCCACGCCAGTAGGATACCGCCGGGGGGGCGGTCGCGCACAGTACCTTGTTGGTGGGAACCGCGAGGATGTCCTCGTAGGTCGCGCGTTTCCTCACGGTCTGGCCTATCTCGGTCGAAGGATAGCAAACGGGAACGGCGGTGGGCTGGATGCGGCGGTCAGAACTTCAGGCTGACACCGACGTTGCCGTAGTACAGCGGATCGTGCTGGAACATGACCGAGTTGTACTTGTCGAGGTAGGCCATCCGAGCCGGGGGAAAGGTGATGATTCCGGCCAGCGGCAGAAAATCCAGCCGCGCGAAGAATGACAGCTGACGATCGACTGCCGCCACTGCGGTGAAGCCGGCGTAGAAGCGGTAGTCGCTGAAGCGCTTTCCCGCCGGACTGGTTCCCCCGAACTCCCCGTAACCCGGGCTCGCGAACATCGCACAATACGGCTGCGGCGTCACGCCGTTGGCTTCCTGTTCGGCCGAAGGGCAAAACTGATCGCTCCACGCCGAGAAGCGCACGTCGCCCGAAAATGTCACGACGCCCGCGAAATCCAGCGACGCGATGCCCTGAAGGTCGAAGAACACCGTGTTCCGGCCGCTGCTGCCGGCGCCGCCGCCGGCGTCCCCACGAACACCCAGTGACAACGGTCCCGCCGTCGCCAGTTGCAACCGCGAGTGAACCGCCAGCGTGGTCATCTGGAAAAAGCTGAGGACTTCTACGCCCAGGTCCAGACCACCGGTCCCCAGGCTGAACGCGCCCACGGTCAACCGCGCCATCAGGATGTTGGGATAGCCAAGGCCCAGGTCCGCGGTGAACCCGCCGGCGGGCAGCGCGCGCGCGCCGAACGACGACATCCCCATCTTGCGTTTGGCCATCTGCTCGGCGCTGGGCCCGGTCGGCATCAGCTTGAGATCGGGCGAGACCAGTCGCTCCTTCCCTCCGATCACGCTGATGGTCTCCTTGTGATCGTAGTAGCCCTTCAAACGGAACGTGAAAACGTGGTCGCCGGCGGCGATGTCGTCGCGCTCAAGCGGCGTCTTCCCGACCGGCTCGCCGTCGATCAGGATCTCGGCGCCCTGGGGATTAGACAGCATGCGCAGCTTCCCAACGGCGCGCAGATCCGCCACCAGCGACACCGGCTGGCCCTCGAACAGATACACCTCGCGCTTGAACTCCTCGTAGCCTTCCTTCCGAATGATCACGAAGTGCTTTCCGGCCGGAAGGTCATGCCGATCGACGGGCGCCTTGCCCAGCGTCGATCCGTCCAGGAAGACCTCCGCGTCCGGTACGGTCGACTGAACCTTCAAGATGGACTTCCCGCGGTCGTCGGACCCGGGCTCCATCTTCAATTGCACCAACACCTGCTTGCCGGGCGTGATGTCGACGGTCTGCTCGAACGGCTTGAAATGCGGCTTCCGCCCCTCGACCAGGTGCTGCCCCAGCTTGATGTCGGCGATGTTCACGGGGACCTTGCCCCTGGGCTCGCCGTCGATGAACACGTCCACGTGCGGCTCGCTGGACACAATGCGCAGGCCGGCGCCGCCGCTGCCGCCCACGTTGGCGTTTACTTTTGCCTGCTGGCCCGAGACGATCGTCACCGACTGCCGCCACGGGGTCGAGCCCTCGCGCCGCACCTCGATGATGTGTTCGCCCGCGGTCAGTCCCGCGATCACGGCAGGCGCCACGTCGCGCCGCACGCCGTCGATATAGACGTCGCCGGGCGCGTCGGACGTGACCAGCAACGTTCCCGTCGGCGCCTCCGCGCGCTCAAGAAGGATTTCGATGGTACGTTTTTCGTCCTCGCCGACCTCGACCCATTTGGTCTGCGGTTTCCAGCCGACCTTCTTGACCTCGATGTTGTGACGGCCGGCCGTGACCTCGAACGCGTTCGGCAGCGTGCCGCGCGCGACACCGTCGACGGATACTTCGGCCCCGGTGGCGCTGCCATCGCCCGACGCCACAATTTCCAGGCGGGCGGCGCTGGGGGCACGTTCCATCGTCGCCAGGATCGCCTGGCTCTTTTGCACGTTGACGTCACGCTCTTGCGTGCGAAAGCCCTTCAGTTCCAGGATCACGCGCACGTTGCCCCGGGGCACCGTCAGGGTAATGGGCGTGTAGCCCGCGATGCCGTAGTCCTTCGGCGCGGGCGTCGTCGCGGAATCCCAGTAAACGACGGCCTGTTGGGGCGAGCTGTCTATCTTCAGCTTGTGTGTGCGCCCTTTCAGCTTCGGTCGCTGTCGGGGCGCCGTCTGGGCCGTCACGTCGGCGCCGACAAGAAGAAGGGGAACGGCGGTTAAAAAGCCGACAAGTGTCGCGACCGAAATTAGGCGATTCATGTAGTGACGATCCTCCTCGGCGAGGCAAGCAAGGCGGGATGGGCGGAATGGGCGGGGAATTGCGCCCACAAGGGTAATGAGTGAATCACACGTCGGTCAACAATGACACCGTCCGCCGAGGCAGGCGCAAAACGAAAACGCACGCGAGCGTGGGGGCCAAGCTGGCACCCCCACGCCCGCGCGCGGGCTAATCCTTGCCGGTTCCGCTACGGCTGCGGGCCGACCATCGAATCCGCGACCCTGGTCATCATCGGTCCGAAGTCGTCGGCACAAATGCTTTCGAAAACGCCGTTCGGACCGAAGGCCCGCACAAGCTCGGTCACGCGAATCGCTGGATCGGCGTACTCTGGCGCCGCCCCTCCTGATGTAGTCTGCGTACACGAGTGCGCCACCCAGGGTTGCGTCTCGGTGCCACCCGTTGCCAGGCTGAAGCTGTGTGCCTCGACGATGTAGGGCGCTGGAGGACCGGCCAAGGCCGCCACGAAAATGCGGCTCGGGTCGGCCTTGAGACTCTTCAAATATGTTGCGAGTCCCCGGACGGTCACCAGTTTGCCGTCTTCAGCCGATGTGCAGTTGTCGAGCGCTACCGGACTCCCCGGGGGGACATGCGGTGGGGCGACACCGTTGCAGCGGTGTCCGAACTCGTTGCAGCGGTAGGAGTGCAGGCCCCCGAGTGGATCGAGCAGCGATTGTTGATTCGGATCGAACAGCATTGAATCAGCCGGAACCGAACAGTCGTCCTCGTTGGTCAACATCACGATGCCGAGGAAGGCGTCAGGACGAAGGAAAGAACCATTGTCGAAATCCAGCGGATCGCTCGCCCGTTGTAAGGCCAGTCTGGTGGCCTCGAAGGGATGTTCGAAGCCGCAACCCTGCGTGCCGATGTTGGTCAGGCAGGCAAATACGTCCGTGATGTCGCCCGTGAAGTTGTTTACGCCGCGGTTGGACTTGATGAAGCGCTCTCCCGAGTGCAAACCGGTGCATGCAGTCGGGTGCTGAAAAGCACCGTTCCTGTTGCCGGGCGTGCCGGGTTGACAACCGTTGACGTTCCCGAAGATGCCAGAGCCCAACGACGACGAAACGACGCCGATGTGAATATCCGGAAGACCTCCCGGAATCTGCTTCAGGACGTTCATGAATTGAGGCAGGCGGGCCCTCAGCTTCGCCTGCAACGGCTCCATTGAAACGGAGTCATCAATCATGAAGAGCAGGTCAAGCTTGGCCGACGACGTTATCGGGTCGTGGGGGCGGGGAGTGATCGTTCCAACGGCGCCACCAGCCGCCCCCCCAGTGCCCACCCCGGCGTCGGAAACGCCCAGACCACCGGTTCCTCCTCCGTCCCCCTCGGCTATGCCTCCGTCACGCTGAAGTTCCCCGATCAGCGAGAACCAACCGCAACCGGCGCCGACCGGCAAACCGCCCAGCAGCAAGATGGGAGCGAACAGCAATGAACGAGAACGAGGTCGAAGGTCCGGGCCGGGCGGTTTTACGGGCGAGTTTGCAAGCGATCTGAATTGTTTGGTCATGGTGATCTCCTGCTCCCCTGGTGTCGCGCGGATCCGGAATGTTTCAGCCGCCGAGACGACGCAGCATGCGCGCGGAATCGAATCGGCGCGGACCGTCGGCAAAACGTCGGAGGTATTCCCGCAAGTCGTCACGCGCGTCCGCGGCGTCACCCGCCCGCGCGTTCAGGACCGCGCGCCCGAACAGCGCACGCGCGCTGATGTCGTCGTCGCTGTCACTCTCCAGAATCATGTCGAAGTCAGCGATCGCGTCCTTCCGGCGACCGCCGCCGGCGCGCAGTTCGGCCCGGGCCAGCGCCGCCCGCCGATCGACGGTCGCGCCTTCCATGTTCAGCGCGTCCAAGATCGCCAGCGCCGTCGCCTTGCGGTCCAGCGCCAGCAACGCCTCAACTCTTGCCAGCGTGGCCTCGCGAGCGAGCGCACCGGAAGGAAAACGGCGATCGTGCTCGTCGAGCTGCACCAACGCACCCCGCGGATCGCGATCGGCGCGCAATCGGCGCAGCGCCCGTCCCAGCAGCGCCGCTTCGCTGGGGGGCAGCGACGGAACGGTCGTGGAATTTGGAAGCGATATCCGCGGCGTTTCGACGCGAAACGGTTCGAAGCCAGGTGGGTCGGCAGGCGGCGTCGGCGCGGCGCTGGGCGAATTCAGCGACGGACTCACGGATGGATTCGGGGGGCTGCTTCTTTCGACCTCGGCCAAGGCAAGCGTTCGCGAACGTTCGTTCCGCAGGAGTGGCCTTGGCCTAGGTAACGATGGAATCGCGCGCGATTGAACGACGGAATTGGCGGGACCGGACGCCACAGGATGTGCGGACGACGGCGGAACCGACCGGACAGGTTGCAGCGCGTTTGAAATTGCGGCGGCCGGGGGAGCCTCGACGGCGGGTGCGCTGCTTCGCCAGGATGCTCCCGGTTCCATCCTGACAACGCCGGGAACGCCCGCGATGCTGATCTCGGCCTGTCCTTCCAGAACGTTCACATCGGTGCCGTCGGGACCGACCGACAAATCCAGTTCGGTCGGCGTCTTCACGGCGATGCGCCAGCGACGGGCGACCCGTTTTGACGCCGGAACACCCGTCACGGCAGGTGCCGCCGGCGCCGTATCGGCACGGCGGTATTTCTCGATCAGTCGGCCGGTGATGGCGGTGGCCACGCCCCCCACCGTCAGCGACGCGATCACCAAGACCACCACGCGAAGCCAGGGGTGAACGAACCAAAACCCGCCAAGACCGTCCTGACGCAATTGGGGCAGCACACGTTGGCGGATCTGCGCCAGGCGCACCTCGTCGGGTGGCTCGTCGGCCCCCAGCAGGCGCGTCGCCGCTCCCATTTCGGTCTCGATTTCGGACCGCGACGGCGGCAGAGCACGCCACCTAATCGGATCCGCGTCCTTGGATTTTTTCATTGATCGTCCTCCTGCTGACGACGCCGCCAGCCTTCCGCAAAACGCGCGCGGGCCCGGTGCAACCAAACCCGCACCGTGGCGGGGGGCCGATCGATCAGGCGCGCGATCTCGTCGGTGCTCAATTCCTCAAGTTCGAACAGGACCAGCACCTCGCGGTGCCGCTCGGGCAAATCCTCCAGTGCGGCGTAGAACCGCCGCGCGGCCTCGCGCTTCTCCATCGCGTCGGCGGGGCCGGGACCATCGCCGGGAAGCTCGTCCTCGATTCGTCGGGTGATCCGGACCCAGATCTGACGCCGCCGCGCGGATCGCCGACGGTTCGAGGCGATCCGTGCCGTGATACGGAACAGCCAGGTTTCGATCTTGGCGTCGCCGCGAAACGACGACAGTTTTCGGCCCACGATCAGAAATACGTCCTGAACGGTTTCGTCCGGATCCACGTGGGGGCCGCCCAGGCGTTTGGCCCAGCGCGCGACCGCGGCGGCGTGCGCGCGATAAACCGCGTCGAACGAAACCGGCTGCGCCGGCTGGGCTGGGGCAACGCGATGGACAGGGGATGACGACACGGGCGACGTTTCCTGGTGTCCGGGGCGCCCGTGTTTGTTTCAGGAATCGAACAAAAAGGACACGCCGCCACCCAGGAAGCCGTCCAGGCGGGGCAAAGTTTTGCTGGCGCCGCCACCCACCAGGCCCACACCGTGCGGCCGAAACCAAATCAGCGCCGCGCCGCCTATCCAGACCGTGGCGGGAAGCGCGGCCAACCGCGCGCCCAATCGGAATGATGGAACGCCGCCCACATCGATGCCCATATCGGTGGCGTTGGTTCCGAACCCCAATCCGCGTGTTTCGGTCACTCCGATTGCCGCGCCAACGCCCAGCTCCGCGAAGGCCCGGGGCGAACCCCAAACCATGCCCAGGCTCGGCAACACCATCAGCCGCCGCCAGCCCGCGCTACCGGGATCAACCGCGATCGTGCGTTCCGCCATGCCGGCCAACGCCAGGCGCGCGACCCAACGGCCGCGTCGGACGTCGACCTCGCCACCGACCAGCGCCGCTGAACCACCCGCCGTCGCCGCCACGATTCCAGCGACGGCGCCGATCGAAAATTGGGGCCGCGCCGACGCCAGCGGGCCAGGCTTGGCGGGATCCGGCGCTCGCACGGCCACGCCGGGCGCTTCCGGCAAAGCCGAGTCCGCCAATGGCGGCGGGGCCGATGTCGCGTAGCGGCTGGCCCAACTTGCGGCGATCACCGCAGCGGCGTCCGCGGTGTCCGCGCATCCCCCACCCCTTTCGACGCGGCGGACGGCAAGCGGCGCTCCCGCGGCAGACGTTCGAAGTCGAATCTCCACATCCACGAGGCCAGGCGTGCTGGCCGCAACGTCCGCAAGATCGACGAAGGCTCCCGGCGGAAAACCCGCGTCGGACGCCAACATCGGCCCCAGCCGGGCCGCGACATCCTCGGCGCTGGGACAAACGACATTGCCGCGAACGTCCGGGCCGGTTGCCGCGACCACCACGACCAGTATCGCCAGCGCCTGTCCCAGCACGATCATCGCGCGAAATCTACCTCAGGACCGGTCCTCTGCGCCGGCCAACCTTGGAACAAAACCCGGGACAATCGCTGACGGAGCCTTATCGAACGCCGTCATGGATCCGAAAACCACATGAGGTTCGATCCCTATGTCGGTGCTGGCGGTGCGAGCAATCCTGAGCGTCGCGCTCATAGCGGCGGCGTGCGATTCAACGGCCGGGGGAACGGACGAAGTCGGCTTTACCTGGGCGGGCTCCGGGGGACGACCCGGCATCGACGGAGGGATCGGAGCCGTGGGGAGCCCTGAGTCGCGAGGCGCGGCCGGGGGCAGTGAACGAGTCGGGTTGGGGGTAGCTGTCGGCTCAGGTGGAACTGTCGGTTCAGGCGAAACCGTCGGCTCAGGAACCGTCGGCTCAGCTGGAAGGGTCGGCTCAGGTGCGGCAACCGCATCCCACGGATCGGGTGGTGCCGGCGGAGCCGCAGCGGGCATGGGCATGGGCATAGGCATAGGCATAGGCACGTGCGGCTCCGGAACCACGGGCGCCGATCCGAACAGCGCGGACCCGGGCACCTCTGGCGTCGGCAGCCCGGCGGCGACCGCTTCAATGAACGCCCAGCGGCAAGCCCTGATCCAGTTCCTGTGGGGCGGCGCCGGGTTCCCCTCGACCAGGCTGCCGACCGCCGTGGATAGGAACGTCGCCAGTCCCGTGCGGGGGCTGGCCAACCTCGAACGCGTCGACACCCTGCACATTCAAATGGAGGCGGGCATGGAAAGCCTGGCCCACCACTTCATTCCATCGACATCCAGGCAGAACCGCCTGGTCATCGTTCACCACGGCCACGCCACGTCATTCGACGACGATCCAGGCATGGATGATGTCGGATTCGGCATGCAACGAACCATCAACAACCTCCTGCTTGGGGGCTACTCGGTCCTCGCGATGTACATGCTCGGATGCCTTCCCAGCGCCTACCAATGCGAAATTGACCACGCAAGTATCGTGAACACACCAACGACGTCGGGCAGTGGCATGAAGTTCTTCGTCGAGCCCGTGGCGGTATGTTTGAACTACCTCGACACCCAGGCCCAGGCCGACGGGTTCCCCGCGTACAGCGACTTCAGCATGATCGGCCTGTCAGGCGGGGGTTGGACGACGACGATCTACGCGGCAATCGATCCGCGCATCACGCTCAGCGTTCCGATCGCTGGGTCGCTTCCCCTGCCGTTGCGTTCCGGCAGTTCGTGGGGGGACGAAGAACAGACCCACGCTCCCTTTTATGAGATCGCCGGGTACACCGATCTGTACCTCCTGGGCAGTACGGGAACCGGGCGGCGGCAGGTCCATGTGCTGAACCGCTATGACAACAACTGTTTCGGCGACAATCCCGGTTCCTTCGACGAGGCACAAACCGGCATGACCTATGACGATGCCGTCAGGGGATACGAAAGCAACGTACGCGGGCAACTGCGGGCTCCCATGGGTGGGTCTTTCAGTCTGGAAATCGACGACGTTGCTCCGGCACACATGATCTCGTGGAACGCGATTGCCACGATCATCCTGCCCGAACTGGAAAGGGGTAACCGGGCGACACCGGCAGCCGCGGCCGATACCTTCGTCCGTGGTAGCAGCGGCACCCTGCTACACGTGGGATCGGACGGCACCGAGGACACCGCGTTTCCGATGGTGGGCGTGCCGGCCTTTGTCCGTCGCGATTCGGGCGTTCACGACGTGTTCTTTCGAGATCCGAAGAACCGTCTGATGCACGCGTTCAACGAAGCGTGTCTGTGGAAGGCGGAGTCCCTGAACGTCCTGGTCATCACCGACCCGGTGGCCGTTCGATCCAGTTTGGCCAGGTTCGATGTTGTCGCTTTGACGCCCGACTACGTTCCGCATCACTGGCGGGGAACCACCACGGGAATGACCTCCGTGCCGATCAGCGCCGCGCCACGCGCGTTCGGTCCGCCCGTTCTGTCCGTTCTGTCGCACAACCGGCTTGATCTGACCCTGCAGGATTGGAACCGCGCCACGCACCACCTCCACGACGACGGATCGGGCGCGTGGCGCGAGGATCCGCCCCCTGTCGATTGACGATTGCCGCGCTACAGGAACAGCCGCACACCGACCGGGGCGCCTTCGTCCAGGTGGTCGATGCCGGCGGGGACCCGCGCCAAACCGTCGGCCAGAATGACGTTCGAGATCGCCGCCGATCCTCCGGGTAGAACATCGGCCCAAACCTCACCGTCGCGATCGGCGCGCACGGACAGACGAACCCGCAGAAAGTCCTCGCGAGAGGTGGGCTTCCCGTAGGCGCGCGACAGGCGCGCGCGCAGCATGGTGGGCCACGTGTCGGTGACGTTTTCACCACCCAGGCGTTCCAACATCGGGCGCACGAACGCCTCGAATACAACCATCGAGGATGTTGGATAGCCGGGCATGCCCACGACGGGTCTGTTGCCCGCGCGGGCGAAAACCGTCGGTTTGCCCGGACGAATGTCGATGCCGTGGAACATCACTCCCGGGGACGGCAATGCCCCCAACACACCCGCGGTGAGATCCTTGGGACCAACCGACGATCCTCCCGACAACACCAGACCGTCGTTCTCGTCGACGAGGCGCAGGACCGTCGCGCGCAGCAGATCGGAATCGTCGGCGACGATGCCGCCGAGAATCGCAATCGCGCCGGCCGCCTCCACCTGGGCGGCAAGGACATACTGATTCGAATCCCGCACCTGGCCCGGAAGCGGCGTCTGATGCGGCGGGCAGATCTCCGACCCGGTGGCCAGCACCGCGATACGCGGACGTCGAAAGACCGTCACATCGACGATTCCGAACGACGCCAGTGCCGCCAGATCGCCCGGCCGCAGCCGGCGCCCCGCCGGTAAGATGGCGTCGCCGGCGCGTAGGTCCTCCCCCGGTTGGACGATGTTGGCCCCGGCAGGGAACACCTTCTTGACCCGAACCCGAGCACCCGGCCCGACGTAGGCCCCCGCCCCATCGACCGGCGTCGTGAATTCGACCATGACCACGGCGTCCGCGCCGTCGGGGACAACCGCGCCGGTCGCGATCGAGACCGCCTGTCCGCCGCCGACCTGTCCGGTAAAAACGCTGCCGGCGGGCACCGCGCCTATCACGGCCAGCACCTCCCCATCTGGCCCGGACGCGCGGGCGATGTCGTCGGACCGAACCGCGTAGCCGTCCATGGCCGACAGCCGGGCCGGCGGCAGATCGTGCGGTGCGAAAAGCGGCGCGACCAACACGCGACCGACCGCCTCGCGCAAAGTCACGGTCTCGACCCCGACCTGGGGGACGTCCAGCAACATGCTGCGCGCCTGATCGGCGGGAATCAGTTTCAGCCAGTCAGCCATCAGACCGGCAGAACCGCGCGGCGGCGTTCATAGCCAACGACGCGTTTCGAACCCGCGGCGTCGAAACGGCGAATCAAATCGGCACGCAGGTGGTCGCCCGCCACCACCGCGTCGACGTGAAGGTTCGACGCCAGCTTCATCAAATCGATGTCCTCCCGATACTCCCGCCGCAATTCCTCGACGTAGGCCGCCCGTTCGGACTCGGGTTTCTGCGCGATCTTGTTCGCGAAGACGGCGTTGACGGCGGCCTCGGCACCCATGACGGCGATCATAGCCTGGGGCAAAGCCAGCGTTGCATCGGGATCGAAGCCGGGGCCACACATCGCGTACAGCCCCGCGCCGTAGGCCTTGCGCAGCACCACGCAAATTTTCGGCACCGTCGCGTCGGCCACCGCCGAAATCATCTTGGCGCCGTGCCGGATCATCCCCTGGCGTTCGACCGCCTTGCCGATCATGAAGCCGGGAACGTCGGCCAGGAACAACAACGGAATCCCGAACGCGTCGCACAACCAGATGAACCGGGCCGCCTTGTCGGCGCTGTCGACGAACAACACGCCGCCCTTCCATTTCGGCTGGCTGGCGACGATCCCCACCGGGCGCCCGTTCAACCGCGCCAACCCCGTCACCAACTCGCGCGCGAACAGGCGCTTGACCTCGAAAAAGCTCGCCTCGTCCACCAGCGCATCGATCAATGCGTAAATGTCGAAAGACTGGTTCTGATTTGGCGGCAAGATGTCATCGATGCGACGCGCATCCGCGCGCGGCGCCCGCGGCGGCACCGACGGGGCGGTCTCTCCCGCGCGCGACGGCATGAACGCCAGGTAGGCCCGCGCCGCCGCCAGACAGGTCTGCTCGTCGGGCGACAACAGATCACCACAACCCGAAACCTCGCAGTGCATGCGCGCGCCGCCCATTTCCTCCAGCGTCACCTTCTCGCCGATCACCATCTCGGCCATGCGCGGCGATCCCAGATACATCGACGCGTTCTTGTCGACCATGAACACCACGTCGCAGAAGGCGGGAATGTATGCGCCACCCGCGGCCGACGGTCCAAACAGCAAACAGATCTGGGGGATCGCGCCCGACAGCTTGACCTGATTGTGGAAGATCCGCCCCGCGTGACGCCGCCCCGGAAACATGTCGATCTGATCGGTGATGCGCGCACCCGCCGAATCGACCAAGTACAGCAGCGGAATCCGCAGCCGGCCGGCGGTTTCCTGGATGCGGATGATCTTTTCAACCGTGCGGGCCCCCCAGGATCCCGCCTTCACCGTCGAATCATTCGCCATGATCGCCACCGGACGACCGTGGATGCGCCCAATGCCCGTGACCACCCCGTCGGCGGGCAAATCCCCGGCCGTCGCGTTGGCCAGCAATCCATCCTCGACGAAGTCCTTGCCGCTCTCGTCGCACAGCAGAGCAATGCGCTCGCGGCAGAACAACTTACCAGCGGCGGCATTGGCTTGGTGATACTTGGCGGCGCCTCCCTGGCGGACCTTCTCGGCCAGGGCTTCCAACTCGTCGGTGCGTGACATCGCGGGGTCCTCTCGTCTCAATAGGCCTATTTGCCTTGAAACACAGGTTGGCGCTTCTCCGCGAACGCGCGCAATCCTTCGTCGCGATCCTCGCTGGCAAGCACAATCTCGTAGCAACGCTTCTCCATCGCCAGCCCGCCCGACAGCGTCAGCGCGATGCCACCGTCGATCGCCGCCTTGGCCTGCGCGACGGCCAGGGGACCACACGCCGCGATTTCATCGACCAGATCGGCAGCGGCGGCCTCTAGATCCGCGGGCGGCAATACCTTCGCCACCAGTCCGATATCGCGCGCGGTGGCGGCGTCGATTCGACGACCAGTCAGAATCAATTCCTTCGCGCGCGCGACGCCCACGATCCGCGCCAGCCGCTGCGTGCCGCCGGCGCCGGGAATGATCCCCAGGCGCGCCTCGACCAACCCCATCGTCGCACCCTCGGCGCACAGGCGCAGGTCACATGCCAGGGCCAGTTCTAGCCCGCCCCCAAACGCCGCTCCGTTCATTGCGGCGATTACCGGGCAAGGCAAAGACGCCAACATCGTCAGCGTTCCACCCAACTCGTCCAGGAAGACGCGCGTCTCGTCCGGCGTCATGCCGAGCCGCTCTTTCAGATCGGCGCCCGCACAGAAGGACTTACCCGCGCCCGTTATCACCACCGCGCGCACGGACGAATCCCCCTGTACCCCACCGATAGCCACCGCCAGTTCGTCGACCAGCGCCATCGACAACGCATTCGCGGAGTCAGGACGGGACAGGGTAATCCAGGCAGCCGGACCGCGCCGCTCCAGGGTCACCATGGTCGCGGCAGTCGCGGGGCTCGCCTGACTCATGCCGCAACGGTATCACGAAGCGGTGCCCCCCACGATCGCCCGGCCGCGCGCCCCCATGTACGCCCGATAGAACTTAGACGGCATCTCGTGTCCGACCAGCGTAGACGCCAGCGTCGACGCCTCCACCAACTTGTCCAGATCGATGCCGGTTGAAACCCCCATTCCCTCCAGCATGTAGACCACGTCCTCGGTAGCGACGTTGCCCGATGCCCCGGGAGCGTAGGGACAGCCCCCAAGTCCACCCAGCGCCGAATCGACGGTGGTGATGCCCATTTCTACGCTCACCAGGATGTTCGCCAGCGCCGTGCCCCGGGTATCGTGAAAGTGCACCGCCACCTCGGGCGCCGGAATTTCGGCCAGCACCCGCGACAACACGTCGCGCACCTGGCGCGGCGTGGCCACGCCGATCGTGTCGCCGAGCGACACCTGATAGCACCCCAGTGCCCGCAACTCGTGACAAAGCTCAACGGCCTTCTCGGGATCCACCGCGCCCTCGTAAGGACACCCGTACACGGTCGATACATACGCCCGGACCCTCAAACCCGCCGCCAGGGCCGGGGGCACGGTGTCGCGGAACGCCTGCAACGTTGCCACGATGGTCTTGTTGATGTTCTTCTTGTTGTGGGTCTCGGAGGCCGACATGAAAACCGCGATCTCCTTCATTCCCGCGGCCAGTGCCGAATCAAGGCCCTGCCGGTTCGGCACCAGGGCCGAATACGCGACATCCGGACGGCGCGTGATCCGCCGCGCCACCTCGACGGCGTCGGCCAGTTGTGGAATCCACTTCGGGTTCACGAAGCTGGTGATCTCGATGGCCGATAGGCCGGTCAGCGACAACGCGTCTATGAAGGCCACCTTGTCGTCGGTGGGAATCAGACGCGATTCGTTCTGCAACCCGTCGCGAGGGCCGACTTCATAAATCGTAACGTGCGGTGGCAGGTGATCGAACACGACGGCTCGACGATTTTAGCACTTCGCGGTCAAAGACCCGGTTTCGCGTCAATTAGATCCGCGCACAACTGGTCGGTGACTTCGGCCAGGGTATCAACCACGACATCCGCGGCGGACAGGTCATAGCCGATGAAGTTGCCGATTCGAACGCCGATCACACGCGCTCCCGCCGCGCGGCCCGACAAAATCCCAGGGGTTGCGTCCTCGATGACCACACAGCGCCCGGCCGACGCGCGTACCCCCATTCTATCCATGGCCAGCAAATACGAATCGGGGGCGGGCTTGCCGCGCGCGTAGTCCTCGGCCCCCAGGACCACCTGAAAACACTCCGCGACTCCGATTGCCTCGATGGCATCCCGCACCTCGACGCGACTGGCTCCGGACACCAGCGCCAGGGGGCACCTTTGCGCCAGGCGCCGAACCGTCTCCACCGCCGCTGGCAGGGCCCGATAACCACCGCCCGCCAGCAACGCCCGCTTCTCGTCGACCGCGCTGGCAATCAACGCGTCCAGGCTGGCGCCAATCCCGTGGGCAGCGCGGATGCGTGCGTGAATCTCGTTCCACGAGTGACCGACAACAAAGGTGCGATCGTCGGCCGACAACTCCACGCCCAGGCGGCGGCAGGCCAACACCACCGATTCGACGTTTTCGCGCTCCGAATCCACCAGAGTGCCGTCCAGATCGAACAGGACCGCTGCGGGGTGGGGCAAAAACGCTGGGTCCGCGCCGGAGAACATTTCGGCCTTCTACCGGCCGCGGCACGGGCGGTCAAAGGTCGCGCCGGAATGCCACAGGACCCTTACAACAATCGCGCAGCCATCGCGCAGCCATTGCGCAGCCATCGCGCGGCCATCGCGCAGCCATCGCGCAGCCATTGCGCAGCCATCGCGCAGCCATTGCGCAGCCATCGCGCGCGGAATGCGTCAACCCACAGGTCGACCTCAACGCGCGCGTCGATCGCAAGGGATGTGGCAGGCACGGGGCCAACGGAGGTGCTAAGTTGTGTTCAAGAAGGAGGCACCTATGCCGTTCGGACTGGGAATGGGCGAACTGGTCATGATTCTTGTGATCGTCACTGTTGTTTTTGGGGCGACCAAGTTGCCTCAGTTGGGTGATGGGCTTGGAAAGGCGATTCGAAACTTCAAGCGCTCGGTGGAAGCGCCCCCTGACGCGAAGGACGACGCCCAGAAGGCCAAGATCGATGGTCCGGGAAAGACCGACTGACTCGGTTCGCGCTTCGGAATCACAGCGGATGGTCATCGCGTAAACCCGTAGAACTTGTACGACCTGCACCTTCCAAAATGGGCGGTCCGGCGCATTCCCGTTGACGCCGACCCGCGCGGGGAGCGATCCTGATCCCGATTTGTTTCGGCTCCCGCGCTGCATGTTCCTTCTCGGCCTGGTTGTGACGGTCGCGATTGTCGGCCGGCAAACCAAGGCCGCGACACGTAACCATGCCGACCGGGATCCGTTCACGGCGGCCACAACCGCGGTGCTGGCGGATCGCTCCGAAAAGGTTCGCGTTCAGGCGGCGCTGGTTCTGGGCCGCGCTCGTGATCCGCGCGCCGCGCCGTTTCTGATTCGGGCGCTCGGTGATCGCAGCCCAATGGTTAGGGCGATGGCCGCGAAGGCGCTGGGAGATATCGGCGACGAAAGCGCGCGCGTTCCTCTGGAGGTGGCGGTCGCCGAATCCAACCCACTGGTGCGGCGGCACGCGGCCGCCGCGCTGGAAACGTTGGCCGATCGACGCGCCAGCGCCGCGATCGCGGTCAAACCCATGGGCGACAAGACCCGCAAGGCCTCGGTCAAGCTTCTGGAACGAATGCGTGGCTTCGTCACAACCGAATTGCACGGATTCGGCAAACGCGGCCCCGGCCCGTACACCGTCGATGGCGCCATCAAGACCCTGTCTATTTCAGGACGATCGGACCTGATCGAAGTCCGGTGCGGCGTCGAGTTGGTGCTAAGTACGGGAGGCAACGCCATCGTGATGATGAGTTCGGGCGAGGCGGTTGTTCAGCGACAGCGACGGCAATTTCGACCGGCGATGCATCCCTCCATGGAAGTGGAGGCCCTGCAGCATGCCGTGCGGGGCGCGTCGGAGGAACTGCGCCAGCACTTCGCGGCCAATGGGCCCTGACGTGCCAGCCGCTTCCGATGGTCGCCAAACCGTCGTTATCGGCGACATCCACGGCTGTTTGGACGAACTGCAGGATCTGCTGGCCGCGTGCTCCATCGACTGGACGACCGATCGGGTGATCTCGGTGGGCGATCTGGTCGCCAAGGGGCCCGATTCGCAGGGTGTTGTTCAACTGGCCCGCGAATTGGGCATCCGGGCGGTGCTGGGAAACCACGACGCCAAGGTGTTGTCCGTGGGTCCAAACGCCGAGGAAACCGAAGGCCAGTCTGGTCACCGCCGGCGTCACGTCGCCGTCGCACGCACGCTGAGACCCGCGGACTGGACATACCTCAACGACCTTCCGCTGTTTCTGGCACTGCCCGACCTGGAGACCATCGTCGTCCACGCCGGCCTGGTGGCGGGGGTCCCGCTGTCCGAGCAATCCCGGGACCTGTTGATGAACATGAGGAGCATCACCCCCACCGGTCAGCCGTCAATGAAAGTCGAGGGCGGCGTTCCCTGGGCCAGCGTCTGGCCTGGCCCCGCCCACGTCGTGTTCGGCCACGACGCCACGCGAGGCTTGCAGCAACACCGGTTCGCCACGGGCGTGGACACCGGGTGCGTGTACGGCCGGAAGCTGACCGCCCTGTGTTTGCCCAAGCCTCGCTTGGTCTCCGTCCCCGCCCGCCGCACCTACGTCGAACCGTAAATACCTGGTTCAGACCCTCGCCAGGGTGCGCCCCGCGAACATCGGCTGCCTGGCAGCAACGGCGGTCTACGGTATGCCCGGTGGGCTGCACGCCGACAGGTCGAACAGCATGAACTCAAGCGCCTTCTCTTGCGGCGACAAATCCACCGTCCGGCACCCGCTTGGAAACGGATACGCCGGCCCCGAAATGTCGTCGGTCATCGCGTTGCCCGATCCTGACGATACGTGGATGTCGCTGACCACCACCTTGCCGCACTGGACCGCGCCGGGGGCCGGCACAATCGGCGTGTTGAAGGTCAGATACTGCGTGGACGTCGGATTCGTGCTGTAGATCCAGCGTTGCGCGGTGGGGTTCACTGTGTCGATCGTGTGTTGGGCCCCCTGAATGACCAGATTGCCCAGCGTCGTTGAGCCCCCGACGTTCACCAGCCATTCGCCGAGCGCCAGTCCCTTGGGAAACGTGGTGTCGATCGTGGCCGTAAACGGGATCGCCAGATCGTCTTGATGGTTGAACTGGGCCACCATCGGGAACGGAGCCGGCCCACGCTCGACCCAGTAGTTGTGCCAGTGCGACAGAAACGCCCTGCCTCCAGCATGTGTGTAGTCCTGAAACGCTCGCAGGGCGGCCGGACCCTTCAGGGCGTTCCCCGGATTCGACAGGCCATCGCACGAATGCAGAAGGATGTCGTATTTCACCAAGTTCGCGACGTTGTCCCACCAGCCCATCGCGGTCGTAAACGACGCGCCACCGTTGAGCGTCGTGGCGTAGGCGTTCGTGCCCACTCCCTCCATAATCGTGGCGTTTCCGCCGGCGTATAGATTCACGCGCCCCGTCCCCGCCTCGGGGGTGAACTCGGAATCCTCGATGCCGATTTTTCGTAGCAAACACTCGAGGGCGTCCACGTTCCCCGTGGTCAACGCGATCTTGGGAATGTGACCTTCGGCCTGGTTGCGCGGCAACCTGGTCATGTCCTTGTCCGTCAGGGGATTGTCCATGCAAGGCGTTACCCGGGACATCACGGTTTCACGGCGCCACTTGCCCACCTGAATCACCAACGGGATACCGGTCCCGGCGGGGACGTTGTCCAGACTGAAATGCCCAGCCGAGTCGGTCGTCGTGCTGACAACCGGTTCCCCCGATGGGGGCGTACACGGTTCACAGGCGGCGCCGTCGGTCAGGTCCCTTAGCGGAGCGTTCGGAACGTAAACCGTGACGCCGTAAAGGGGAACCTTGCCGGCCGGATCGTAAATCGTGCCGCTGACCGTGGTGCGGGCACCGCCGGTACAGGCGGGCAGTGCGCACATCGCGCCGATGCACGTCGTCTGTTGGCACTGAAGCTTCACGCACGGAGGGACAATGAACGTGACCCCGCCCGATCCAACCCCGAACGCCCCCCCCGTGTCTCCGGTGCCGCCACCACTGTCGCCCCCGGATCCGGGCCGGTCGCGATTGGGTTTGAAGGCACACCCTGACACCGCGATGACGCCAGCAACAACCAAGTATGCAACCCGAGTCGACAATGACATCCAGCACCAGGATAACACGCTGACTCTCGGGCGAACCTGCGGGAACTTGAGGAAATCCCGCCGAAATCGAGCAAATCTGCCGCAAACTACCCGCCCGAAAACACCCGAAACAGGCGCTTCACCGGATCGTAAAACCGATCCGCCACGCGTTCCTTCAACGGAATGATGGCGTTGTCCGTGATGGTGATGTGTTCCGGTCAGACCTTGGTGCAGCACTTGGTGATGTTGCAGTAACCAATGCCGTGTTTCTTCTTGAGGTCGTCCACACGATCCTCGGCATCGATCGGATTCATTTCCAGGGCCGCGGTGTACACAAGAAAGCGCGGACCGACGAATTCCTCCGTCATGCCATGGTCGCGAATGACGTGGCAGACGTCCTGGCACAGGAAACACTCGATGCACTTTCGGAATTCTTGCGGTCGCTCGATATCGTCCTGCTGGACACGCCAGGTTCCGTCGGGGGCGTCGGCCGGACGCGGTTTGAACGGCTTGATGGTCTTTTTCACCCGATAGTTCCACGACACATCGGTGACCAAATCGCGGATCTTCGGAAAAGCCTGCATCGGCTGAATCGTGACCGGCTCCCCCAGATCAATCTCGGACAGCCGGGTCATACACATCAACTTCGGCATACCGTTGATCTCCGCCGAGCACGAGCCGCACTTGCCCGCCTTGCAATTCCAGCGAACGGCCAGGTCGTTCGCCTGCTCGGCCTGGATGGCATGTACGGCGTCCAGAACAACCATCCCCTCGCCCACCTCCGTCGGGTAGTCGCGGAATTCCCCGCCGCTGGCATCACCGCGCCAAATGCGAAATGTCGCTTTCGCCATTACTTGTTCTCCTCGATGACCTGTTTCAGATCGTCACGCATCTCGGGAATCGGCCGACGCTGAAGCTGCATGCGGCCGTCGGGCCCTTTGCGGCAAATGATGTTGAACTTGGCGAAGTTCGGATCCTTCTGTTCGAAATCCTCTCGGAAGTGGCCACCACGACTTTCTTTGCGCTCGATGGCCGATCGGGCAACCGCCTCGGAGCAGATCAGCAGACTGGGAAGGTCCAGCGCCGTGTGCCAACCCGGGTTGTATTCCCGGTTGCCCCCCACACCGACCTTGGCCGCCCGCTTGTTCAGCGCTTCGATGCCTTCCACGGCGGCCAGCATGTCCGTCTCATTGCGAACGATGCCCGCCTTGGCCTGCATCATGTCCTGCAGATCGTACTGAACCTGATAAGGCCCCTCCGCATCGGAGGTGCCGCGTTCGAACGGAGCCAACAGCACCTTCGTCGCGGCCTCGACCTGATCCGCGCTGATCTGCCCGGCGCCACGCTCCTTGGCGAACTTGGCCGCGTTTTCGCCGGCACGTTTGCCGAACACAATCAGGTCGGACAGGGAATTACCGCCCAGGCGATTGGCCCCGTGCAACCCGGCGGCGACTTCGCCGGCCGCGAACAGTCCCGGCACCGTCGACATCTGGGTGTCGCCGTCGACACGAACGCCGCCCATCACGTAGTGCGTGGTGGGACCAACCTCCATCGGCTCGACGGTGATGTCCAACTCGGCCAGTTGCATGAACTGGTGGTACATGCTGGGCAGCTTCTTCTTGATGTGCTCGCGCGCGTTCGGCAGTTTTTCCTTGATCCACGCGATGTCCAGGAAGACGCCGCCGTGCGGGCTGCCGCGGCCGTCGCGCACCTCGCGCATGATGCAGCGGGCGACGTGATCCCGGGTCAATAACTCGGGAGGCCGGCGCGCAGTCTTGTCGCCCTGCGTGTACCGCCAGCCTTCCTCGGGGTTGTCCGCCGTCTGTCCCCGGTAGTTTTCGGGAATGTCGTCGAACATGAATCGCTTGCCCTCGCTGTTGCGCAGGACCCCGCCTTCGCCGCGGACGCCTTCGGTCACCAGGATTCCACGCACCGACGGCGGCCAGACCATCCCCGTCGGGTGAAACTGGACGAACTCCATGTCCATCAGATCGGCGCCCGCCTGATAGGCCAGGTTGTGCCCGTCGCCGGTGTACTCCCAGCTGTTCGACGTGATCTTATACGCGCGACCGATCCCGCCCGTGGCCATCACCACGGCCCCCGCGCGGAAGACGCGGGGATAGCCGCGCTCGCGGTCGTAACCAAAAGCGCCCGTGACGCGATCGCCGTCCTTCAACAGAGCGGTCACCGTGTGCTCCATGTAGACCTGGATCCCCTGATGGATGCCGTGGTCTTGCAGCGTGCGAATCATTTCCAGCCCCGTGCGATCACCGACGTGGGCCAACCGTGGGTACCGGTGACCGCCGAAGTTGCGCTGCAGGATCTTGCCGTCTTTGGTACGGTCGAATACGGCGCCCCATGCCTCCAACTCGCGCACCCGGTCGGGCGCCTCCTGCGCGTGCAGTTCGGCCATCCGCCAGTTGTTGACGTATTGACCGCCACGCATCGTGTCGGCGAAGTGGACCTTCCAAGAATCGCGATCGTCGACGTTGCCCATCGCCGCCGCCATCCCGCCCTCGGCCATGACAGTGTGGGCCTTGCCCAGCAACGACTTGCAGATGAGTCCGACAGACACCCCGGTCGCCGAGGCTTCGATCGCCGCGCGCAGACCGGCGCCGCCGGCCCCAATGACGATCACGTCGTGTTCATGGGTCTGAATCTGGGACGAACCTTGGGCCACTAGAAAATTCTCCAATCCGTGATGACGCCCGCCGAACAAAGACGAATGTACCCGTCGGTGATGCCCACCCAGACCAGGCTGAACCAGGCCCATTTGGGGTGGTGGCGGTTGAGGCAACTCACACAGTCGTAGGCCTTCTTCCTGATCGGCGCCCGCGACAAACGATCCAGAACACCGCCGACCAGATGCCGCAGCGAATGGCAGCCGAACGTGTATCCGCCGATCAGCACGACGTTGATGATCAGCACCAACGACCCAACCCCGATTCCAAACTGCCTGCCACCGGTTGCCGGATCGTTGAACCAAAGACCATTCCACGCGTCGATCGACAGGAAGGCGACGACCCCGAACGTGACGTACAGGGCGTACCTATGGATGTTGTGAACAATCAGGGGCAGCTTGGCCTCGCCCCGGTAGGTCGTGCGTGGCTCGCCGACCGCGCAATTGGGCGGGTCGGCCCAGAACGCCTTGTAGTAGGCGCCGCGGTAGTAGTAGCAGGTCAGCCGAAACGCCAGCGGAAAGATCAGGATCAACATGGCCGGCGAATACCGAACAAACGGCAGCCATGGCCACGTCCAGGGCCCAAACAGAGCGTGCGGGGAATCGCCGAACAGCTCGGGCGAATACATCGGCGACAGGTAGTTGCCGTGCCAGTAGTGCTCACCCTGCAACAGCGCCCAGGTCGTGTAAACGATGAACGATGTGAACACCACCAAGGTGGCAAGCGGCATCGCCCACCACCTATCGCGCCGATGGGTTTGCCCGAAGCGCAGGCGCTGCAGGGGGACATCGACAGGGGCGCGGACCTCGGCCATCTAGGCTCTCCTTGGGGTCAACTCGACGGTCATGGGCTTTCCAGTGGCGGCAGCATACACGATCGGAATTCCAATCGCGCTCGTCCGCGAATCGGATCTCGCGCCACGTTTTGCGATCGAACCTTGCGATCGATCCTTGCGGGGAATGCGCGCGATTCGCGCGGGCTTACTCGCCCGCGATGTGACCGAAACGCCCGGCTCGAAAATCCTCGACCGCCTGGATGATCTCGGCCCGCGTGTTCATGACAAAGGGGCCGTAGCGGGCGATCGGCTCTTGCAATGGCTCGCCACCGATCAGCAGAATTTCGGACGACTCGGTCGCGCTGGCGGATACCGACAAGCCGACGGATTCACCATCGGGCACGAAGATCGCCATCTCCCCCTCATTAACCACGCGCGCGTCCACCCCGGTCGTCACCTGCCCTCTCACGACATAGGCGAACAGGTGGAAAGACTCGGGGATGGCCTGCGTCACCGTGCCGCCGGGCGCGATCGTGAAGTGCAGGTACGAGATCGGCGTCCGGGTGTCGATCGCCGCGCGCGCGCCCAGCGACTCCCCCGCGATCACCTTCACACGGACCAGTCCATCGGGCGTCGACGCCACCGGAATGCTCTCCGATGGAACATCCTGATAGCGCGGCTTCATCATCTTGTCGCGGCTGGGAAGGTTCACCCACAGCTGAAACCCGTGCATGCGCCCGCCCTGCTGTTGAAACTCGGGCGTCGGCATCTCGGAGTGAATGACCCCCGCGCCGGCGGTCATCCACTGAACGTCGCCGGGCGCCAGCACACCCGCGTTCCCGGCCGAATCCCGGTGCTGCATGCTTCCGGACAACAGATAGGTGACGGTTTCAAAGCCCCGGTGCGGATGATCCGGCGCGCCCTTGGCCTCGCCTGGCGGGGCATCCGTGGGTCCCATCTCGTCCAACAGCAAGAACGGATCGAAGTGATCCAGGGTCGCGGTGGGGAACGGCCGCCGCACGACAAAACCGCCGCCTTCCGTGGTCCGAATGCTTTCGACGATCCGCGCAACGCTGCGCACGGTCACGGCAACACCGCTTGTACGGGTCGTTCTGATTCCCACATGGCCCGAATGATAGCCGACCAACGCCACGCGTCCCGAACTTGATCCTGTTGGAGCCGGGACAACGCTGTTGTCTCGGCCACAACGAGCCCGAAAACAGCGAAGAAAGTCATATTAGTAATTTCAGCTACTTGCAGCATATGTCAACTGCAATCAAGTAGGCATACTTACTGCTTTGTATCTATGCATGACGACAGGGATGGTCCTCTCGACAACGGCAAAACCCGGGCGACCGGGCGACGCAAAGCCACGGGACTCACGCAGTCAGCCGGGCTACCGAAACGAGGAGTTCACGATGGAAACAACAATCGACATAGGACGGATTACACGGGTGGCACTGGCGCTGGGACTGACTTCGATCCTGGGCGGCTGTGTCGGAGCAACGGACGGCGCCGTCGACACCAGCGAAGCGGCTGGGTTCAGCTCGGCGAACGGCCTGACGTCGTTCAACGGAATGCTGTCGGCCAACGGCCTGTCGTCCGTGAACGGGATGTCGTCCGTGAACGGGATGTCGTCCGTCAACGGGCTGTCATCCAGCAACGGATTAAGCTCGGTCAACGGCCTGTCGTCCAGCAACGGCCTCATGACCAACAGCGGCGGCCGAACCAGCGTCTCCTACCTGGTCAGGTGTGCCCTTCCCGCGGGCAAAACGCTGGTCAAGAAAGACCAATACGGCGCCTCGTTCAGCTTCCCTGGCCAGTTTGGCCTGGCTCCCGAATGGGAGACCGGTGCGTGCGGTACCGCCTGCCAGGAGTCCGTCTCGGCCTGCTTGATGGCGCACATCAACGCGGCGGGCGTTCACGTTCCCCTGTGGTTCGACGCTCCCATGCCCGCCATCGGGTTTGGACTCAGCTCCACCTATCCCAACCAAGAGGGAACCTTCTTCGGCAACCTGTTCGTAACCGGATCGGACGGCAAGGTCCCCATGTTCTATTGCGAAGGCCCGGGATTCGCGAAGGGTGTGGTTCCCGGCCGCCTGGGCGGCGTGGAAGCCGCCGCGTTTCGTAATCCGTTTGGTGACGGTGGCCGCTGCGACCAGAAGTGCACGGCTGCCGATGCGCCGAACACGGGTCACGGATACAAGTCGTGCAACGGCTACACCCGCCCCATCACCGTGTGGCGCGCCAGCAGCTACCGGCCCGAGTTCAACGACAACTACAACTACAAGCTGGTCAACGTCGCGACCAAGAAGGCGCTTGATCTCCACGCTTGGAACACCGCCGATGGCGGGCTGATCAACCAGTGGTCGTTCAACGGAGGCGGGAATCAGCTCTTCAAGGTCGTCAAGGTTGCCGACAGCACCTGGAAGCTGGTTTCGAACCACAGCGGCAAAGCCATCATCGGCATGGGCACCACGGCGGGCGCCGCGGTCACGCAGAAAACCTACGTGGACACCAACGACCACGAATGGTCCATCGACGACCACAACGGTCACTTCAAGATCCGCAACAAGGGATCGAACAACGTCCTTGAGGTTGCTCCTGGTTCGTGCGACGGCACTCCGGTTCGCACCGGGGTTTACACGGGCGCGTCGCACCAGGACTGGGACATCATCGGGATGCCGTAAGTTCGGCACCGCTTAGACCACCGTTCACAAGCACGGCCGGGCCCGAGAGATCGGGCTCGGCCGTTTCTGCGTCCGGCGTTTGCGTGTCCCGTGGTGCGCGGTCGGGCCGGCGGTCAGCGGCTGAACAACGAGCGACTGGAAGACTTGCGCGTCGTGGTGGACGAGGCGCGCGAACCCACGCGGCTGCCGCCACGGCTGCGCAGCAAATCGGCGGCCCTCTGACGTACCGTCGGACTCTTGTCGTGGGCAGCGGCGTCCTTCAAGAAGGGAATCGGACCGGCGCCGAAGCCGTGCAAGACGTCCTCGGTCTTCTCGTACCCCTTGTCGCTGGCAAGAGATCGAATCAGGTTCTTCACCAGTCGTTCGTCGGCGCGATACTTGGGCTCGCGCTCGGCGGCGACGCGCGCCGCCTGCGCGCCCTCCGCCCAACGCTTGTGCGCCAGCGCCAGGTTCGCCAGCTCATAGGCCACCACGGCGCTCTGCGGGTTCTCGCGACGCGCTTTTTCCAACACGACCATCGCCTGCTCCCACTCGCCGCTGGCGACCAGACCCGCGGCGCTTGCCAGGCGCTCGTCCGCCGAGGGACCAGCAGGCGCGACGGCCGCCACTGGACGGCCCACCGCGGCTCCGGACGCCGGCGTTACACTGCCCGGTGTGATCGCGGAGGCTCCGGCCCGAATCCCACCAATGGTGCCGCCAGCAGCGCCGAGCTTGTCCACCTTGCCCACCGCGCGTGGCGCGGCAGGACGGTGCCGGACACCGAACAACACCAGGACCAGGGCCAGGAGACCGACCGCCGCCAGACCCAACCAACGCGCACCGGTCAACCTGAACATCACCGAGCGCTCGCCGCCAGCGTCCTTGACCGCTTCCGACCCCGCGCCGTCATGCCACGAAGGCGCCGACGGGAGCCCCGTGGGCGCGGCCCCCGCGAGATGGGCGGGAGCCGGATCGGCGATCGTCTTGTCACCGTCGCCAATCGGACCAACACCTTTGGGGGCCGGTGCGTCGGTCGACGGCGTGGACGGAAAATGCCCGCGCGCGCGCGCCGCCACCGCCTCGGGAACCTGGTCCAACGCCTGCGCGAACTCGGCCGCGGTCTGAAATCGCGTCTCCGGGGTTTTGGCCAGCGCGCGATAAATAACGCCCTCCAGCGCGCCCGAAATTGCCGCCTCCGGCACGGTCGCGCGCACGGAAGGCGGCGGCGAATCCCGATGCATAAGTAGAATTTCCGCGACCTTGTCCGAGACGAACGGTTTGCGACCCGCCAACATCTCAAACAACAGCACACCGACCGCGTAAATATCCGTGCGCCCGTCGATCTCGCCCGGCGCGCCGGTTTGTTCCGGCGACATGTAGCTGGGTGTTCCAATCGCCAGCCCCGATGTCATCGCCGGTCCGTCGCGCAGTTTGGCCAGACCGAAATCCAGGATGCGCACGTGATCGGTCAGGCCCGCCGTGTCGCCCAGAATCAAGTTTTCAGGTTTCAGGTCGCGATGAATGATCCCTTGTTCATGGGCATGGGCCACACCGGCCAGCAGTTGTCGGGCGATCGCCACGGCACGCGCCGGCGGCAGGCGCCCACGTCCCAGAAGTTCGCGCAGCGTGGAGCCGGCGACGAAATCCATCACGACGTACGGCGACCCCTCGATGCCGAAATCGATCACCGACACGCAGTTCGGATGGCCAAGGCGGCTCATGGCGCGCGCTTCGGTCTCGAATCGCATCCGAAAGGCCTGCTGGGCTGCGATCCAGGGGTGAAGGAACTTCACCGCCACCGGCCGGGCCAGCTCGACGCGCTCCCCGCGGTACACGACGCCCATTGCTCCGGCAGCCACGCGTTCCAAGATGCGGTAGCGCCCCTGCAACACCTGGCCGATCCGGGGATCGGGCGGGCTCAATTCCACGCAGGCACGATAACACAGGGATGCCAGGCGGGTTTCGGACGGCGATGGTATTCAGCGGCGGTGTCGACCGCCGGGCGACCGGCACCGGGTCGAATCACATGCCGCTGACGAACTTCCAGCGATCCCCCTGCTTTTCCAAGACGAACCGGTGATAGTCGCTGACGCGCCGGTAACGATCCCCGCTGGTGGCCGCCAGTTCGAAGGAGCCGTTCAGGAATACGTCCACGTTCGCGTGCGATCCATCGACGCGAATGTCACGCATCTCGATCTCGTACCAGATCGATTTCAGTCGCGTCAGACGTGTCTTCAGAACCTGCCGCAGTCCTTCGTAACCATAGTCGTCGTCGGAGCGCGGGGTTCCCGAGTCCTCGCGGTACTTCTCGGAGGCCATCACCAGCAGTCCGTCAACGTTTCGTTCGGACAGCCGCAGACGATACTGATCCACCGTGTCGACGATTTTCTGCGTCTCTTCGTTCCGCAGGATCGTCGTGCCTGGAAAGAAATTGGGGTGCGCGCACGCGCCGCCCAGCGACAACAGCACGGACAGGCCAATCAATAGGGTCAATCGATCAAACACGGCAAGCACGGATGCTCTGGATAGCATGATCCGTTCCAGCCCGCTTCCCCAGCCGCGGCCCGCAAACCCTTGTGATTTCTGGGCAATGAAGACCGTCGACCTGACGGAACGGCGCACCCGCTTCGGCGCCCGTGCCAGTTTGTCAAGTATCCCCGAGGCACGTTAGACGTGATCGGCTTTGACGCCACCGTTTGTCGGCGCGATAGTCCGGCGATGCCCGACGCGCCACATCCCCGGGAGTTCCCACGGCTCGAGCTGAAGGCCTACGTGGACTACACCGGTTCCGAGGTGTTGCTGTTCCACAAGATCCAGAACATCTCGCTGGGAGGCATCTGCATTGAAAGCGCGGCGGTCGAGGAAGTCGGAACCACGGTGGATCTGGTCCTGAACTTTCCCGATCTGGAAGCCACGATCGGCGTCAAAGGCGAGGTGGTCTGGGCGAACCGCGAACCGCCCATGGACATGGGTATCCGCTACATCGATCTCGACGACGATCGCAAGGACACCCTGCGACGTTATCTGAGCCTGTTGAACACGAAGCCGTAAAGGTTTCCCGTCCATCGGCGTCGCCGGGGAAAGCCCAAGCCGACAACCTGCGTTCAGCGCGGCAGATCCAGGATAGCGTCGGCGTCTGTCAGGTGCCTGTGTACACAGGCCAGGCGTTGTAGGTAACGGCGAAAGTCCTTGCCGGGCGCGGCCCCGCGGCTTTGCTTGAGATAGACGTCGGTGATTCGTGTGACCGTGAAACGGCAGGCCACGAACCGCAGCTCGCAACCGAATCCTTCTCGCTCGGCGTCGGTCATGCGACGTTCACCAGCGTAGCCATCGAAGAGCGCCGCGACGATCACAGGCTGAAAGTCGTCGCGCCCGAACCCAAACGCAAGGGTCGTGACCGCAAGGTCGTAAACCAGAGATCCCCACGACGCCTGTTCGAAATCGAGCAGCGCCACCAGATCGCCACCCTGTTCATCGAACAACACGTTGTCGATGAACAGATCTTCGTGGATCACGCCCGAAGGAAGATCCCGCGCGCGTTCGCCGGCAAGCGCGGCCAGTTCGGGACGCAACGTCGCGACGGCGTCCGCCAACGCGGAATCCGACAAGGCCACGGTGGCGACGTGTTCCAGGCGGCGGTCAATCTCGTCGGGGCCGTAACGACCGGGGCGTTGATCGGGAAATGACGTACCCGCGCGATGCAACAGCGCCAGCGCCCGTCCGACCTGACGTGCGTGTTCGATCGTGATCTCGGCGCGGGTCAAGGTACGTCCGGGCAGCCACGGAAACAACGACACCACCTCGCCCCGCCAATGCGCGTACGGCTGGCCGGATGCGGCGCGAAACGGAGCCGGAGTGGGAACCCCGCGCGCCGACAGGTGCGCGACGATCGCCGCCTCGCGCGCGACGTCGTCCACGGCCTTGCCCTCGTTGACGCGCAGGAACCGCCGCCCATCGGTCGTGTCGACACGAAGGTTCGTGTTGATCGTGCCCGCGGCGATCGGCTGATGGCCAACGTAGGCGGCTGCTGGCAACCCGAACAATCCCAGAATTTCGACAACGTCCGGGGCGCCAAGGACACGGAACTGGGCCATGGACCGCATCCTACGCCGGGATCTGGCGATACCCGCGCGTGAACGTGCCGGCGGTCCCACCGAAACGGGCGGCGCCTTGCTGGGCTTGACGGGACAACCGGACGCCTGCTCTAGTGACGAATGGCGATGGGCGCGCACGACCAACAACGGGACCAGCTGATCGAGCAGCACATGGCCCTGGTGCAGGCGGTGGCGCGCAAGCTGAAGCGCCAGATCACCGCGCGGATCGATTTCGACGATCTGATCGGCTATGGGTCCAAGGGGTTGATCGAAGCGGCCGAACGGTTCGATCCCCAACACGGCGTCGCGTTCACGACCTTCGCGTACTACCGCATCCGCGGCGCGATGTTGGATGGCCTGCGGACGATGGGCTGGTATTCGCGCGCCGACTACGCGCGCTATCGCGCGGAGGAACGCGCCACCGAGTACCTGCGTAATCAGTCCGATCGCGACGGAGCCGCCGCGACCGGCCGCGCGTGGGAGGGCGCGCCGGGTACGGGCGCCGACGCCGACAAGGAAGAAACCCTGGCCAGCGTCGCCGCAATTTTGGGCGGCATCGCGACCGTGCACATCACAGCCTTGGAAGCGGCGGCGTCCGTCGCGGACGAAAGTCTGCCGGCCCCGGATGCCAGCCTGGATACGGGACGCTTGGGAGTGCGCGTGCGCGAGGCCATCAAGACGCTGCCCGACCGCGAGAGGCAATTGATGGAGCTCTACTACTTCGCCGAGAAAAACCTGGAGGAAGCCGGCGCGGCGATGGGCCTGTCGAAGTCCTGGGCCTGCCGCCTGCACGCCCGCGCCGTGGATTTGCTGCGCGTCGAAATGGCCGACGCGATCGACTGAGACGCTAGGTCCGTACTTGATCGGAAAGTGAACCTCTTTTCCGGTGGGATCGTAGTCGGATTCGCGCAACCGCGCGGTGGATGGGCCGATAGCGGGGCGGAGGCATTTCGATGTCCATCGGCCCGACCGGTCCTCGACCCGCCAGTCCCCATTCACCCGCACCCGCGAGGGCGCCAACATCCGCACCGCCGGTTGCAAAGGCAGCCGGCGTCGAGAACAGAAGTTTCGTCCAGGTTCTGTCCGAGGCCCGACGGGAGAATCCGACCAAAGTCGGTCCTTCCGCCATCGGGCCCCCCGTGGTCCGCCCCCCTGTCCTCGGCAGCGCCTCCGTTCGGAAGCCGATCGTCCAGACCCTGGCCACGCCGCAGGGCCACGACGGTCTGCGCGCTATGGCGGAATCGGCCCTGCGCGCCGAAAAAAAGGTGGATGCGTTGATAGCGGCGGCTGGGCGAGGACGGACTTTCAGCGCGGCCGAGCTGATCGCGCTGCAGGCCACCGTCTTCCGGTACTCGCAGACCGTCGAGGTCATCTCACGCGCCGCCGATCGCCTGGTGGGATCCGTCAAGCAGACGCTGGGGACACAGGTCTAGCTGGGTCCAGCCGCTTGCGTGGCGATGGCCTTTTCGGGGACGGGCTTCCGCGTTATGAAGCGCCCATGTGTCTCCGCGCGGGTGGCCTGTTGATATCGGTTCTGCTGGCCGGGGTGACCGGATGCACAACCGGCATCCTGCACGGCCTGGACGAACCGGCCGCGAATGAGGCACTGGCGGCGTTGGAGCGTGCGGGAATTGGCGCCGAGAAAACCGCCGAGGAAGGTGGCCAGGCGGCTGCCTTCGCGTTGCACGTCTCGCGGGGCGACGCGGCCCGAGCGCTGGATGTCTTGCGCGTGCGCGGCCTTCCGCGCGAGCGGCGGCACGGCTTCGCGGAGGTGTACGGTCAAGCCAGCCTGATCCCCACGGCCTCGGAGGAACGTGCCCGATACCTGGAGGCGACGGCGGGTGAGATCGAACGCACCCTGGAGACCGCCGAAGGAATCATCAGCGCCCGCGTCCACTTGGTGTTGGAGGAGGTTGATCCGCTGGCGCAGGACGGTAAACCCCGAACAGGCGCGCGCGCCGCGGTCTTGATCAAAGCCGCGCAGGGACGCACGCCGCTGGCCGAGGCCGACGTACAGAAGTTGGTGGCCGGCAGCGTTCCCGGCCTGGATTCACGCGCGGTCGCCGTTGTCGTGACGGCGGCGCCCGAATCAGCGGAGGCAGGCCTGGGACCGCTGGCCTCGATTGGACCGCTGCGGGTGACACCGTCCAGCCGCGGTCCGTTGATCACGGCATTCGCGGTCGGGTTGGCGGCGATAGGGTTGTTGGCGACGCTGCTGTTGGTTTCGCTGCGCCGCCGCTCACCGCCGCCCGAAGCCTGACGCTCCCGCGCCCCTCTCGGCGCGCCCCGAGACGAGGGGCGCCCACCTCCGAAGGAGCGAGCGGCGCGACGACTACTCCGGTGCCGCGTCCGCTGACTCAGCCGCCCAGCTTCTTCTTCAGTTCAGCCAGCGCGTCATCGACCGTACTCTTCTCGTCGAGGGCCTTCAGCCTTCGGTCCGCATCGACCGACGCGGCCGTGCGGCCCGCCAGTTCGTCTCCCAGGCTCGCCTCGGCCTCGACCGCTTCGATGCGGCTGGACATCCGCTCGAACTCGTCGAAGGCGGAGGTTCCGACGCCGGCACCCAAGCCACCACCGCGTTTGGCGGCGCGCGCTTTCTCGCGCAACGTTCCCTGCCGCAACTTCACGTCCTTGACCCGCGCGTCCAGCGCCTTTAATCCCGCCGTCAGCTGATCGACGTAGACACTCTGCTCTTGCAGGGCCTTCGCGGTCTCGGCCCGCTCGGCCTCGGTGGTCGCCTTTCGGGCAAGCGCCTCGCGCGCCAAGGCATCGTCGCTGGACCGCACCGCGGTAGCGGCCCGGTCTTCCCAGGTCTGCGCTTCGGCCGACAGGGTTTCGATTCGTTTTTGCAGCCGCTTCTCCTCAGCCATGCATCGCGCGACCTCGGAACGAGCCTCCCGGGTGGATTCCTCCATATCCAGGACCATCTGATCGATTTCCTTGCCGGGATCCTGCATGGAATCGATCGCGTCGTTGACGTTGGATTTGATCAGCGTCGACAGCTTTCCCAAAATGCCCATCAGCGTCCTCCTTGCCGGGAGGTTAGCACCCCGGCGGGCGGGGGCGCCGTTGTGATACGGTTGGGTCGTGCGCCTCGAGGATTTGATTGGACAAGATCAGGCCGTCATCGTTTTGCGACGGGCGATCGCGACAGAGCGCGTGCCCCACGCGTACCTGTTCGAAGGACCGACCGGCGTCGGCAAGCGAAGCGCGGCCATCGGACTGGCCATGGCTGTCAACTGCGATAGCGCCAAGGAAACCGGACGAGGGGCCGCGTGCGGCACTTGTGAAACCTGCCGCCGGATCGCCGAGGGGCTGCACCCCGACGTGCTGACCTTCGCGCCCGACGGGACGCAAATCATTATGGAACAGGCCCAGGAAATCGTGGCCCTGGGACAGCGCGGGCCCCACGAGGCACGGGCGCGCGTGATCATCATCAAGGATGCCCATCGATTGAACGTCAGCGCCGCCAACTGCCTGCTGAAGACCCTGGAAGAGCCGTCGCCCGGGAACCATTTGGTCCTGGTGACGTCCGCGCCCGATCGGTTGCTGGGCACCATCCGTTCGCGGGCACAGCGCGTTCGTTTTCGGCCCATCTCGGTGGCGACACTGATCGATCTGGGGATCGCGCGTGGCATCGATCGCACACATGCTGGTCTGGCGGCGATAGTCGCGGATGGCTGCATGTCGCGTTTCCTGGACCTGGCGACGAACACCGAGGACCAGGGCACGCGGGACGCGACGGCGGCGTTGCGCCAGGCCGCGCGAGGACGGGGCATCGCCCCGATCCTGGACGCGGCGGCGGCAGTGGGCGACAAGGAATCCAAGCAACGCCTTCCGGATGTGTTGGCGCTGTTGGCGCGTGTCTATCGGGACGCGCTGTGTACGGCGGTCGGCGCACCCGAGTTGGCGCTCCTGACGGCCGGCGGCAAGGCCGATAAACAGGCCGATCAGGACGTACGGGATCCGTTGTCGCTACCCGACGAGCTGTCGGTGCCAGCGCTGGGGCGGGCACTGGGCGCCATTGTCGAAGCCGATGGCGCCCTGGCGGGAAACGTCAATGCCGTCATGGCGGTCGAACGGTTGTTGCTGAACCTACGTAGGGAAGAGAGAGTCGCATCATGAGCGGGCACCCCCCAACCGAGGATCCTGGAACCAAAAGCCGCGCCGACGGCAACCCCGTACGCGAGGATGTTGTCGCGCCGTTGATCAGTATCGCGGGCGTACGTCTGCGACCGGGCGGCCGTAGCTTCGCGTGCGACGCGCATGGGTTGTCGCCGCACGTGGGAACACGCGTCGTGGTTCAGGTGGACCGCGGTCAAGAGGTTGGCATCGTGATGGTGGCTCCCGCGTTGCGGCCGGCGCTGACCCGCATGCCACGCATCCTGCGCATCGCCGACCAGCGCGATCTAGATCGTGCGGACGCGGACGGCCGGCGCGTCGACGATGCGCTGGATTTCGCGCGTCAGGTGGTGCGCGAGCGCAAGCTGGCGGTCAAAGTATTCCACGCCGAAATGCACGGAGGCGGCCGCGCCACCTTCTATTTCGCGTCCGAGGAACGCATCGATTTTCGCCAGATGGTCAGCGAGTTGTCCGGTCACCTGAACCTGCGGGTCGAGATGCGGCAGGTCGGTGTGCGCGACGAGGCGAAGATGGTCGGCGGCATCGGTTCCTGCGGGCGGGAACTTTGTTGCAGTACCTTCCTGCAACGGTTCGCGCCCATTTCGATCAAGGCGGCCAAGAACCAGAACATCGCGCTGACGCCGTCGAAGGTCACGGGACAATGCGGTCGCCTGAAGTGCTGTCTGGTGTACGAGGAGGCGAACTACGTCGAGGCCGCGAAGACTCTGCCGCGCATGGGCAAGCGCGTGGAGACGCCCGACGGTGTCGGACGCGTGGGCGATCTGGACGTCCTGCGCGGACGGGTCCGCGTCCTTTTCCAGGATGGTCCTCCGAAGGTCTACGAAGGTGGCGACGTGAGAGCGGTTGCGGCGACGGAGGGAGCACCCGGTGGTGGCGGTGGTGGCGGCGGCGGTCCGCGCGAAGACGCCAACCGGAGCGGTGGCCCTCGCGCCGACGCGAATCGCGGTGGCGGCCCTCGCGCCGACGCGAATCGCGGCGGCGGCCCTCGCACCGATGCCAATCGCGGCGGTGGCCCTCGCACCGATGCCAATCGCGGTGGCCCTCGCCCTGATGCCAATCGCGCCGAAGTCTCGCGCGCCGAACCTGCCCAGCAGCCTGGGAGAGATTCCAGCGGCGACGACGCCGCCGGTGACAAAAACGATGACGCGGGCGACGGCGGCAACCGCAATCCCCAAGAATAGGAACGCTTCGTGTCGCGCTTCTACATCACAACGCCAATCTATTACGTCAATGCCGCGCCCCACCTGGGAACCTTCTACACAACCGTCGTTGCCGACGCCCTGGCGCGGTTTCATCGGGCTGTTGGCGACGACACCTTCTTCCTGACGGGCCTGGACGAACACGGACAGAAAATCGAACGCATCGCGCGCGAGCGCGGCATGGAACCGCAGGCCTACTGCGACGGCATCGCGGACGAGTTTCAGAAGACCTGGAATCGGATGGAGATCTCCAACGACGATCTCATCCGCACCACCAGCCTTCGCCACAAGAAGGCCGTCGGCGAGATGTGGGCGCGCATGCAGGCGGCCGGTGACATCTACCAGGCCGAATACGACGGCATGTATTGCGTCGGCTGCGAAGACTGGAAATCCGAGGACGACGTGGTCCTTGAAGGCGGCGAGAAAATTTGCCCCACCCACCGCCGACCGGTCGAGCGGGTCAAGGAGAAGAACTGGTTCTTCCGTCTAACGAAGTATGCGGACCATTTGTTGGACCTTTACGACCAGAAGGATTTCATACGCCCCGAGTCGCGCCGAAATGAAGTGGCGTCGTTCGTTCGCGGCGGTCTGAAAGACATCTCGGTTTCGCGAATGAAAAAATCGGTCAGCTGGGGGATCCCGGTCCCGGGCGATCCGGACCACGTCGTGTACGTCTGGATCGACGCACTGACGAACTACCTGACCGTATTGGGTGGACCAGACGTCGTGGCGCAGCCGGGACCCGCGCGCGAGCGGTGGGAGGAGTGCCACCACCTGATCGCGAAGGACATCCTGCGTTTTCACGCCGTGTACTGGCCCGCGATGCTGAAATCGGCCGGCCTGCCGCCACCGGCCGGAATCTTCTGCCACGGATACCTAACGGTAAAAGGCCAAAAGATCTCCAAGTCGCTCCCCGCGACGAAGGTCGATCCGAACGCGATTGCCGAGGAACTGGGCGTCGAGCCGTTGCGCTACTTCGTCTTGAGGGAATACAGCCTGGGAGGCGACGGCGATTTTACGTACGAAGCCTTGCTGCAACGGTACGAATCGGAACTCGGCAACGACCTCGGTAATCTCCTCAACCGCACCGTATCGATGGTGAGGCAATACCTGGGCGGCATCGTCCAACCCTGGGGCGGCCATCCGGGAGAAGCGAACAAGTTGTGGTCCGAGGGAAATGCCGTTGGGGATTCCTGGACACGCATGGAACCCTCCTTCGCGCTGGACCGCGCCTGGATGTGTGTTCGCAACACGAATGCGCACATCGAAGCCACCAAGCCCTGGGTGACATGGAAAAGTCCGGGGGGGGCTGCCGACACCCTGAACCGTGACCTTGCCTATTGCTGCGCCTGGTTGCGAGGCGTCGCCAAGATGATCGCTCCGGCCATGCCCCAAACGGCAAGAGATATCCTGAGGCAGATAGGCCGACCCGAGAGCGACGCCGATACATGGCTGAGCGAACCCCCCGCATTCTGGCCCGGCGGCGAGCCCATGGGACCGCCGACACCCCTGTTCCCTCGCCTCGACCCCGAACGTAAGGCCGAGTTGATAGCGAAGTGGTTACCGCCCGAGACTATGGCTGCCCCCGCCCCCCAGACGCAGACCCCGTCATCGGCCGCGACGTCAGCCGCGATATCGGCCCCGGCGTCCCCTGCCGAGAGTGGGGTCATCGATAAGGCCGATTTCGATCGCGTGGATCTCCGCGCTGCCAAAGTCGTCGCCTGCGAGCGCGTCCCCAAGACCGAGAAGTTGCTGAAGCTGACGCTCGACATGGGCACCGAACAACGCACGATCGTCTCGGGCATCGCTGGTGCCTACGCTCCCGAAACCCTCGTCGGCCGCACCGTCATCTATCTCGCGAACCTCAAGCCCGCCAAAATTCGTGGCGTCATTTCACAGGGCATGATCCTGGCTGCGGGTGACGCCGAGGTCCTCGCGCTGGCGGCGCTTGATCGCGACGTCCCCGCGGGCACTAGGATCCGCTGATCTGGTCCGTGCCCAGAGTCACGTGACGCGACCTTGACGTGCAGTCATTCTGACTGCACATTTGTGATATGCCGAAAACTCTTACTCTTCGCAACGTTCCAGATGAGGTTGTGCGTGGCCTTCGCGGGCGTGCTCGGCGAAACGGCCGATCAATGCAGGGTGAACTTCTGCTTGTGATGAGACAGGCGACCCTGGACCGCGGGTCGCTCGAGAAGCAGTTCGCGGCCCTTCGAGGATCGATGCGCCGGCGCATGGGCCTGGACAAGATCCACGTCGCCATCGCGGAAGGCCGGCCCTGAGGCTGGTCGTCGACACCGATGTTTTGGCGGCGGCCCTTCTCGGGGAGGAGGAGCGAGGGATTGAAGCGTCATCGCTTTTGGCACGCGCAGCAACCCTGATAGCGCCTGCCCATTGGAAGGCCGAGTTCGCAAACGTCGTCTGGAAAGCGGTTGTGTTCGGGAATCTGGCGGCCAATCGGGTCGAGGGGATTCTGGATGCGGCCGATTCGCTGTCCGTTGAAACGGTCGAAGTCGCGGAGTTGTGGCGCGGAGCAGTCGCCAGGGCCATCGGTGCCCGCCATCCCGTGTACGACACACTTTTCGTCGAACTGGCCGTGCGCGAGGGTATTCCCCTGGCCAGCTACGATCAGGGACTACGCCGGCGGTTTCCTTCGATCGTCAGGTCCCCCACGTCCTTGCTCCGCTCCGCAAGAACATAGGGTCTCCGTTTCGGAGAAGGCAAAAGGAACGCGGACCGCGCCCGATCCGGCCATCCGGCGTTCGCCTCCGCCGAACGACAACCAACCTCGATCCGCTTCATTTAAGCCCCCGCCTCTGGTAATCACTCAGGCGCGATGGCAAGTGCAAAACCACAGATTCCTTCAGGAGCTGACCCGATTCGCATGCGTGCCGACGGCACCCTGGATGTCCCGGATCGGCCGATCATTCCGTTCATCGAGGGTGATGGCACGGGTCCCGATATCTGGCGCGCGTCGGTAAGGGTCCTGGACGCCGCGGTCGAGAAGGAATTCGCCGGCAAGAAGAAGGTCGCCTGGACCGAGGTCTACGCCGGCGAAAAAGCCAAGACCCTGTTCGACAGCTGGCTGCCCGACGAGACCTTGGATGCGTTCAAGACGTACTTGGTCGGCATCAAGGGTCCCCTGACCACGCCGGTCGGCGGCGGAATCCGGTCCCTGAACGTCGCGATTCGCCAGATCCTGGATCTGTACGTCTGCCTGCGCCCCGTCCGTTATTTTACGGGTGTCCCGTCGCCGGTGAAACGTCCCGAGAAGGTCGACATGGTGATCTTCCGCGAGAACACCGAGGACATCTACGCTGGCATCGAATGGGCGGCGGAATCCCCTGAAGCCAAGAAGGTGATCGCGTTCCTGCAAAACGAAATGGGCGTGAACAAGATCCGGTTCCCGGCCACCAGCGGCATCGGCATCAAGCCGGTTTCGCGCGAAGGCACCGAACGCTTAATGCGCGCCGCGCTGGATTTCGCGATTCGCCACAACCGAAAAAGCGTCACCATCGTCCACAAGGGGAACATCATGAAGTTCACCGAAGGGGCCTTCCGCGACTGGGGCTACGCCCTGGTGAAGCGTGAGTATGCCGGCAAGGCCATCGGTTGGGACGACTGCGGCGGCAAACCGCCCGCCGGACAGATCCTGGTGAAGGATTCAATCGCCGACATCACGCTGCAACAGGTCCTGACCCGTCCCGAGGAATTCGACGTCATCGCCACGTTGAATCTGAACGGCGACTATCTGTCGGACGCGCTGGCGGCGCAGGTCGGCGGCATCGGGATCGCTCCCGGGGGCAACATCAACTACACGACCGGCCACGCGGTCTTCGAGGCGACCCATGGCACGGCCCCGAAGTACGCCAATCTGGACAAGGTCAACCCGGGCTCGGTGATCCTGTCGGGCGTGATGCTGCTGGAACACCTCGGGTGGACCGGAGCGGCCCAACGCGTCGTCGCCGGAATCGAAAGATCGATCTCGAAGAAGGTCGTGACCTACGATTTCGCCCGTTTGATGGACGGAGCCACCGAGGTGTCGTGCTCGGCTTTCGGCGACGCGATCATTTCCAACCTCTAGCAACAACCCTTCCACGAAGATAATCCCGAACCTTCGTCCTCACGACGTACGCGTCCAGACGACAATTCTTCCGATGTTCGTTTCCACCCTCATACTCCGGAGTTTCTGACATGCCCCGCAAGAAAATTGCCCTGATCGGTGCCGGCAACATCGGCGGTGAACTGGCCGCCCTCATCGCCCGTCGGGAATTGGGCGACGTCGTCCTGTTCGACATTCCGGACAAGGAAGGCGTGGCGAAGGGAAAGGCTCTGGACCTGGAACAGAACGGCGCCGTTCTGGGATACGACGCGAAGATCACCGGCACATCCAACTGGGATGACTGCGCCGGCGCGGACGTCGTCATCATTACCGCGGGCGTCCCGCGCAAACCTGGAATGTCGCGCGACGATTTGCTGACCATCAACCTGAAGATCATCCGCGGCGTGGCGGAGAATCTGAAGACCAAATGCCCCGGCGCGTTCGTCATCGTCATTTCGAATCCGCTGGACGCCATGGTCTACGAGATGAAGAAGGTGACCGGATTCCCGCGCGAGCGCGTCATCGGAATGGCGGGCGTTCTGGACGCCGGGCGCCTCCAACTGTTCCTGGCGCGTGAGGCCGGCGTCGCGGTGAAGGACGTCCGCGCGATGGTGCTGGGCGGCCACGGCGACACCATGGTGCCGGTGACCAGCTATTGCACCATTGATGGTGTGCCGGTGACGCAACTGATCGCCGCCGACAAACTGCATGCGATCGTGGAACGGACCCGCAACGGCGGCGGCGAAATCGTCAAGCTGATGGGAACCAGCGCGTTCTACGCTCCCGCGTCCGCGGCGGTATTGATGGCGGAAGCGTTTCTGAAGGACAGCAAGCGCCTGCTGCCCGCGGCTGCTTACCTGGACGGCGAGTATGGATATAAGGATTTGTACATGGGCGTGCCGGTTGTCATCGGCGCGGGCGGCATCGAGCGAATCGTCACGATCACCTTGAACGCCGACGAAAAAGCGATGCTGGACAAATCCGCGGCCGCCGTGCGCGAGCTGATCGAAGCCTCGAAGAAACTTTGAGCCTTCAATGAAAATTCACGAGTACCAGGCCAAGGAGATCCTGCACCGCTTCGGCGTTCCCGTTCCGAAGGGGATTGCCTGCTTCAGCGTCAACGAGGCCGAGGCCGCCGCGAAACAAATCGTCGCCGACACCGGCAGCGAGGTTCTGGTCGTGAAGGCCCAGATCCACGCCGGTGGGCGCGGCAAGGGTGGCGGGGTCAAGGTCGTCAAAGGGGCGGCTGCCGCGCGCGACACGGCGCAAAAAATCCTGGGAATGAACCTGGTCACGCATCAGACAGGTCCGGAAGGCAAGATTGTCAAACGCCTGCTGGTCGAGCAGGGCGTCGACATCGCGCGCGAGCTGTATTTCGGAATCGTGGTCGACCGTGGAGCGGGTCGGGTCGTCGTGATGGCTTCGTCGGAGGGCGGCGTCGAAATCGAAGAGGTGGCCGCGAGTCACCCCGAGAAGATCCTGAAGGAATTCGTCGATCCGGCCATCGGACTGGCCGGATACCAAGCACGCAATCTGGCGTACGGGCTGAGCCTGGCGGGGCCCACGGCAAAAGCGGCGGCGGAGATGTTCCTGTCGCTGTACCGGGTGTTCGTCGAAACCGACGGATCGCTGCTGGAGGTCAATCCTTTGGTGGTCCTGAAGGATGGGCACGTGTTGCCGCTTGACTGCAAGATGACCTTCGACGACAACGCCAACTACCGACACAAAGATCTGGAAGGCTATCGCGACCTTGATGAGGAAGAGCCTTCCGAGACCGAGGCCCAGCGTTATGACCTGTCGTTCATCAAACTGGACGGCAGCATCGGATGCATGGTGAACGGCGCGGGCCTGGCCATGGCGACGATGGACACCATCAAGTACTTCGGGGGCGAGCCCGCGAATTTCCTGGACGTCGGCGGCAGCGCGACCACGGAGAAAGTGACCGCAGCCTTCAAGATCATAACGGCCGACCCCAACGTGCGCGGGATTTTCGTGAATATTTTCGGCGGCATCATGAAATGCGACACCATCGCCGCGGGCGTGATCGCGGCCGTGAAACAAGTGGGACTAAAGGTGCCGCTGGTCGTGCGACTGGAAGGCACCAACGTTGAACTGGGCAAGAAGATGTTGGGCGAGTCCGGCCTGGCGGTGACCTCGGCCGACGACATGGCGGACGGCGCGCGCAAGATCGTCGCGCTGTCGGCGCAAGGTCAGACGAAAGCGAAGCAGTAATGGCCATCCTTGTAGGTAAAGACACCAAGTTGATCGTTCAGGGATTGACCGGATCAGCCGGCACCTTTCACGCCAAGCAGATGCGGGAATACGGAACCAACGTCGTCGGGGGCGTCACCCCCGGCAAGGGCGGCCAGGTTCACGAAGGCTTCCCCGTATTCGACACGGTCGCGGATGCGGTGAAAAAGACCGGTGCCAACGCGACTGTCATCTACGTGCCACCTCCAGGTGCGGCGGATGCCATCCTGGAGGCCGCGGCCGCTGGTATCGATGTGGTGGTTTGCATCACCGAGGGGATTCCCACGCTGGATATGGTGCGCGCGCGCAGGGCGCTGAAGGACATGCGCGGCGCCTCGGGACAACCGACCGTCCTGGTGGGCCCGAATTGCCCCGGCGTCATCACGCCCGGCGCCTGCAAAATCGGGATCATGCCCGGGTACATCCACAAACCCGGCAAAGTTGGCGTGGTTTCGCGATCGGGCACGTTGACCTACGAAGCGGCCCACCAGTTGACCGTCTTGGGTCTCGGGCAATCGACGGCCGTTGGCATCGGCGGCGATCCAATCAAAGGTATGGACTTCGTCGATGTGTTGGCGCTGTTCGAACGGGATCCACAGACACAGGCAGTCCTGATGATTGGCGAGATAGGTGGCACGTCCGAGGAGGAAGCCGCGGCGTTCGTCCGAGCGTCCATGAAGAAGCCGGTTGCGGCGTTTATTGCCGGACAGACCGCCCCCCCTGGAAAACGCATGGGTCACGCGGGCGCCATCATCAGCGGTGGCAAGGGAACGGCAGGCGAGAAGATCGCCGCCCTGAAAGAAGCCAACATCGCCATCGCGGTAACCCCGGCGGACCTTGGCAAGACCATCGCCACGTTTTTCTGACAACCATCCACTGCAGCCAGTAGAAGGAGCGACGAGACAATGGCAATCGAACGAACGTTTGGAATCGTGAAACCCGACGCCGTGGCCAAGGGAGCCATCGGCGGTGTTATTCAACTGATCGAGACCGCCGGTCTGCGTCTCCTCGGCGTCAAAATGGTCAAGCTCAGCCAGGTCCAGGCAGAGGCCTTCTACGGCGTGCACAAGGCCCGTCCCTTTTTCGGTGATCTTGTGCGCTTTATGACGTCCGGCCCATGCGTGGTGATGGCCATCGAAGGCGAAAACGCGGTCAGCCGCTACCGCGAGGTCATGGGGCCAACCGATTCCAAGAAGGCACCGGCGGGCACGATTCGCGCCCAGTTCGGAACCGACATCGAAAAGAACGCCGTCCACGGCAGCGA
>JANOJB010000373.1:0-23644 GCA_031407985.1 Pseudomonadota bacterium | reverse complement strand
TGAACCATGGCTTCGATCCGTGGGTTGATGGTGCGGCGGATCAACGCCTCCAACCCCAGGAACAACGCCCGGCCACCATCGAGCGCGGGCAACGGCAACATGTTGAACAGGCCCAGATAGACCGACAGTAGTGCGATGATTCCGAAGTACTCCCAGACGCTGCGGTTGGCGGCACGCGCGATCTCCCGGGTAATTCCGATCGGTCCCGACAGCTCGGCCTTCTCTTTGCCGCTTACCATGTTGTACAGGCCGATCAGGATGAACTTTGATTTTTCGATGGGATAGATCAGCGCTTGCTTCGCGGCCGACCCAAACGGCAGGGCGGTCAAGTCGTAGTGATCGATCTGAACGCCGATCAGGTATTCACCGGTTGGCTGTTTCTTGGGCGTGACCGTGATCGAGAGGGGTTTACCCTCGCGGAGGATCTTCAACGTCTGTGGTGCTCCCGGAGCGCTTTTGATCTGATCACGAATCGTATGTTCGGGCGAGATGGCTTGCCCGTTGGCCTCGGCAATCACGTCACCGGGCTTCAGGCCCGCCGCGGCCGCCGCCGAATCCGCCACCACATCAACCACACGTTCGGTCTTCGACGGCAGCGGAACACCCAGCACCGTGAAAACGAACATCATCACGACAATCGCCGCCAGAAAGTTCGCCAATGGCCCCGCGACGATGACGAACATCCGCATCCAACGGGGGCGGTTCGGATAAACGAAAGGATCGTTGCGATCGAATTCCTCGTGGGGATTCAGTCCCGTGATCTGCACGAACCCGCCGAGCGGGATGGGCGCGATTTGGAACGTCGTCCCTCCCCGTTTGAAACCGAGAAGCGTCGGGCCGAACCCGATCGAGAAACGTTCGACCCGCATTCCGCACAGACGCGCGGCCAGGAAATGTCCCCCTTCGTGCAGCACGACCAGCAGACCGAGGCCAACAATGGCGATGAGGATCGAAACCATCGGCCAAGCCTAGCAGTGGGCGACGGCCACCGCCACGCGGGCCTTGCGCGGGCCCGCGCGGCGGGAAAACGGGCCGGCGCGGCCGGAAAACGGAGAAACGGGCCTGCGCGGTCGGAAAGCGGAAGACCGGCCTACGCGGCCAGAAACCTCAGAACGGGCGCCAGCAGGCGGGCCACGCCGCCGTGTTCAGCCGGGCGCGACCCCACGACGTCGATCCCCAGATCCCGGGCCCGCTGCTCGAAAACCCGTTCGAACAGCAGGCCCGGTCCCGTGGCGCGCACGATCACGGGCAGCGCCAGCAGCCGCCGCGCCACGATGTAACGCCCGCGCAGAATCACGGCCTCGCGCCCCGCGCCCAGGCGCCCAAGCGCCCAACCGAGGGCTCCAAGAAACAGGGGCCGCGAAGCCGCGCACAGGACGATGACCTCGCCGCGCGCTTCGGACGCCCCACGCAGAAACGCGCGGCCCGCCGCGTTCGCCCGCACCACGCGCAATGCGGGTGTTCGCGCAGCCAACAGCTCCAGCATCGCCAGACTGTTGTCGCGAGACCCGTCGTTCACCGCCACGATCTCGAAGCTTCGCCCCAGTGATCCCAAATGGCTGGCGATAGCCCGAACCTGGTGACCGATCAATTCTTCGTCGTCCCGAATCGACAGGACGACCGAAACCTCGACACCGGCGGTTTTGCTATGGGGATGACGCGACAAATCAGTCCCTCCCTGCTGTGGATTCAAGGCAGCATAGGCCGTGCCCAATCCGACTTCCTAAACAATTCCAGTTGTTGCACGGGCGCGCAACTAAATGCGCGCAAGCCGTTTCGCATCCAATCGCGCTATCCCGCCACGGAGACTACGCGCTTGGCTGCACTTGCTGCATCAATTGAGATGCCCAGTCGACCAGACGGGTTCCCAGCGCCCGGGGGTCATCGGCGGGGACAAGGTGGATGGCGCGATTCGCGTGAGATCGAGCTAACTCGACCAGTCCGCCCGTCGCCGAAGCGATGACGGGAAGACCACGCGCCACAGCTTCAAGCGTGGCGGTGGGAAGGCCCTCGGTTCGGCCAGAGGCAAGGCGTCGCGATGGTTGCACGTAAAGATCCGCGCCCGACATCCAGCGCCCGACCTCGGGGCGGGGAACCAGACCGGGCAACCGCAGATTGATGTTTAGCCGCGCCGCCATGTTCTGCAGACGCGCGCGTTCGGATCCTTCACCCAGTATGACGACAGTCGCTGGGGCATGCCGATCTGGCCACCCAGCGGCGTTCGCGATCGCCACCGCGCGCAATAGGACATCGAATCCTTTGATCGGCACCAGACGGCCGACCGACAACACGACGCGACCGCTTAAACCCAGGGCCGTTCGCGTTGCCTGCCGCGTTGTTAGATCGGGAGCCGTCAGGACCGTCTTGGCTGCGGGCACAATGGGCGCCACGCGCCCCGCCGCGATCCCCGTCAAACGCGCGAAGCGGTCCCGCAAGTCAGCGCTGACAAAGATCAGATCGTCGGTTTGGCGCGCCAGTCGCCGGCCCAACGCCGCGCCACCCGGAATTCGTTCCAAAAGCGCGACGTCACCCGAGTGTGCGTACGCGGTCAACGGCAGATGTGGCGCCACCGCCGCCGCCGCCAAACCGCACGGCACCAGCCAGTGCGCGACGACGCGGTCCCACGAACGGGACCGCTCACGGATTCGTTCACACAAACCCGCCCAGAAAAAAAACGCCTGCGTCCAGGCGCTCGCCCCTCCCCGCTCCAAAGTCTCGGGGGCGCCAGCCCCGAAGAAGAGCGGTGCGGCGCCACCTGCAACCGGCATCGCGATACGCAGCACGTGGACCGCGGGTCCAAGGTCAGGGCGATCACGCGCGGCTGCCGTACGCGCCGTGGTCGCTGCTTGCGTACCGTTTGCGAAAGCCGTGACGTCGAGTGGAGGCGAGACTCCGGCGGCGATGGCTTCGGTTTCGTCGTCAGCAGGCGCGGTGCCGGCAGCGACGGCTTCGGTTTCGTCGTCAGCGGGCGCGGTGCCGGCAGCGATGACTTCGACGATTTGGCCCTCTTCAACGCAGGCGTGCACAGCGTCCTCGACGAAGCAGCCGGCGAAATCGCCCGGATGCCTGGGAAATGACGTCGTGACTACGCCCGTCGTCACGCGGATCCCGTCGCGGTTCGGTTTTTGGCGGGGGCCAGCGCGCGCCTTTTTCCAGAACCGAGTCGTCCTGGTAACACGCCGGACAAGACCCGGAATGCGAAGGCGCGGAGCAGGAGAAACGAGATCGGGTAAACGACAGTCCGCAATCTGATGCCGGAGCGCCAGCCGGGGCCGTACACCGGGCGCACCGGAACATCGACCACCCGCGCGCCAGCGCGCGCCAAACGTCCGAGTAGATCGTTCGGGTATCCATAGCGGGCGAACATCGCGTCCGGCCGGATCGCGGCAAGCGCGGCCGGCGATGCCGCCGTATAGCCGCATTGAGAATCGAACAGACGTCCGGTGCCGCAGCAAACTCGTGTCAGCAGGGACAGGATCACGTTGCCAGCGAAACGGGTGAGCGGCATGTGCCGCCAGCAACCCGGCCAGGCGAAACGATTCCCCTTGGCGTAGTCCGCTTCGCCTGACAACACGGGTGCCAGCAGGCGAGGCAGATCCGCGGGATCCATCTGGGCGTCGCCGGCCATGACCGCCGTCGCGTCCGCGCCCAACGCCATGGCCCGGCGGTATCCGGTGGCGATGGCGGCGCCGACACCACGATTTCGGGCGTGGGACATCACCTCAAGTCCCCTGCGACCCGAACGTGCGGCGATACGCGCCGTCGCGTCGGCGCTGGCGTCGTCAACGACCAGAACGTGATCGACGAACCCCGGGATTGACCGAATGGTTCGCCCGATCTTGTCGGCTTCGTTGAACGCCGGCACGACGACCGCGATCCTCTTGCCGCGAATCATCCTGGCAGGGGAGCAAATCCCCCCTATCTCTGTCAAGGAGAACGGCTAGGTTCCCGTTCGCGTGGGGGCTGGCAAGCTTCGCTCGACTGACCCCGTCGCGGGAGGGTTTGGGAAACTTCCAGGGCTCCCATCAAAACGGATCGACCAGTTCTCCCTGGCCCTTGGACTTTTTGCCGGTCGGGCGGCGCTGGGCCGACTTCTGCCCCGCGCCTTTTTGATCGGCGGAGGTGCCCTGGGTGTGAGACGGCGGCGTCGCCCCTGCCACGCTTCCCACTGCGGATCCCTCGTCGGAACCCGGGGCAGGTCGCGGAGCGCCAATCGGAAGCAGTCGGATCGGCGGCGGCTTTTCAACCTCGACGGCAATTGCCTTGTCTTGGAAACCAGACTTTCTGATCATGACGCGCGCTGGGGCGTTTTTGTCGATCTCCAGAGTCACCCACATGGGCGTTGTGCCCAGCGACTCCAGGCGGCCCGCGATGTAGATGTCGGCACCTTCCGGATCGCTTTGAATCAGGACCGGGAGGCGTTTGGCTTTCCGTGCGGGAGCAGGCGGCCCGGACGTCGCGGAGATCGTCGGCTCGGCCGCCACCGGACCCTGCGACGAACGCACGTCGACACCCTTGACCACCACCACGCCGATGCCGGCGGCGCACAGGCTCGCGACCACCCAGAATGAGCCACGTTTCAGCAAGGGACGCGGAAGGATCGCACCCGCGGCGGCGATCTCCGCGGAGGTAACGGAATCCATGCGGCCTGTCTGCGTTCCGGCGCGCGGGCGGGATATCGCGATCGGCGGCACCGTCGGGGAACGGCCCCCGGGGGCTGTTGTGGTCGAGATCGACGAATTGGTCGTGCTGGACGCCAGGCGACGGTCGACCACGGGGCCGCCACCAGCATCCACACCGAACGTCTCGCGCAACGTCGCCGCCAGGTGTTGGGGCGTGAAATGGGCGGCGTGCACGACCTCGTCCAGCGCGTCGGCCATTTCGCCGGCGGTCTGAAAGCGATCATTTCGATCGCGGGCCAGCGCACGCAGCAGGATGGCGTCCATCGCCGGAGGGCAAGCCGGGTTCAATTGAGACGGCGGGCGAACTTCACAACGACGAACCCGTTCGATGGTCTGAATGTCGTTCTGGCCCTTGAACAGACGGCGACCAGTCAGCACCTCGTGCATCACGATGCCGGCGGCGAAGATATCGATGCGGTGGTCGACGTTGTCGCCTTCCGTCTGCTCGGGCGCCATGTACGCGTACTTGCCCTTCATGGTGCCGCTCTTGGTGACTTCCGGCGCGTCTCCCAGCGCCTTGGCGATCCCGAAATCCAGCAACTTGACCGCGCCCTCGTATGACAGCATCACGTTCGAGGGCGAAACGTCGCGATGGATCATTCCCAGCAACTGTCCGGTCTCGTCGGTCAGCCCATGCGCGTAGCCAAGCGCGCGGCACATCTCGCGCCCGACGTAGGCGACCAAATCAGCGCGCGGCGCTCCTGATGATTTCCACATCGCCCGCATCGTCTCGGCCAGGTCGTGACCCGAAACGTGTTCCATCGAGATAAAAAATTCGCCCTCTACAGAACCCAACTCGAAGATCTGGACGATGTTCGGGTGGTTGAGGCGCGCGGACAGCTTGGCTTCCTCGACGAACATCTTGATGAAGGTCGGATCGTCGGAAAGATTCGGCAGTATTCGTTTCACCACGAACACGCGTTCGAAGCCACCTGGACCCTGGATGCGCCCCTTGAAGACGTCGGCCATACCGCCGCGCCCAATACGCTCGTAGAGCGTGTACTTGCCAAATTGAATCGGCTCTTGGAGTGGTTGAGTCACGTTCAATCGCGCGGCGGAAGCCCCACCACCATGGACATCGTGTCATCGGCGTGGGCGACACGTCATGACCCGAACACCGAACCCGAGTGATGGAAAGCCCCCCCCTCCGTGCCCGGTTATGATACCGATGGCCCAGGTGGCCCGCAATGAGCGCAATATGAGAAATCACCTGATTTCCGGCGGGAAGATCGACGCGCAGGTGGTGGTTGTGGCCATCGGTGGTTTCGACCCCGGAGGTGGTGCGGGGGTGGTGCGTGACTTTCTTACAGCGCGCACCTTGGGCGCTGCCGTGCGATTGATCCCGACCGCATGGACCGAACAGTCGGCGGCGGGGGTTCAGCGCATCGAACCGCGCAAGGCCGCTGCCCTGGTCAGGGCCGTGCGCGGCGCACTGGCACCAACGGGACGATCCGCGGGCGAACCCCCCACGGGGGAAGCACGTTTGGTGGTGAAGATAGGAATGCTACCCGATGACCGTGCCATCGATGCGGTGTTGAATGGGTTGGGCTCGTTCGGCGGGCCGGTGGTTCTGGATCCGGTCCTGGCGGCATCCAGTGGGGGAGAGCCCCTGTACCGTGGCGATCCAGAAGCTTTGTTGGCTGTGGGAGCGCGGTCAGCGCTGATGACCCCGAACGCATTAGAGACGGAGGTACTGACAGGCCTGACCGTTCGGACGGTGGAGGACGCCGACGCCGCGGCACGAGCGTTGTGTGCCCTGGGCGCGGGGGCCGTCTTGGTGAAGGGGGGACACCTCGTGGAGACGGACGCCATCGATGTTCTGGTGACGGGCGGACAAACGCGGTGCTACGCCGCCGCTCGCCTGCAGGGGCCCTCGGTTCGGGGCACCGGGTGCGCGTTGGCGACAGCGATCGCGGTTGGGCTAGGTCGCGGACTGGTCTTGGCCGATGCGATCGCCTGGGCCAAAACCTGGTTGCTCGGCGCGTTGGCGGGGGCCGTTGACGTGGGAGGCGAACGCCACCTTTCGTGACCGACCGGCGGCGGCGCGAAACCGGTCCGTGAGGAAGAAGATCGGAAGCGCAATCAGGGCAGAACTTCCAGGCGGATCATCGGAGTTCGTTTCACCGGCAGCAGGCCCATGGCCCTGGCGGGATCGCGGTCGCGCAGATAGGTCTGTCCCGAGACGACGGCGCTGGTCCAGATCGACGGGGTGCCCCCGACCTTGCGTACACCGATCCAGAGCACACCTTCCAACGGCGGCAGGTCACGCAGATCGAGGACGACCCATCGGCTGTCCTTGGGGCCGGCCAGATCATCGGGACCGATGTCGCGGCTGAGCACGTGGATCTCCTCGCCGGGCGTCTCCAGCAAGGCGTTTTCGTAGAAGGCGATCGCGACGGTTCCCCCCGTTTCGGCCATCAGACGCAGACGAATGGGCTTGTGTTTTCCGGGCGGCAGTTCGAAACGCAAAAGGCTTTCGTACGTCAGGCTTGGGAAGGTCAGACTGGCGGTCGCCCGATTGTCGTCGTGCGCGAGGATGAGCTCGCGAGCATGGGGGGGATCAAGCTGGTGGGACCCATGAGCGCAGCCCAGCAACTGCGCAACAATGGCCACGGTGCGGGCAACGGCGCGGGCGTGGGCAACGGCGCGGGCGTGGGCAACGGCGCGGGCAACGGCGCGCGCGTGGGCAACCGCGCGTGCGCCGTCGTTGACGACGGTCGCGAGACGGCGCGCGGAGATCACGCGCGCAGCATCGTCGTAGGGCCGGTATTTCTCAAGACCAGCCCGACGTTTTCCAATGGCCACCCGACGATCCGGACTCCCGACGCGGTAACATCGCGCGCCTTCATGTCCAAGGTCGGGATTGCCGTTGTCGGAGCCTCGGGATGGGGCCAGAACGTCATCCGTGCGTTCTACATGGCCCGGGGGTCGGCCCTGCGCTGGGTTTGTGATCTCAACGAGGCGCTACTGGCTGGTGTCGAGAATCGTTTTGCCGGAGTCCGGGTTACGCGCACGTTCGACCAGGTGCTGGCCGATCCCGAGGTGCGCGCGGTTGCCGTCGCCGTCGATGCGCCGAATCACCACCGGCTGGCCAAGGCGGTGCTTGAATCGGGCAAACATGTCTTCGTGGAAAAACCGCTGACCCTGACCGCATCCGACGGCGAGGAGCTGTGCGCGTTGGCCGAGAGCCGGGGCCTGACGTTGATGGTCGGTCACCTGCTGCTGTACCACCCGGCGGTGGTGCGCGTGAAGGCCATGATGGACGCCGGCGAATTGGGCGACGCGCTATACCTTTACGCCCAGCGGGTCAACCTGGGGATCGTTCGCGATTCCGAGAACGCGTGGTGGTCGCTGGCGCCGCATGATGTGGCGCTGGCGATTCACCTGTTCGGGTGCTCGCCGGTCTCGGTCAGCGCGACGGGGGCCACGTACCTGCAGCGCGATCGCGAGATCGAAGACGTCGCCTTCGCGGCGTTGCGTTTCGCCGACGGACGCATGGCCCACCTGCACGTGTCGTGGCTGGATCCACACAAACGTCGCAGTCTGACCGTCGTGGGAACGCGGAAGATGTTGACCTTCGACGACACGGCGCCCGACGAGAAGCTGAAGATCTATGACCGCGGTATTGTCCCTGGACCGGGGTATACGACCTACGCGCAGGGGGTTTCCGTTCGGGGAGGCGACGTTTTGTCGCCGGTTTTGTCCCACGTCGAACCGCTGCTGGCCGAGTGCGAACATTTCATATCAGCGGTCGCCAACGGGGGTACGGTTCGCAGCGATGGGCGCCAGGGCGTGGCCGTGGTGCGTGTTCTGGCGGCGGGCATGCGTTCCATGCGGGCCCGCGGCGCCCAGATGGACGTCGAATGAACACCACCATTCATCCGACCGCCATCGTTGATTCCGGAGCCGCGATCGGCGGTGGGACCACCATTTGGCATTTCAGCCACGTCATGTCCGGCGCGCGTGTCGGCGCGCGGTGTGTGCTGGGGCAAAACGTGTTCGTGGGCGCGCGGGCCGTGATCGGCGACGGCTGCAAGATTCAAAACAACGTTTCGGTGTACGACGCGGTCGAACTGGATGCCGATGTCTTCATCGGTCCCGGGGTGGTTTTCACGAACGTGAAGACGCCGCGGGCATTCATCTCGCGAAAGGACGAATTTCAGGTGACGCGCGTCGGGCAGGGGGCCAGCATTGGAGCCAACGCGACTATCGTGTGTGGCCTGACGCTGGGGGCGTTTTGCCTGGTCGGGGCCGGCGCCGTGGTGACTCACGATGTCCCACCCCATGCGCTGGTCGCCGGTGTTCCCGCAAGTCAACGCGGCTGGGTCTGCCGCTGCGGCGTGACCCTGCCGGCGGCCGCGGGCGCCACCATCGATCGGTTGTTGTGTTCCGCTTGCGGATCGACGCTGATTCGCAAATAGGAACGGGCCCGATCGGTTTCCCGATCAAGCCCGTGAGTCAGGCGCGGAAAACTACCAGGTCACGGCGTCGACGTAGGCGCTGAAGGCGCCGCTCGTCTTGAACTCGACGCCCACCTGAATACCAGTGGTGGCGGCGGGTACGGTGATGGTGACGACGTTCCACGAACCCTTTAACACCTTGGACACGGTGTTGGTGACTTTCCATTCGTTGCCGCCCTGCTTCTTCACGAAGGGGTTGATCTCGGTCAGCTTGCTGTCCGACGCCAGCTTCAAATAGAAGCTGACCTTCGTGCCCGCCGTCAGCGTCAACCCCGCCGGACCCTGCATGCGGACCGTCGACGCTCCGCTGTTGTAGGTGGCCTTCAGGGATTTGGTTCCCGTCTGGCCACCGACATCGGCGACCGACGACAACACAAGCTGCGCGTTGCCCGCGGTCCAGCTGTTGGTGCTGCCCTCGAAATCGTAACGGACGGTCCGGCCGTCGGCGGTCTGTCCCGCGACGACTTGCCCGTTGGAGTTCAAGGCGACGTTCTTCCTCCACACGGTGATGGTTTCGTTCCACGCCGTCATGCTGCCGTCACCCATCGTGCAGACCTTGTAGCCGTCAGCCACGTTGTTGGTCTTGGCATCGGACGCAAGGCAGCCGTTGATGTTGCAGTACCCGCTGACGAACATGTTGCGGTAGGGGGTGTTGGCCTGGTTTGAACCGATACGTCCCTCGACGACGTTCTTGTCGAAGCCGGGGCCGCTGCAATAGTAGGCGTCCGGGTGTCCCGCGGTGTTGGTCTCGAAGATGTTTCCGAAGAACGTCCCTTCCTGGTTCGGATAGTCGGGATGCTGGCCCCACCCAAGGGCCGGGTGCTGTCCGACCATCCACAGCGGAACCGTCTGGCCCGCCGTGTTGACGTGCGCCAGCAGACAGGCCGACAACCACCGCTGGCAGGGGCCGTTGCAGGCGCCGGTCTCGTATTCGGGCGCCAGGCCCAGGGCGCCCGGAAACGTATGCATCTGCCCGAGATGATCGGCCTTGGTCAAACTTTTTCCCGCCGGCAGGGCGCAGCGGACCAGATACTTGACCGTCTGGCGTCCCCCATCGGTCGTCATCAACCCGTTGGCCGAACTGAGCCCGTTGGCCGACGAGAGGCCGTTGGCCGAGCTGAGCCCATTGGCCGACGCGAGACCGTTGGCGGAGCCAAGACCGTTGGCGGAGCTAAGTCCGTTGGCGGAGCTAAGTCCGTTGATCGAGCTGAGCCCGTTGGTCGTCGACACGGCGCTTTCCGAGGTGGCGACATCGCTTTGCATAGCCGCCTGGCACCCGAACAGCGGGGATCCCAGGGCAAGTCCAATGGCCATCCACCGCGCGTTTGACGGACCCTTCATATCGATAGCTCCTTCGGCAGCCCAGCCGACTGCGAACAGTCCCGTTGGCTTTGCGTCGCCCGGTCGCCCGGGCTTTGCCTTTTTCGATCGGCCGGATACTTTCCGCCCGTATGGACTCACATAAAGCAGTAACCATGCCTACTTATTGCAACGACATGACGTACGTAAGTTGCTGATTTTATGCTATTTATTGAATCTCATGTCAGCTCCGTTGTTGCGGCTCAAGCAACTACTGGATGTTCGCCATGCAACGCCTCTGGCCCCATCGCGTCAGAAAGGACAGGAACGTTCGCGCGGCAACGCCGGGCGCGCATGGTCGTGCAAGATTTCCGCACTCCGCCGGCCCCGTGACGTCACTTACATTGGGTTACACTTTCAATTCACACCGAGTTCACACCCCGGATCCGACCACAGATGGGAGCCCCGACATGAGCCAGAGCAACGCCCGCTACCCCAACGACCGTTTCGCGCCGCGCCCCGAGGATCATTTCACCTGGGGTCTTTGGACCGTGGGAAATCCTGGGCGTGACCCGTTCGGCATGGCGGTTCGCGAGCCTATGTCAGCGCCCAAGATCGTCCGCGAGCTGGCGAAGCTGGGTGCGTACGGCGTCAACCTGCACGACGAAGATCTGATCCCGTTCGACGCCACGCCGGGCGAGCGCGAGAAGATCCTGCGCGACTTCAAGGGTGCCCTGTCGGAGACCGGGATGAAGGTTCCGATGGCGACGACGAACCTGTTTTCGCAGCCAATCTTCCGCGAGGGTGCGTTCACCAGCAACGACGCATCGGTGCGCGCGTTCGCGTTGCAGAAGACCATGAAGTCGATCGATCTGGGCGTCGAACTGGGCGCAACGACGTACGTGTTCTGGGGCGGTCGCGAGGGTCTGGAGACCAACGCGTGCAAGACCCCACAGGACGGCATCAAGCGGTTCCGCGAGGCGATGAATTTTCTGACCTCGTACGTTCGCGACAACAAGTACGACCTGAAGTTCGCGCTGGAAGCCAAGCCGAACGAGCCCCGCGGCGACATCTTCCTGCCGACGACCGGGCACATGCTGGCGTTCATCTACACGTTGGATCACCCCGAGATGGTGGGCGTGAATCCCGAGGTGGCCCATGAAGTGATGCCGGGCCTGGATTTCTCGCACGTGGTGGGGCAGGCGCTGGAATGCGGCAAGCTGTTCCACATCGATCTGAACGGCCAGAAGCCGGGTCGGTACGATCAGGATCTGCGGTTCGCCAGCGAGGATCAGAAAGGCGCGTTCTTCCTGGTCAAGCTGCTTGAGGACGCGGGTTGGGGCGGCATGCGCCACTTTGATAGTCACCCGTACCGGACCGAGGACGAGCAGGGCGTGTGGGACTTCGCCTACGCCAGCATGCGGTCGTACAACATCCTGAAGGACAAGGTCGCCAAGTTTCACGCCGATCCCGAGATCCGCGAGATTCTGCGCGCCCTGGAACAGCGCGGGACGACGTCGATCGCTGGGGTTGGGCCGGGCGTCAAGTACAGCACCGCGCTGGCCACGGGTCTGAAGGCGCATACGTTCGACGTCGCCAAGATCGCGGCGCTTGGTTACGAATACGAGCGGCTGGATCAGTTGACCACCGAAGTTCTGCTCGGCGTGCGCTAGGCGATGCCTTCCGCAAGACGGCAGTTCCTGGGCCTGGACATCGGCACCAGCAGCGTCAAGGCGTGCGTGGTCGACGACCGCGGGCGCACCACGGCCAGCGCCAGCGAGCCGTTGCGTCTGCGCGCGCCGCATCCTGGCTGGGCCGAGCAAGATCCGGCGGACTGGTGGAAGGCGGCCGTACGGGTGATCCAGCGCGTCACGGGCCGCGCGGGCGGTGGCAAGGGCAGCGGTAAGGCGAAGGGCGCGCGCGACGGAAAAACCGCGGGCGGGCGGGCGCCAACCATCGAAGCGATCGGATTGTCGGGCCAGATGCACACGTCGGTGTTTCTGGACGGCGCCGGTAAGGTCATTCGCCCGGCGCTGCTGTGGTGCGACGGGCGCACGACCGCGCAGTGTCGCGCGATTGCCGAGCGGGTCAGCCCCGAGCAGTTGCGGACATGGGTTTCGAATCCGCCCTTGGAAGGTTTCACGCTGCCGAAGATCCTGTGGCTGCGTGACACCGAGCCGGCTGCGTTCGCGCGCCTGGCGAAGGTGTTGTTGCCCAAGGACTACATCCGCTGGTGCTTGACCGGCGTGATGGCGGCCGAGCCGTCGGATGCGTCGGGGACGTTGCTGTACGACGTGGCGCGCATGCGCTGGAGCACCGAGATCTCGGCCGCCGTCGGGTTGCCCGCGAGCCTGATGCCTGACGTGGGCGGGTCATCGGAGATCTTGGGGCGTGTGACCGCGAAGGTGGCGGCGCTGACCGGCCTGGCCGAGGGAACGCCCGTCGTCGGCGGTGGCGCCGACAACGCGTGCGGCGCGATCGGGGTCGGAGCGGTGGCGCCTGGCGTCACCGTCGCCAGTTGGGGGACATCCGGTACCGTGCTGTCACCGACGCACAAGCCGGTGGTCGATCCGGCGATGCGTGCGCACACGTTCTGCCACGCGGTTCCCAACACCTGGTACGTGATGGGCGTGATGTTGTCGGCGGGCGCGGCGTTCGCGTGGCATCAGCGTGAATTGGCGCCCGAGCTGGCGAAGTCAAAGGACGCGGCGGCGTTGTTAAACCGCGAGGCGGCCAAAATTCCGATCGGCGCCCAGGGCTTGACGTTCCTGCCGTATTTGCAGGGCGAGCGCACGCCACACCGGGACGCGGAGGCGCGTGGTGCGTTCGTGGGATTGTCGCTGGCGCACACGCGCGCGCACATGACCCGCGCGGTTCTGGAGGCGATCTGTTTTGGCCTGCGCGACTGCCAGGAGATCATCGAGGCGTTGGGACTGACATCACCTGAGATCCTGTTCACGGGCGGTGGCGCCAACGTCGCGTTCGTGCGCCAACTGGAAGCCGACATCTCGGGCAAGCCGGTCGTTCCGGTCGATCAGGCGGAAGGCCCTGCCTTCGGGGCCGCGATGTTGGGCGCGGTCGGCATCGGCGCCTTCAAGGACATCGCCGCCGCTACGGCGACCACGCTGCGCCGGGGCGCGGGGACGCAACCGCGGGCGGATGCACACGCCGCCTACGCCGAGCCGTACCGTCGGTATCAGAGGCTGTACGCGGCGCTGAAGGCAGCGCGGGATCCGCGCGCCTCCTCAGGGGCTTGATCCGACCGGCCCGGGCGCGACACATCGTTGGGGGTTCACGCCCTGGATGTGGTCACCCGCGGGGGCGAGGAAGGCGGAATCACGCGCCCATGCGGTCGGGTTTGATCCAGCCGATGCGGTCCAGAACCTCGAGTAGCGCGGGCAGGACGACGATCGAAACGATCGTCACCGAAAACATGCCGACGGTGGCCAGCCAGCCTATCCCCTGCATGCCTATCATCGACGCCAGCAGCAACGATGCCCAACCCACCAGCGCGCTGGCCGAGCTGCCCAGCACCGGGCGCAACGTCACGCGCAGGGAACGTTCGGCCGAGCCGTAGAGCCGGTAGTTGTAGACGACGTGCACGCCGAACGCGACGCCGAGCCCGACCAGAATAGGCAGCACCACCAGGTTCATGAACGAGAGCGACAGGCCTTTTTCGCCGATGTAGGGCAGGCACCCCAGCGTCCAGACGATGCCGACCAGCAACGGCAGCATGCACATCAGGGCGAATTTGAAACGGCGGGTCTGAATCCAGAACATGCCCAGGATGACGAACACGCCGACGATCGAAAAGATCGTGGTTTCGCGTTGGACGATCTGGATGACGCGCATGAAAATCTGCGCGCGTCCCGTTGTCTCGACCGGTTGGCCGTCGACCTGGATCGATTCGACCTCATTCACGAAGCTGGTCAGTTCGTCGATGTCCCACAGCCAGTGTTTGGCGATCACGTGGCCGATGTAGCCCTTGATGTGGCCCTGTTTGTCGCGCCCCAGAAAAACCGCCTTCAGGTGTTCGGGCAGTCGGTCCACGGTCATCGGTTCGGGGTTCGAGATCTCGGGGATCTGCGACAGCGCGAACTGCATCGCGGGATCCGGATCCTTCTTGGGCATGCGTCCCAGCGCCAGGCGCAGCGGCCCCATGCGTTCGAGCGAAGCCTTCTGACGATCAAGCGGCGTCGCGTACGTGAAGGCCGATTCGTAGCGGGCTATCGACTTGAAAGAGCCGTAGCGGCTTTCGAAGTATTCGTGGATGCGGCGGCCGCGTTCCTCCGTATCGGCCAGCGTGACGGTTTGATCGACGCTTTCTCCGTAGTGCTCAAGGATCATGCGATCGATTTGCAGTGATTTCTGATCCTTGACCGTCAACTCTTCGCCCGTGTAGGCGAAACGAACCTTGCGGGCCATCACACCGAACACGATGGTTGCCACGACCGCGGCGGCGACCACGTACGGCGCCGCCTTTCCCGCCGGGTTCAGGCCTTCGAAGCGCGAGCGCCGGCCGGTTGAGGTGCCGTGGAAGTCCGCCTGGCCGACCAGCCGGCGCGCGTCGTCCAGGGTGATGTTGCCGGCCCCCCCCTTCGCGAAGCGAAGAAACAACGCGGGGCAAAGCGTGTACATCGCGATGTAGATGGCGATGATGCCGACCGAGCAGATGATGCCGAGTTCCGCGAAGCCACGGAAACGCCCGAAGGCCAGGATGACCATGACGGCCATGGTGGTCAGCGCACCCATCGCGGCCGGCACCGCCGTCTGTGTCCAGGCCTCGCGCACGGCCGCCTCGCGCGAAAGGCCCGCGCGCACGAACAGGTTGAAGCGCGTGGAGAAGTAATAGCCGAAGTCGACGCCCAGGCCCGCCAGGATCGCCAGCAGGAACGCCGTGATCACGTTGACCGTCCCGATGATCAGGTAGACGATGCCGAAGGTCAGCGTCAGGCCGGCCGCCAGGCTGAAATAGACCATCAGCGTCGAGCGCGGCCTGCGGACCGTGAACAGATCGATAATCAGGATGATGAGGCCGGCCCAGAAGGACGACCGGACCGCGTCCTTCAACGTGGTGTCGCGCTGGTCCCATTGCAGCGGATACGCGCCGCCCTTGTACACCTGCACGGTGGCCGCGCCCGGCACCTTGACGCGGGCGGTGTCGATGGCGTGCTCAACATCAGCGATCAGATCGGGATAGTTGGTCAGCTGGTCGGGCGGGAAGATCGGGTTGAAAACGAACGTCAACATCTTGTCGTCGCGCGATAGGTAATAAAGGCGCGTGCCGTCGGCGTTGGTCTTCGCGTGAATGCGGGCAAGAATCGACGACGGCGGATCCTTCGAATCGCTGTCCCACTGGAACCGGCGGTGGTACTTGGGCAGAAGGTCGTCCACCTTCAGCGCCGAAGCGTTTTCGTCCTCGGCCAGATCCAGGAAAAAACCCGACCGCTTTTTGCGTTCGGATTTGATCTGGGCTTCCAGACGCACACCCAGGGTATCCAGATCGTCCGGGTCCAGGAACAGCGGGGCCGCTTTTTTGATCGTTCCGACGTCGACGCCGACGGGAATCGGTGAATGAACCCACTTGCTCTTCTCCAACTCGGCGCCGATGGCGTCCGCGAAACGCTTCAGGTCGGAAACCGACGAACGATCGTCGCGCACCAGGCCCAGGTACATGAACTGCAACGTGCCTTCCCAGGTCTCCAGCTTGCGCACGGTCTTGACTGCCGGGATGTCGGCGGGCAGCAGGTTCAAAAGGTTGCTGTCCAGCGTGATCCGGTTGCACAACCACGCCGCCAGCGGCAGCACGACGGTGTAGACGGCCAGCACCAGCCAGCGGCGACCAAAGACCCGATCGAACACGCGGTTGAAGGTCACCGGGCTCCGATGGACAGTTCGACGTCGGCCCTGGCCTGAAAAGCGCCCAGCACGTGATCGTAGTAGGCCTTCTTGGCCATCAGGTACGCGGCGACACCCTCCAGAACATCGCGGGCCTCGCCGGTTCCGCTGGCGTAGGCGGCGGCCGAGAATGTCATCCACTTGCGGGTTGCCTTCACCTCGTCCTCCGCGACGCGCGCCAGATCCAGGTGTTGCATCAGATCCTTGCGGGCCTTGGTGACCTGCAGCGGAATGCCGGTTGCCGCAAGCTCCTGGTTGGCGCCCACCCAGTTGGCTTTGGCCCGCGCCTCGGCGGCCTTGCCGCGCGCGGCCGCCAGATCGATGTCGAACTTCAGGCCGACCGCGGCGCCCGCGAAGTAGTCGTTGTACATGTTGTAGTACGCGCCTGAATAACCCTTCGGACGCATCGGCGACCAGTCGGCCTGTCCCGCGGCGGCCAGGAACAACACGGGTAGGTTGGCGCGCCGCTCGGCGTCCTCCCAGGCGGCGGTCGCTCTCTTGCCGTGTTCGATCTGACCGACCTCGGGACGGTCCTGGCGGGCCTTCTCGATCAGTACGGCCAGCGACGGTACCTCGTCCTCGGGGACGACCAGTTTGTTGTCGGCGAATTCAACCGGATCGCCGGGGCCCATGCCGATCGCCTGTTTGACCGCCAGGGTCGCGATTTCGATTCCGTCGTTCGCGATGCGCAGGTAGCGATCGATCTCGCCGGCGCCGTATTTCAGGCGCATCAGATCCGGCAGCGTCACCTCGCCGGTGTCGGCGGCGTACATCTCTTCGGCCTTGCTGATAGCCTTGCCCAGGATCTCTTTCCCGTTTTCAAGGTTGGGTTTCATGGACAGCGCGTACAGGCGCAGCGCGTACAGGCGGCGCACCTCGGAACGAATGGTGTTGGTCGCCTCGCGGGCCTTTTCCTCCTCGACGGCAACGCGCGCGCGGGCGGCGGTGACGCCGGCTGTGTAGCGACCGAACGTGCCCAGCGGCTTGACGATGCGTCCCTCGACGTGCCCGTAAGGTCCCCATTGCGACAGGTCGTTCTGATAGGGCTGATTGAATCCCAGGCCCCCGGCGGCCTTGAACATCGGCGTCATGTACGTCACGCCCGAGATCTTCACCGACAGCAGCGATTCGACCTGTTCCGCCTGGGCCCGGTACACATCAACGTCCGCGCGTGCCGCCTGCGCGCGTGCCCCGCGTTCCAGGGCCAGGCGCACGCACGCATCGGCGTCCAGCGGCGCCGCCTGGGCGCGGGACGGCGGGACCGCCAAGAGCGGCGCGACGCCCAGCGCCAGCGCGGCGACGGCCGTCGCCGCGCCGGTCGCGGGCCTCATTTGCCGGCATCCTTTTGTTTGTCGCCCAGGCGCTTCAGGAGATCCTCGGGGCCACCCTTCGCGATGATCTTCCCGACCTGATTGCGGTAATCCTTGGCCAGAGAATCTCCGTCCAGGACCAGGTCGACAATCTTCCCCGACTTGTTCCACACGAATTCAACATCCATCGTGATGTCTTGCTTGGGAAAACTGATCTTCAGCGGCACGGCGGTGGCACCGGCGCGATCGGCGGGCTTGCCTTCCTTGACGACACCATCGTTGAACACCGATCCGCCGTTCGGATACCCGCGCTTGCGCAGAATGTCGACCAGCCGCTCCTTGAAGTCCTTGGCCTGCGCGGGCGACAGCTTGGAGACTGACGGGCCCAGGCAATCCGTGGCGAAGTTTGGGAAGTCGAAAAAGCCGTCCAGCGATGTGAAGACCTTGCCATTGGCGGCCTCGTCGGCCGGTGACAGCTTGCCGCCTTCCGGCGCGGTCTTGACGGTCTTGAACGTCGCAATCAGCTTGCGCGTGCGGTCCAGCGCGGAATCCGCAGCCCGCGCCGCGCCCGCGCCGACCAGTATCAGGATCGCCGCCGCGATCGCCGTGACGATCGTCGCGCGCGTACCCGCGCTGACCCCCGCGCCGGTGCCCTGAACGTATCGTGATCTTTTCATGGCTCGATTCCTTCCGACTGGTTGCTGTACCCCATGCTACCGGCAGACTAATCTGCCGCCGTCGGGGGCATCCGGCAAGCGGTATGCAGCACACGAATCCCGAGCGCGACGGCTCCGCGGATGCTATCGCTCCGGCCTAACGACCGACATAGACCCAAGGGAGAATCAATCATGTACCACCTGGCCATTCGACAGTTCGCGTTCACGCTCAGGAATCTGGATGCCATCTTGGCCAAGGCGCAGCAGCACGCGCTGACGCGCAAGTTCGACGTCAACAATTTCTGCGCCGCGCGGCTGACCCCGGACATGCTGCCTTTCCTGGCCCAGGTTCGCATCGCCTGCGATCACGCCAAGAACGCGGGGGCGAATCTGTCCGGCCGGGAGGCACCCCGCCACGAGGACAACGAAACGACGTTCGAGGATATTCGTGGACGGATCGGGAAGTGTCTGGTTTTTCTGGATGGGCTGACCGCGCAGGATTTCGAACGAACAACCCCTGACACGGTCATCAAGCTTCCGCGCCCGCAAGGCAAGGGTCTGCGCGCCGACGATTACCTGTTCTCGCGCCAGATTCCCAATTTCTACTTCCACGTCACGACCGCGTACGCCCTTCTGCGGCAAGGGGGCGTCGAGATCGGCAAGAACGACTTTCTGGGACAGCTTAATTTCGTCGACGCGTAGCCAATTCCGCGTGACGGAAAGGCTCAGGGAATGACGATATTGGTTATGCAGGCCAACGTGGTCTCGATGCGGAAGTTCGATCGGGACGTGTGGCGTTCGGCGTGGAAGATGTCCATGCGGTAGGTGCTACCGGGAACGATTCCCAGCGTCGTGGCGCTTTGATCCAGATCGACGGTTCCGGTCATCACGCCGTGTACACCACCCAGGTCGATCGCCAGGCGTCCGTTCACGAACAACCAGACATCGTCGTCGCCGCGAAACGTGAAGACCTCGCCCCCGCGGTAGGGAAAGTCGAAATGCATCTCGGTGGTGAAGTGGAAGTTGTTCGAACGGCCTTCGTTGCCAAAACCCATGTTGTCGAGAGGGAAGAACGCCGAGTTGTCGTAGACGAACACGCCTTGCCGCGCGGGATCGGGCGTCAGCGCGATCTGGATCTCGAACCGCATGTTCACGTCGGCGACGTCGCGGTACCACTGATCGTATTCGGTTGCGCCGTGGGTAACCGCGGTGGGACCGGCGGGTCCATAGGCCGGCTTGCTGTCCGGTCCGATCATCGCCGCCGCGATTCCTTGCAGCGCGGGGCCGGTCACGTACTCGAAATCCGGGTGTTTCGGCTCGCCGTTCGGACCGGGGGAGCCACGGAAGTCGCGGACCACCGCCTGCACCACCTGTAGGCACGGCATCGCATCGCCCGATCCGGGGACGTCCGGCGCATTAATAAAACCGACGTCCGTGCTGCGGATCGCGACGTCCCCGCCGGACCCGGATCCCCCGTCCGTCCCATCGCCGGTGGTCGGGCGGGGTTGGAAGGAACAGGCCGGGCCCAGCAAGATCGTGCCCAGCGCCAGCGCGTACAACGTGGATCGAACGTCCTTGAGGGGTCCGAGGGACCCGTTTTGCCTTCCGGATTGGATGCGCATGTATGGGTTAAGTGTTCGCTGCCCCGAAAAACGTTTCAGTTTTTCCGCACCCCACAATGCCGTTGCGCGCTACATGTGGGTGATGCCCGTGAGCCGATGACGGTTGCCACCGTCGGATCCCCCTACCCGTTGAATTTCCGGGTACCGCCGCTAGACGATCCGGTCCCTGCTCCCTAGGATGTGCCCGCGTGAATCGACCGCGTGCTCTGGCACGACTGTTGGCGCTGACCTGGACGTATCGCCGGGCGTGTCTGACGGTCCTTGGCTTGCAGATCCTGGTGCTGGGGCTTGGCCTTGGCGGGATCCGTCTGGCCGGACTGGCCGTTGATGCCGCGCGCGACGGGCTGGAATCGGGGGCCCCGCCTCCCTTCTGGCCGCTAGGGTTGCCGGCGCCCGGCGCGTGGCCCGCTGGATCTCTGCTGATCGCCACCGGTCTCGCGGTGTTGCTGTTGGCAGCGGCGCGCGGGCTGCTGACCTACGCCTCGGCCATCGTCGCCGGCAAGTTGCTGCACCTGCGGCTGGTCCCCGAATTGCGGACGCGGGTGTTCAACCGGTTGGCGCACCTTAGTTTTCGATTTTTCGATGAGAACGCCAGCGGATCGATCATCAACCGGCTGACGGGGGACGTGCAGTCCGTGCGCGCGTTCGTTGACGGCGTGGTGCTGCCCGGCGCCGTCATGATCCTGTCGCTGGCGGTCTACCTGATGTACATGCTGCGAACGCAGGCGCTGCTGACAGCGGCGTGTCTGGGATCCACGCCGGTGGTCTGGTTTTTGATCTGGCGATTCTCGCGCTGGGCGCGCCCCGCGTACCGCGCCGGCCGGGTCTTGTCCGACGACATGGTGTCGGCGATGTCCGAGGGGATAGCCGGCATTCAGGTCACCAAGGTCTTCGGCCGCGAGGCGCACGAGCTGGCGCGTTTTCGTCGGAAAAACCGGGCGGTCTTGGACCAGCAGCTTGACGTCATGGGACGTGTTAGCCGCTTCGGTCCGGCGGTGGGCCTTCTGGGGAAGATCAATCTGGCGGTGCTTCTGATCTTCGGGGGGACGCTGGTCGCGCGCGGAGACATGACGTTGGGCGATCTGATCGTGTTCGTGGCGCTGCTGCAGCAGACCGGCGAGCAGATCGGGGCGTTGTCGGGAATCATGAACACGTTGGCGCAATCGCTGGCGGCGGCGGGGCGGGTGTTCGAGGTGCTGGACACGCCCTTTTTAATCGAGAGCCCCGTGACCCCGGCGCGGCTGCCCCAGATCCGCGGCGAGATTCGGTTCGAGCAGGTCGATTTTGGATACGACGGGAACCGACCCATCTTGCACAATCTGAATTTCCAGATCCGCCCGGGACGCCACGTGGCGATCTTCGGTCCCACCGGTTCAGGAAAAAGCACGTTGCTGGAGATGATTCCGCGTTTCCATGACGTCATCCAGGGGCAGGTGTTGGTCGACGGCGTGGACGTGCGGGTTTTTGACCTGGCGACCCTGCGCAAAAGCATTGGCCTGGTGTTTCAGGAGAACCTCCTGTTCCGTTGCAGCATCGCCGAGAACATCGCGTTTGGTCATCCCGAGGCGTCTCTGGACCAGATCGAAAAGGCGGCTCGCATGGCGGGTGCCCACGAATTCATCACCGAATATCCCCGTGGCTACGACACGATGATCGAGGAAGGGGCTGCGAATCTGTCCGGGGGCCAGCGGCAGCGGATCGCAATCGCGCGCGCGTTGTTGCTGGAACCTCCCATCCTGCTGCTGGATGATCCGACGGCGGCCGTGGACGCCCAGACCGAACACGATGTCCTGGACGCCATCTGGACGGCGATGCAAGGGCGTACGGCCATCATCGTCGCCAATCGACTAAGCACCTTGCGTCGCGCAGACGAAATCCTGGTGTTGCAGGACGGACGGCTTGTTCAACGCGGAACCCACGAACAGCTGATCGCGGAGCCCGGCGCGTACCTGCAGGCGGCGTCGCTGCAGGCTCCGGACGTCGCCATTTCGGATCAGCCGCTGGGAGGGCGCGCGTGAGCGGGCCGGGACCCGCACGCGAAAAGCGGCCATCGGCACTGGCGACTGTTCGCCGTCTGTGGGGGTTCACGCGTGCCCACGCCGCCACGCGGAACACGTTGTTTGGGTTGGTCGTGCTGCGGGCGATTCAACTTCCGTTGCTGGCCTGGGCCGTGGCGCGGATCGTGGGCGGTCCCATCGCCGCGCACGACGTGCGTCGGACCGTGCTGCAATCCCTGGGGCTGTTGGCCTTCGCCGCGTTCACCGAGCTGTGTTTCGTCCATCGCATGCGCCTGGCGTTGCGCCTCGGTGAATCCGTCGTTCACGATCTGCGTGATCGGATCTACGCGCACCTTGTCGACCTGCCCCTGTCGTTCTTCGAGCGGACCCAGGTGGGACAGCTGGTCGGGCGCATCACGTCGGACGTCGATGTCGTGCGTGTCGGCGTGCAGGACGTCGCGTTCGTCAGCGCGGTTCAGATCGGTACGGTGTTGGTGTCGGGCGGACTGATGCTGCACTACGATCCGACATTGTTCGCGGTGGTGGCGTGCCTGGCACCGGCGTTGTGGGTGGTCATTCGCGCCCTGCGGGGCAGTCTGGCCGCAGCCTATCGCGCGCAACAGGAAAGCTTCGGCCGGATCACCGCGGCGTTGGCCGAATCGGTGGGCGGCATGCGCGAGATCCAAAGCTTCGCGCGCCAGGAGGTCAGCGGCCGAAACTTCGGGCGCCTGGTTCACGACCACTCGCAGTTCAACATGGACGCCGCCCGTCGTTCGGCGCGCCTGGGTCCGTTGCTCGAGTTCAACAGTCAGCTGTTCGTCGCGATTCTTCTGGTGCTGGGTGGGTATCAGGTCTTGGCGCGTGAGGTGCCGCTGGGCGTGTTGATTCAGTTTTTGTTCCTGTCGAACGCGTTCTTCGCGGCGATCCCCAACATCGGCAATCAATACAACCAGGCGCTGGCGGCGATCTCGGGCGCCGAACGCGTGTTCGCCCTGCTGGACACACCGCCCGATTGGAGGGACGCGCCGGACGCCCGGCCGCTGGTCGCGCCGCCCGTGTCGGCCGCCGGGACGGTTCTTGGAGCGAAGGTCGAGCTGCGCGAGGTTGATTTCGAATACCTGCCGGGGCGATTGGCGCTGCAGGGGGTGTCGCTGGTCGCCGAGGCCGGTCAGACCGTGGCGTTGGTCGGACACACGGGCAGCGGCAAGAGCACGCTGGTGAAGTTGATCGCCAAGCTGTACCTGCCCACGCGTGGGGACATTCTGATCGACGGTCGCGAGGTTCGTTCGATCACCGGCGCGTCGTTGCATGCCCAGGTCGCCTGCGTGACACAGGACAACTTCCTGATGTCGGGAACCGTTCTGGAGAACATCCGCATGGGACGCCCGGACGCCACCGACGACGACGTGTGGGAGGCGCTTCGAGCCCTGGATGTCGCGGACGTGATCGAAAGTTTTCCTGGCGGCATCGCGGGTCGCGTCGGGGAGAACGGTTCCGGCCTGTCCGTCGGGCAACGACAGGTGGTGTGTTTCGCACGTGCGATGTTGGCCAATCCCCGCATCCTGATTCTGGACGAGGCGACCAGCGCGGTGGACGTGATCACCGAATCGCGCATCGGCGTCGCGTTGGTCCGCCTGCTGGCGGGGCGAACCGGCTTCGTCGTGGCGCACCGGCTAAGCACGATTCGCCACGCGGATCAGGTCATCGTGCTTGATCACGG
>JANOJB010000335.1:0-8510 GCA_031407985.1 Pseudomonadota bacterium | reverse complement strand
GGGGCCCTGACCATCGTCGTCATCAACAAGGACCTGCACGCCTCCTACGATGGAAAGATAGCCATCACCGCTGGGGCGGCATGCGAGAGCGCGCGCGTGTTTGTCCTGCAGTCCCCCGGCGCGTCGATCAAGGCCCTGCCGTCCGTCGCCGTCGTGGGCGGCACCATCAACCACCGCCTGCCGCCGCTGTCCGCGACCCTGTTCGCCTGCGGCGCAAAGTAGCAGGGGCGAAGATCTCCTGTCACGAAGCGGACCCAACCACCGCGTTGCGGCTCCGCGCATACATGAGTATTCTAGCGGTATGCGCAGAATCACCATCAGCCTCGACGATGAGGTCGCCCGTTTGGCCGAGGCAGAGGTCAAGGCCGGTCGCGCATCGTCCCTGAGCGCCTGGATTGCCGACGCGATTCGGGCGAAAGCGCGCGCCCGCGCCGAGCTCATCGCCGACCTCGAAGAGCTGGAGAAGCAACAGCCGACTTCGTCTGAAGTGGTGGCGACGATGGCGCGCGCACTCGGGCTGTCTCGCGCAACCGTAATGAAGGCGCTCAAGAGTCGTCGCGATCGCCCGAGCGCCCGGCGGGCTGCGTGAGACAGGTCGTCCTCGATGCCGGCGCCTTGATTGCGCTCGATCGGGGCCTGGCCAGCGTTCGCGGCTACATACTGCTGGCCGATCGAGCCAAGGTAAGCCTCTGCACCAGCTCGGCGGCGGTGGCCCAGGTTTGGCGCGGCGGAGGCCGTCAAGCGCGCATCACGCGATTTCTCAGCAGTGATCTCGTCACCGAGCTACCGCTGGATCCCGAGGCGGCACGCAGGATCGGCGTGCTGGCGGCGGCTGTCGGATCGAAGGATGTTGTGGATGGTCACGTGGCGCTCATCGCACTTGATCGCGACGCGGTCGTCCTGACCAGTGATCCAGGAGATATCGCGCGCTGGGGTGTACCGGACGACAGAATCGTACGGTGTTAGAGCTTGAGCTCGACCGCGACCCCCGCAGTCTCCTAGTCCCGGCGCATGACCGCGACACCGCCTGGTGCCACGACGTCATTGGTTTCCAGCCTCGCAACGCTGCGACCCGACTGGTAAGGTGCGCCGACCATGAGCAAGCGCAACCGACCCACCAATGCCGCACAGGCGACCCACCGGCGACGTCGTCACGCATACCGCACCGCCTACAACTCACCCGAAGGCAAGGCGGCGCGTGCGGCCTCCGCTAAGCGCGTCGCAGCCGGGACGCCCGCGGCGAAACCGGCCCGCGCGCCCGCGGCCAAGTCGCCCGCCGCCCCGTCTGCAAAGCCGTCTACCTAGGCCTGCCCCCTCCCGGGCTGACGAGATCCGCGAGGCAGGGCTCGACTGCGCCGGAAATAGACCTCACCATGCCACACGCGCGCCAAACCCGTGGCGTCGCTCGCCCCTATCGGGGCAGCAGCCGCACTCGAATAACGGCGATCGCCGGCATTCCTCCGGCGCCCATGACCTCGTCGCGCACGAAGTCGACCCGATACGCCCGCACAAGGTCGTCAAGGACGACAACCGCCGAGTAGATCGTACTTCCCCCCGGACTGATCTCGCGGACCGGTGCGCTTTCGGGATCCCGAGCAAGCTGCCGAAGTCTCTTGTTGGCGATCAAGCGATGCTTCGACGAAAGACCGCTGTACCAGGTAGTCGTCTCGATGGTGAACGCAAGGGAGACCGGCCCGCTGTCCCCACCGCCGGCCACGCGTCAGATCTTGACCCGGTACAGGGGCTCTTTACCCCTCGCGACTCGGTCAGCGATCCGACCGAGCTCTCTCATCTCGCGCGCGGTGGGAAACACGGAAACCGGAATCTCCACGCCGAGATCGTCGCGAAGCCGGGGCCCGCGAGCGCGGCGAGAAACCGCCAGCGAGCGCTTTCGTGCACCAACGCGAGGCATGACTCGAAGCATGACACAGGCGAAGTACACCGACCAGCCCCGGTCTGAGGCGTCGACTTTCTTCATGCTACGGCAAGGATGCCACGGAGTACTCGACAGGTTGTCGGGGCCCGGTCTTAGGGTTTCACCTCGACAGCGACACCGTTGTAGGGGGTGCTCTTGTCCGCCTTGGGCGTGAACGAGAAGCCCACGGGCTTGTCCTTCGAGACGAACACCACTTCGAACGTCCGCTGCTTCTGCATGCCGGGGAACGCGCCCTCCCGCTTGCCGATGGTCAGCGTCCGGGCGGCGTCGTTCCAGCGGAGGGGGATGCGCGCGAACGCGCCTTTTTCGTAGCCGTACGTCAGGCCGTCGTCTTCGTACAGGGTGAACGCGCCGTCGGCTCCAGCGTAGACCCACAACGTGATCGGGTCGGCGGGCTTCTCGTCGGTGTACATGATCTCGGGACCGGTCGGCACGATGGAACCGGCCTTCACGTGCAGCGGCATCGAATCGTACGGCGCCGCCGCGTCGATGGTCTTGCCGGCACCGACGATCGCGCCGGTCCAGAAGTCGTACCAGTCGGAAGCCGCGGGCAAAGACGACGGCAAATACACCGACCGCTTGCGCGCCTTGTACGTGGTCACCGGGCTGACCAGGAACGCCGGCCCGAACATGTACTGGTCGCTTACGTCCAGCACATTCTTGTCGCCGCGAAAGTCCATGACCAGCGGCCGCATCATCGTGCCGCCCTCGTGCGTGACGGCGCCCGCCAGCGAATAGAGGTACGGCATCAACCGATACCGGATCCGATCGAACTTCAGATGCGCCTGGTAGGCGGCGTGGGATTCGCCACCGAACTCCCACATCTCGCGGAACGGCTTCTCGCCGTGGACGCGCAGCAACGGAACGAACGTGCCGAACTGGAACCAGCGCGTGTTCAACTCGCGCCATTCCTCCACGTCATCCGACGTTGGTTTGTCCGTCGTCCAGCGCGCGGGGACCGAGAAACCGCCGACGTCCATGCTCCAGTACGGGATGCCCGACACGGACATACCCAACCCGGCCGGGATTTGCGACCGCATCGCCGTCCATGTCGACGTGATGTCGCCCGACCAGACCGCCGCACCATAACGTTGCTGCCCCGCGAACCCCGAGCGGGTCAAGATGAAGACCCGCTGGTTCGGTGCCGCCGCCCGCTGGCCTTCATAGACGACCTTGCTGTTGTACAGGGAATACCCGTTCAGCATGCGCGCCCCCGTGCCCAGCGCCGTCGGGTGCATGTACGCGCGTTGTCCGTCCAGCGTCGGCTCGCGCGTGAGATCCGGCTCCGGCGCGTCCAGCCACCAGGCGTCGAACTTTTTCTTGAACAGCGTCCGGTTCATCTGGTCCCAGAACAGCTTTCCGGCATCCGCGCTGAAGGCGTCGTACCACGTGTGCGGGTAGCCACCGTCGCCCACCCAGTCGCGGATCCCCTCGGCAAGGGGGCGGTTGTACAGGAAACCGCGCAAGCGCATCTCATCGAAGTTCTTCGTGCCTGGGTAGAACTTGCCCCACACCGAGATCATCACGCGCGCGTGTCTGGCGTGAATGTCGCGGACCCACTTCTCGGGATCTGGGAAGCGGACGGGGTCGAACTCGTGCGAGCCCCAGCTGTCTTCCTTCCAGTAGAACCAGTCCTGGACGATGTTGTCGAAAGGGATGTTGCGTTTGCGGAAGCCGTCGACGGCGTCCAGGCTCTGCTGCGCGGTTTCATAGCGCTGCCGGCTTTGCCAGAGGCCCAGCGCCCAGCGCGGGATCATCGGCGCCTGGCCGGTGACACGACGGTAACCGGCGACGACCTTGTCGATCTCGGGACCGTAGACGAAGGTGTAGTCGATGCCGTCGCCGACCTCGGACCACAGCGAGGTGGACGCGAGCTGCGGTTTCGGCACCGCGCTTGGCGCCGGCGGCTTCCACAGCAGCTGCACCGTCTCTTGGTTTTGATCCTTGGTCCACTCGAGCTTGATCTTGTGGCGGCGCTTGGCCTGCAGCCGCACCCGGGCGACGTCCTTCCACGCCAGCCAGTTCTGCCGCCAGTGATCGATAACCAGGCGATCGTCGATCCACAGCTTGACGCCGTTGTTGTAGTAGATCTGGAAGGTGTGGTCGCCGGTGATCTCGGGCTCGACCGATCCCTCCCAGCGCACGCTGGCGGGGCCCTCGGGCAGGCCCGGCACGCCCTGCGAGGCAGGGAAGATGAGCGCGTTGGGTTTCTTCTCCCGACCCGGAAGCAGAAGGTCGATGATTCGGTCGACGCGCTGGCCAACCAGCTTTTCGAATTTCGCGCCGCTGTAGTACGACCCGGTCAGACCGCCACGCTTTCCCTTGGCGTCGTAGAGGCGCTCGGCGGGGATGGGCGCAAGCTCGCGCAGATCGCCGAGGCGCGTGAACGATGTGTTGTCCCACAAAATGCCCCAGCCGCGGCTGGAAACCAGGAACGGCACGACGATGACGCCGTTGTGCTGCCACAGATCGAGGTCGTGTCCCTTGAGGTTGTGAAGGCCGCTCTGGTTTTCGCCCAGCCCGTACAGCGCCTCGTCGGCGTGCGGCATCCACTCCTGCCGCACATGCTGCGTGTTCTCGCCTTGGACGATCGCGGGCATCAGCGTCCGGCCGCCTTCCTTCTCTTCCAGGACGGGAGCGCCGGTCGCCGCGTCGAAGAACGCCACCCGGCCCGTGCCGAGATCGACGCGGACGCGTAGCTTGGACGTGGCCAGCGTCGCGGTGCCCGCGTCTTGGGTCAGATCGAATTTGGCGCCGTCGCAGCGCTTCGGCTGCGAGACCAAGCTCTTGCGGCCGAGGAGCCTGGCAAGATCGGTCGCGTCCTTGGCGCACGCCACGCGGACGACGTCGGCCGCGCAGATCTCGACCTTCAGCAAGCCACCGCCGAACGTGAACTGGGCCCCATCCGGCATGCGCGTGAGGGTCCCTGGCGCAGAAGGCGTCGGCGCTGGAGCCGGTTTTTTCGAGGCACGCGGGGCGGCATCGGTGAAGCCAGAGAGACCGGCGACACCGGCAACAACGAGCAGCATGAGGGAACTGGTTCTTCGACGCATTTCCGCCTCCTAGAAGGAACGTGATATCCCATGGCCGAGGTGGTTATGGCTAGAGCACATCTGAAAAATGGCCCGTCGTTCGCGCTTGCCGCGCTGGTGGTCCTGTCCGGTTGCGCCCACCGCAAACAGCCACCGCACGCCGGCGACCGTCATGCGGCCAACGCGAACGCCGCTTCGTCAAAATCGCTCGAACAGGTTCAGCGCGATTTCGTCGAGCTGCGCTTCGGAATGTTCCTCCACTTCGGGATCCTCACGTACACCGGATCCTGGTCGAAGCCGAACCTGGACATCAAGCTGTTCAACCCGACGCGCCTTGATCCCGGGCAGTGGGCCGATACCGCGGTCGCCGCCAAGATGAAATACGGGGTCCTCACCACCCGTCACCACGACGGCTTCGCCCTGTGGCCCAGCAAGGTCGGCGCCTTCAACGTGGGCCACATTCCCTGGCGCGGCAGGAAGGGCGATGTCGTGCGCGAATACGTCGACGCGTTTCGCGGCCGGGGCCTCCTGCCGGGTCTGTACTACTCGATCTGGGACACCACCGCGGACGTCAGCGCCGGACACCTGACCCCCGCGAAGCTGGCGTACGTCAAGACGCAGATCACCGAACTGCTCACCAACTACGGTCCGATTCCCATCCTGGTCATCGACGGCTGGTCCTGGCAGATGGGTCACAACGCTGTTGCGCACCAGGAGATCCGCGGCCTGGTGAAGTCGCTGCAACCGAACTGCCTGCTGACCGATCACACCCACCTGGCTGATCCGTGGAACGTGGATGTCGTCAGCTTCGAGGAGCCGAAAGGCGCCTGGGCACCGCCCGGCAACACGTACCCCGGCGCGCAAGGCCAGATGATCAATGCCACCGGCGGCAACGACTGGTTCTGGGCGCCCGACATCGGCGGCCTGATGACGGTCGCGGACGTGGTCACCCGCCATCTGCAAGATCTGGAACCCAAGTGGACCAACTTCCTGCTGAACTGCCCACCCAACCGCGACGGCATCATGCCCCCCGAAATCGTCACTGTGCTGCGAGGCGTGGGCGCGGCCTGGACGCCGAACCTCGCACGACCGCCGCTGCCCGCCCAGGGCCCGCAAAACGAGCGCCCGTACACGCCGGTGTCCGCGACGGCCAGCAGTGGAGACGCGAACGCCGCGATCGACGGCAAGAACGACACGGAGTTCATCAGCATGTGGCAGCCCACCGGCGCGCTGCCGCAGTCGATCACGCTGGATCTCGGGGGTGTGCGGCCAGATGTCGGGTGGCTCGGCGCCGTGCCGCGCTACCACAAGGAGCAAAGCAGCAAGGACGGCAACGTCACGTCCTACCGGATTCTCACCAGCACCGACGGCAGCAACTTCGGTGAAGCCACCGCAGCAGCCTGGCCGGCCGACGGCAGGATGAAGGTCGCCACCTTTGACCCGAGACCCGCGCGTTACGTTCGCTTCGAGATCCGCGCCGCCAACGGCATCCCCGCCGTCACCGAAATCACCGTGGGTGGCCGTCCGTAGTCGCGCATGTCCAAGAACGTCGACGAGACGAACATCCCCTGTTTCGCCTTGATTTGAGCACAACCCTCGACGACAAGCCCACGACTGGTCGGAGATTCCATTCCGCATGCTACGCATCGAAGGGTCCTGGTAGAGTCACGACATGCTTGCCATGACCGCGGTCCCGACGGCTGTCAATCTGTCCACCTAGACCGCCATGCCCGCCGACGTCGAAGAGTACGAAGTGGGCTTCGGTCGGAGCGCGGCACCGACAGCGGACGCCACGGCGTTCGCCGCGTCGCACGTAAACTCGGCCATCCAGCGAGCACTGATCGTTCACGGTGCTGTCCCCTTCAACGGGTTCAGCGGTTGCGTGCGTGATGAACCTTAGGGACGGCCGCATGGTCTGGTGTAAGGGCGGCGTGCCCGTTGCTGACCTGCGTACACCGGCTGGCGCGGGCGAAACGGTGAACCGCTTGCTGAAGGATCTCCTGCCCCCCCCAAGCTGGTGCGGTTGCCCAACCAACCCTAGACGAGGGAACGATGAAACGGCCATGCTTGGAGGTGACGTTCCGCGAGGGCAAGCCCCCTCGCCGCATACGTCCACCTTCCGCGGTCAGCCGGAGCGAAGGCGGCACGCAGCGAAGAACGAGGGCCGGGGTTGGTCGTGGACTTCGCGGCCGGTGGGGACGCGATCGGGATCGATATCACCGCTCCATCGCTCGTCGATCTCGCGGCCGTCAATCGCCTTCTCCACGATTTGGGGCCGGCCCTTGCCTGGGGATTCGATCGTGCCCGCGCCAATGATGACGACCAGTCATGCGATTCACCATCGACGCCGCTCCGAAGCGATCTGGCCGTGGCAGGCGCAAATGGGAGCAGGCCGCGTCGTTCAAGCAGCGCGCTGCCGCCCGATCAGCGCGTCCGCGGGGATCCCCAGCTTGTCGCGGATCCGCGCGATCATGGCGATGGTCAGATCACGGCGGCGGTTGAGGACCTCGGACACCCGAGAGCGGCTCCCAATGATCGGCACCAGATCGGCGCGGGTGAGGCCCATCTGCTCCATGCGGAAGAGAATCGCGTCGACCGGATCGGGCGGGTCGACCGGGTGATGCTTGGCCTCGTACGAATCGATCAGGGTCGCCAGGACCTCCAACTCGTCGGCCGCAGGAGTCCCTGGCCGCGCGCCCCACAGCTTCTCCACGCGCTTCAGCGCTCGGTCGTGGTCGCGCTTGTTTCTAATGGGATGGATGTCCATGTTGGGTCTCCTCTTTCACAGCCTCTTTACGTCGAGCCGATCGTAGCTGCCATGGGTGCCGATGAACTTGATCCAGGCGACCCGCCCCGGGAACCAGAACTTGACCACCAATCGGTACTTGTTGCCGCCGATGTTGAAGACGACCCTCTCGTTGTCGATCACACTGGCGGTGGCGTATTCCCTCTTGATGTCGATCATCGTCTTCCACTCCGACTTCGTCACCTCCGCGAACCAGGCCTTCAGCGGCCCCTCGGCGTCCGGGTGCTTGCGCCAGAAATCTCGCAGGGTTGCCCGGCTCAGGGTTCGCATCCGGTTCCTTTGATCAGTGTAGGCTGTTCCCATTTTGGGAACAAGTCCCTATGTTCCCATCCTGGGACCCTCGCGTGGGTTGTCCCTCGGATCCTCTTTTCGTTTCGCCCGCACCTCTACGGTGGGCATGGCAGACGCATGTTCAGGTCGACCTGGCCGTTGACGAAGCAGGTTCTCCCGGACGATGCCCAGTACTCAGGGGATGAAGGCCAGATCGTCGAGGTTGAAAATCAGATCGGACGGCATGGCGATGTAGGGCGGCATCGAGGCGTCGCCCGCCGCCGGATCGGGAATGAAGGGAACGTTCACGCTCCAGCCGAATCCAGCGATGTTGTCGCCGTTCGGCGCAACCGTCGTCGCCCCGGACAGCCCCGGCGTGAAGTCGGCCCAGAGGATATTCACCTGCGTCCAGTCCATCGTGATCGGGATGTCCAGCTTCTGCGCCGGCTTGCACGTCTCGGTCGTG
>JANOJB010000324.1:0-9284 GCA_031407985.1 Pseudomonadota bacterium | reverse complement strand
AGTTCTACTGACATATGAAGAATTTCCGCATAAAGAATCTTAAGGTCTTCCGAATCATTAATGATTGGGTGGGACCGCGTCGCGAAGGGAATACTCACCAGCCGTTTCCCCAATAACCAACTATTCACTTCATAGATTGGAAGACCGGCCCGAATCTCACCGTCTTTCTTGAGAACGAGGATAAACCCCTTCATATGTGGAAATGAACGTTCCAGAACATTCTTCCAACCTGACAAATGGGTGATCCACCCACACGGATGAGATTCAACGAACTGATCCCATTCGGCCTCCTCCGCTGGACTGATCAACGACGATTGTCTGATGTTCGGCCTGGGCACCGGAGCCGAGAAATCTGCTATTTCCTTTGGCAGGGCGAGCCAGAATGTGTCTCCGAAGGTGGCTTTGACGTGTTGAAGGAAGTCTCTGTAATAGTGCGCGGGGTACTCCTCTGGGCCGGACTTCTCCTCGAACGCTAAATAATCGGGATGGACAATGAGAAGTGCCATACCTCCGTGCCGGGCAATCCAATCCAGTTTCTTCTTCCAGATATCTATGCCCCTGTGTCCCATCAGGACGAACAGGGTGAAATCCTGGGGCATGGTATATGGCAACTCTACGTACCCTTTCCCGGACATCCCGTTCTCAACCCAGAAGGGGAATATCTTCCCTGTTCCGTCCGGTTGTGGCTCGAACGGGTCAGTATCGAATGTGGAAGCGTCATAGCTGATGTTCAGATCGTGGAACCACTCAAGGTTGTGCAGCATGGACGGGGAACGATACCCGGTTGCGCCCCACTCCTTGAGGTAGTGATTGATCTTCCGTGCGCGCTCACGAAATTTTGTCCGGGACTTGAAGTACTTCCCGTCATGTCGTAGCCCGTGTACGCCGACCTCGAATCCCGAACGGGTGAGGTACTCACGCAGTTCCGGGGAAACAGGGTACCTCTCGGGGACGAAATTGAACGACGATCTGAAACCGAGTTCTGTCTCGAGCGCCGCGAGTTTCCGGCACCTTTCGTGACCCTGCAGCGTTTCCACGTCATGGGTGAGCACCAAAGCGAATTGTTTGCCGCCCGGCCACCCTTTCCAGCCCGTTGGTGGTTTGGCTGAACCTTCGTCGATCGGCCAGATTCCAGCGACACTCGGCAACTTCCGCCTGATCACCCGCCGGCGCATCCAGATTTGCAGCGGGCGAGGGATAAGAGGTTTAAGGGAATAGTAAAGAGTGTCGAGCATGTGACGTTAATGAAGAGTGAGGCTCATCCCATATGCCTGTAGAGCACCGCGCCGATCGCGCGAGACACCGGGATGGGCAGGGCCTTGAAGACCCGGTTGTGCCAACCCGTAACGGCACTATTCCCGCGGATGAACTGCCGTTTGGCGATGTCATACTTGCAGTACGTGACGACCGACTCCGCTGCCCCCCAGCCGCTCTTGTAGTGACGCAGTCCCTGGTTTTCCGGCTCGGTCCGCCCCAGGCACAGCGACTGGGCGCCGCTGCGCACACAGTGGCGAATTCCCGTCCACATGGCCACATTGCTCGCGCGAAGGTGCTGTGCCCGGCGGTCGGAAGCCCCGTACTTGTAATAGGCGCGGTCCCCGAAGAGCAGGAAGAGATTCGCGGCGATCGGCCGGCCATGGTGTGAGGCTAATACGACGAACCCCTTCCCCGCTTTGAGGAAGAGTTCGTACAGATTGCGGAAGAACTTCAACGGCTGCGGCGGCAGACCGTGCTCCCTCCTGGTCAGACAGTTCAACCGATAGAAGTGTTCTATCGAATCCGGGGAGGTGCAGACTTCGGCCCCGACCCGCTCATTTTCAGCTTTCCTGAGGTTTCGCCGCGTGCTGCTGCTTAGCCGCTGGTACACCGTGGACTCTCCCTCGCGCACGTCAAGCTGATGATGGGTAAAAACTGTTGGCGCGGTAGCCATGTCGGGTGGGAGCGCCTTTCGACTGCGGATTTCGACCGTCTTCCAGCCGGACTTTGTCCCCTCGGCTAGCGTCCGCTGCCAGCCGCTTCGCAGGGCATCTTCAGTGGAGTAGAGCGGATCGGCGTAGTCGGAAAATGGCAGCGCGACTCCTCGTCTCCCGGTCAAGGCGCCGCCAACTTCCATGATCGGCATCAGAAACTCAAAGCCAGCCCCCGAGCGCTCCAGAAGGTAGCGTGGGCGAAACCCATAGGACTCGATCAGCAGCTTTGCCCACGCGGATGTGTGAAAAACCGACCCGCCGGGATGGGTCGTAACGAGGCCGTCCCAGCCTGGGTAGCATGTCGGATCGACGATCTTCAATTCAAGTTCTGCTTTTCTTCCGCACGGACTCCTTGATCCGATGGATGTGACCCCGCCCCATGCCCTTGGCCTCGCAACCCAGCTCAAAGTAGCGACGAATCTGTACGTCGTCCAGGAGGCAGAAGCAGTTTCTATGATGCTACCAGACCGTCTTCAGCCCCAAGGTCCGGTATTCAACCGATCAGCTTCAGCACTGATTTCTTGAAGGCCGTGAAGTCCTGCAGGTGTTTCTTGAGGATTTCCACCACGATCGCCGCATCGATCCGGTCGTAGCGGTGGACGATGACGTTTCTGAACCTGGCCATCTTTTCAAGCCGGGGGAGCAAGGCCCTGCCGATGGCTTTTCTCTCGGCGAGAACTCTGAAAAGGTCCGCGTAGCCGTCCGGCGCCCGCCACCCCTGGTCGGATACGATGTGACCAGCGATGTCCAGACAGGTTTCGATGGCGTCGTGTCAACCATGGAGATACCGTCTTTCGAGGATCATCTTCTCAAGGACGGAAAAATCGAAGTATTCCCTCATCGTGAGCGATTCATAGCGGTGTCGCAGAAAGGGATTCTGGTCCGCGATCATCCGCCGGTTCTTCAAGATGCGTCCACGCAGGGAAATGGGCGCGCTGTTCAGGACCACGAGATCGATCTCGTCGGTCTTGAGTATTTGCATGAGGGCGCCGAGAATCTCGAGCTTGGTCTTGGCCGGCTTCGACGACTTGGAGAGGTAGACGGCGATGTCGACGTCGCTCAGCGTGGTGGGTTCGCGTCGCGCGAGACCGCCGAAGAGACAGGCGAACTCCACCCCGGGATGACTGGAGAGGAACTCACCCGCCAAGGGAAGAAGCGAGCGAATATTCCGGGGGATCGCTGTGGATTTAATCAAAGGACCGTTCCTGGTCGGCTTGATCGATGATCCGCCGTATGGCATTTGCCAGCCCCACGGCCTCTTGATGCAAACCGAGATACTCCTCGCGGGTAAAGCTGATTGCGGTGTTGTAATCCGCTTCTTCGCGAAACTTCATGATCTTGGCGAGCATGTTCGCCGAGCCGTGGGGAAGGGGGCCGTCCTTCTCGAAGTGCTGCGCCAGCAACCGGATCGCGCCCTCGTGGCTCTTTGGCTCGAGCCCCTTGGTGAGCAGGAGGGCCCGGACGTGGTAGAGGAGGTAGTAATATAATTTGGAGATGGCGTCGGTGTAGTACCCGTTCCCGGCGTTGAGTTCGGCAACTTCAAGCGCCTGCTTTGCGCGGGCGAGTTCTTCAGCGGTGTTCCGGCTGCGATTATTTGCGTTCACAGGGCCACCCCTTCGTGCTCTATATCGAGGGCGATGCGTCGCTCGCGCTCCGTAAGTCGTGCAAATTCTTCCGTCGAGAAGAGTATGAGGGAGATAAAAAAACCATGACGGACTTCGACATCGCCCACGGCATCCAGGATGCGCCATTTTTCATCGCGACTCAGGCCTTCGATGACCGCAGCGACATCCACATCGGAAGAGGGATCCCAGTCCCCCCGGGCGCGCGAACCGAACAGAACAAACCTCACGAGACGCTCGGCGGCGATTGCGGAGATGGTCTGACGAATCTCGGCAAGGACCACGGTGACATCGGGGAGAGGCTCCGGTGTCGGCGGGCCTTCGTGCAGGAAGGAGAATTCCTGCCCTTTGAGAAGATCCGCGCCGGGAGAGTTTGCTTGAAATTGCATCAAGGGACTCTGTAGCCCTATTTCCCCAGGAACGCTTTGATCTGATCGCAGACGAAACCGACCTGCTCGTCCTTGAGTTCGGCGAACATCGGAAGCGAAAGGATCTCGCCGGCGCTTTGCTCACAGAACGGGAAGCTCCCGGGCTTGAGGCCGAGCGACTGGTAGGCCTCCTGGAGGTGGATCGGCACCGGGTAGTGGATGCCGCACTGGATCTCGTGGGCGGCAAAGTGGTCCATCAGCCCCTTGCGGTCGGCGATGCGGATGACGAACAGGTGATAGACGTGCTTCCGGTCGGGAGCCTCGATCGGCAGGGTCACGCCCGGGACGTCCTTGAGCAGTTTCCGATAGAGGGCGGCGCGGCTGCGGCGGGCGTCGGTCCAGGCGTCGAGGTGCCGCAGCTTGACGCTGAGCACGGCCCCCTGGATGCCGCCGAGGCGGCCGTTCCAACCGATGATCTTGTGGTGGTACTTCTCCTTCGAGCCGTGGTCCCGGAAAGCGCGCATCCAGTCGGCGAGCGTGTCGTTGTTCGTCGTGATTGCACCACCCTCGCCGTAGGCGCCGAGGTTCTTGCCGGGGTAGAAGCTGAAGGCGCCGGCGTCGCCGATCGAGCCGGCCTTGCGCCCGTGGTACTCCGCGCCGTGCGCCTGACAGGCGTCCTCGATGACGACGAGCTTGTGCTTCTTCGCGATCGCCATGATCGGGTCCATGTCCGCGGTCTGCCCGTAGAGGTGGACCGGGATCAGCGCCTTGGTGCGCGGAGTGATCGCCCCCTCGATCTTCGCCGGGTCCATCGTGTAGGTCGTCGGGTCGACCCCGACGAAGACCGGCTTGGCGCCGCAGAAGCTGATCGCCTCGGCGGTGGCGATGAAGGTGTTCGGGACCGTGATCACCTCGTCCCCCGCGCCGACGCCCAGGCCGAGGAGGGGAATCCAGAGGGCTTCCGTGCCGCTGCTGCAGGCCACCGAATGCTTCGTACCACAGAAGGCGGCGAATTCCTGGTCGAACTTCGCGACGAAGGGGCCGCCCGCGAAGGCGGTCTTCTCGATGACTTCGTCGATGGCCGGGCGAATTTCGTTCTTGATGGTCTCGTACTGAGCTTTGAGGTCGAGGAAGGGGACTTTCATGGGGTCAGCTCCTCCGGGTGATCAGGGTTGAAATCCTCTGATGTGCTGCTGAAAAACCGTGAAAGATGTCATTGCGAGAAGCGAAGCGACGAAGCAATCTGCTCTCACTTCGATGAACTGCCCGGTACCTGCTTGCGCATGAACTGCGCCGGATTGCCGGCGACAACCGCGCCTGCGGCGACGTCCTTCGTCACCACGCTGCCGGCGCCGACGATCGCGCCCTCGCCCACCGTGACGCCGCAGAGGATGGTCACGCTCGAACCGATGGAGGCGCCTTTCTTGATCAGCGTAGGAACGACCTTCCAGTCGGCCTCTGTCTGCAATGCGCCGCCGGGAGCCGTTGATCGGGGATACTTGTCGTTCGTGAACGTGACATTGTGACCTATGAAGACTTCGTCCTCGATTGTCACCCCTTCGCAGATGAAGGTGTGGCTCTGAATTTTGCAGTTCTTGCCGATGGAGGCGTTCTTCTGGACCTCGACGAAGGTGCCGATCTTGGTGCCGTCGCCGATGGTGCAGCCGTAGAGGTTGATGAACTTGGCGAGCCTGACGTCCTTGCCGAGCTTGACGTCGGGCGCTATGGAGTTGAAGGATGAGCCGTCCATGGTCCTGACTAAACCTCCGTTCCTGCCTCTGCTAGAGGTAGATCTGCCGCCCGTTGTCCTTGAGCGAGCGATTGCAGGCCTCGAGCATCTTGACCACCCGCAGGCCGGCCAGGCCGTCGTTCACCGGCGCCTTGCCGCTGGCGATGCAGTCGATGAAGTACTGCGTCTCCTGTTTGAGCGCCTCGATCTGCTCGACCCTTGGAGCCCACATGTCGCCGGAGCGGTAGCTCACGAGGAGCTGGTAGACGCTCTCGCGATTCTTCACATCGACGCCTTTGTCGTAGACCTTGATCTTCTCGTCGGGCTCGAGGTCGTTCCAGACGAGCATCTTCTTCTCGCCGCCGATGAGTGTCGTGCGCACTTTCACCGGCGAGAGCCAGTTCACGTTGAAGTGGGCGATGATATTGCTCTGGAAGTAGGCCGTCACATACGCGACGTCTTCCAGGCCGTTGCCGAAGTGTGCCTTGCCGTTGGCCGTGACGGCGACCGGTTTCTCGCCGATCACATAGTCCATGATCGCGAAATCGTGCGGGGCCAGGTCCCAGATCACGTTCACATCGTGCTGGAAGAGGCCGAGATTGACGCGCATCGAGTCGTAGTAGAACAGATCGCCGAGAGCGCCCTCCTCGACGAACTGCTTGATCTTCTTGACTGCTCCGGTGAAGAGGAAGGTGTGGTCGACCATGATCTGCAATTTCTTCTTGGCCGCGATCTCGACCAGTTCCTCGGCCTGGGCCACGGTCGCGGTGAAGGGCTTCTCGACGAAGACGTGCTTGCCGTTGAGCAGTGCCTGCTTGGCGAGTTCGAAGTGGGTCGACACCGGCGTGATGATCGCGACGATGTCGATCTCCTTCGATTTCAGGATCTCGTCGTCGTTCTCGGTCACGGAGATGCTCGGATAAAGCGAGCGCACCTTCTTCAACGACTGGGGGTTCTTGTCGCAGATGCCCACGACGCGCGCCTTCTCGAGGCCGCAGAAGTTCCGGACGATGTTCGGCCCCCAATACCCGTAGCCGATCACACCGACGGAGAATGCCTCTTTTTTGTCCGCTGCGCAGCTGGAAACGCCGGTACCGCCGTCCGCTTTTGCCATCCTTGCCCCCTTGGTTAGTAAGCGCCCTTGGTGTTGAGAACCGCCAGGGGTGTCCGGATCAGGATCTTGATGTCCAGCCACACCGACCAGTCCTGCACGTATTTCAGATCCAGGCGGACCATCTCGTCAAACGTCGTACGGCTTCTGCCCTCGACTTGCCAGAGACCGGTGATCCCCGGCTGGACCTCGAAGATCCGCCGCCGGTGCCAGATCTCGTATTTTTCGACCTCGTACGGGATGGGGGGCCGCGGACCAACCAGCGACATGTCGCCCCGCAGCACGTTGATCAGCTGCGGCAGCTCGTCGAGGCTGCTTTTTCTGATGAACCTGCCGATAGAGGTGACTCGAGGGTCGTTCTGGATCTTGAACACCTTCGGCTTTTCGTCGCCGGTCTCCTGTTTCGTCTTACCGGCCGCGATGAGGTTCTCGACGTACGCCTGATGGATGGCCGGGTCGCTGTTCGCCCGCATGCTCCGGAACTTGAGGAATTCGAAGCGCTTCCCGTACTGGCCGACCCGCTCCTGCCGGAAGAAGACCGGGCCCCTGGACGTCATCTTGATGCAGGCCGCGATCACCAGGAACACCGGCGAGAAGAGCACCAGGCCGAGGAAACTGCCGACGAGATCGATCCCGCGCTTCACGAGCAGTCCCTTGCGCTGGGCAGAGTTCTTCATTGCGAGATCGGGATAGAACCGCAGGTCGACGCCTTCCCTCTCGGGCGTTTCGAGTTCGCCGGGGAAGGCATGAAAGGTGATCGTGATCTTTTCGGCATCCTCAGGCGTGAATCGGGAGCTGATCGCCGCGATCACCTTTTGTCGGATGGGCGCCTCCGCCGATTTACCGGTGTCCGAGCAGAGCACACCGACGGTGTACGGGTAGTGGTACCAGCCCTTGACGTCGGTCTCCCGGGTGGCGGCGCTCAATGCGGCGGCGAGATTGCTGACGAAGTCGTTGCTCTCCTGGACGAAGAACCGGTCGTGCAGCCGCAGCAGCATCAGGAGGAAAGGAGATTGGGAGCGCTCGGTCTTCTTGCGCTCGTAGGCGACAAGCTGAACAAAGTAATCCTCGATGAAAAAATTGTCGCTGTCGAGGAGACCCGACTCCCGTGCCAGTCGGGTTTCAAACTTGCTGCGATCGGTGGCAACCGCAGCTGCTCGATGCTCAATCATGGATTTCAGGGGATTTCTGGCAATTCATACCGAATCACTCGGGTCATTAGTCGCATGATGGTACATTCGGCTAATTGAGGACAGGCTACCGCCGATCCGAGGCGAATGCACCTCGGCAATTAACACCTCCGGCACCGCGAATGTAGAGGAAAACAAAGACTTTTGGATTGTGACACCCGCAAGGAAAGATGTCAACAGGAACTAAGTTGCCGCTTACGGGTTTTGCCGATCATTGTTCGTCAAAGACACGACAGAATAAAAAAACCGCCCCCGCATGACGCAGGGGCGGTTGGTCTTGATGGTATCTTCGATCAGGCCTTCTTCATCCGGCGGCGCAGGAGGCCAAGGCCAAGGAGTCCGGGTCCCAGAAGCAAGAACATGCCGGGTTCGGGAACCATGAGCATAGATTGCTTCTGCTCGCCATTCTGCTTGGAGTAGACATTCATAACCTTAACTCCAAGGTAGTTATTCTGATTCTGGAATGCGGCAGCCTGAGCTAAGTAACCCTGAGCCAGCAGCGAGAGACTATTGATCGTCACATTGACATTGAGTTCCTGCTCTTCAAACCAAATTGCCTCTTGCAGAGCATTGCCTTCTGCATCAGTGTCAACCCCGAGAGTGCCATTCAAGAACAGGGTGTAGAGATTGATTGTCACGGAATCAATCGGATCGGGATTCCCACCTGCATAGCCACCGCCAACTGCGCCCGTCCCAGTACTGTAATAGTATTCAACGCCCGGCGTGAAGAACTCATTCCTCTCGAGACAAAAAGTTAAAAAATCACCGTCGTCCCCCGACTGGTCGTTGTTCAGATCAGCCCAAAACGCACCACCACTTCCGTCTCCAAGACCAGGGGCTTGATTGAGCTGGACGACAGGAACCGCACCGACGTTTGCGGCGAACCCCAAAACCACCACTGCCATGCCCAAAACTACCAGCCGCTTTAACATTTTCTTCCCCTCCTGTAGATTGCTGTTAACACAAAGTTACCCTCTCTAAAAGCAAGGCCTGTGCCATCGACCTAAGAAATTTAGCTATCTACGCAACTTGCTGATTATACACAGAAAAAATTAATTTACTTGCTGCTGGCCGAGAACTGTCTGCTTTACTGAACCGATTGGAAGTGTTCTATTGTATAGGTTCTTTACAATTATTCGAGTCCAGAATCCACTCTTGTCCAAAATGATTCCCTGAAAAAATGCCCTGGCGCAACGCCTTTCTGCCAACGGTTCCTGCCAACGGTGGTTTTTCTGGTAACCCTTGGCTGACAAAGCACTGCCCCCACCGCTGATCGGGTGGGGGCAGTGCTTTG
>JANOJB010000322.1:0-3031 GCA_031407985.1 Pseudomonadota bacterium | reverse complement strand
TGGGGCAGGTCATCACGCGTGAGGGGGCGCTCGGTTTGGCGCGGTCGGCGGACATCACGATGCAGATCGCCTCCGCACTTTCGGCGGCGCATCGCAAGGGCATCGTCCACCGCGACCTGAAACCGCAGAACATCTTCCTGTTGCCGGCCGAGGACGACCAGCCGGAACGCGTGAAGGTTCTGGACTTCGGGATCTCCAAGATTCGTTCCGTGTCGCGGAGGCTGACAGCCACCGCGGTTGTGTTGGGTACGCCCCAGTTCATGGCGCCCGAGCAGGCCGAGGGACGAGACGATCTGGATGCCGCCGCGGATCAGTTTTCGTTGGCCGCCATTACCTACGAAATGCTGACCGGGCGACCGGCATTTGCGGGAGATACCTTGGCGTCCGTCGTCTATCAGATCGTTCACGTCGATCCGTTGCCGGTCACCCACCTGCGCCCGGACCTGCCGGATGACATTCAGCGCGTGATGGCGCGAGCCCTGTCGAAGAAGAAGCAGGATCGATTTGCCTCGGCGTCCGCATTCGCTCGTCAAGTCGACCAGATTGCCCGCGCGGTGCCACAGCAAACCAGCGACACCCAGGTCATGAATCCTGGTCGGCTCGCCAGTGCCCCCTCCCTCGGCCGCGACGCACGGCGCTCCGAAACGCTTCCCTTTGGCGCAACCCCCGCCCTTGCCACAACGACTTTTGGTCGTACGACAGGCGAACTGTTGCGGCTGCCGAAAATCATTGGCTCCCGGATTGGCAAGCTGTTGGCGGCTGGTCGCAACGTTGCGCGCGATGTGGCGGGTTCGGGTTTTCGTCGCAGGGCCCTGACCGGGGCGGTGGTGTCAATTGTCGCGGGGATCGCGTTGTTTGTCGGTTTCAAAAATCAGACTGCGGCGCGCCGGGTGACATTGTCGTCCATCGCGGTCGAGGGCGTGGGCATGGGCAGGGGGAACGCGCCCCTGGTGCAACCTCTGCCCGCGCCGCCGCAGGAACCTGCGCCTGCTCTACCGTCAGCTCAGGCGATCCCGACCGTTGGGTCACCCACGGTTGCGATGGATTTGGTGCCGGCCCGTCGGGCTGAATCGGTCTCTTTGGTCGACTTCGACCTGGCCAGCGATCCCCCGGGGCTGGCGGTATGGATCGACGACAACCCGTTTCCAGATCTGGAGAATCAGGCTGTCACGCGCATGAGGGGCCAGTTGGCGGCGGGTACCCATACCCTCGCGCTGACGAAGGCCGGATTCGCTCCGTGGCGAAAACAGGTGGAGCTGAAAGCCGGCGGTCCAAATCGATTCTTGGCGCGGTTGGTGCCGGTCAAGGAACCGGAGGATCCCGCATCGATCTTCGCCCAGTTGCAACCGCCGCCAGGCGACAGAGCAAAAGCTGCGGAGTCGCCACCGTCAGCAGTTGCTGAGTCCGAGCGGTGCAGGGTGACGATCGGTGCCGTGCCCTGGGCTGAGTTGTGGGTGGATGGCAAGGACATCCGTCGGCACACGCCGGTGATCTCCCTCAATCTCCCGTGCGGTGTTCACCAGATCAACCTTCGGCGCCCCGACCTGGCCATCGATTTTCAAACCGAGGTGACGTTGATCGGGGGAGAAGACTTCAAGCGTGTCTTCCGGATTGGGTCCGGGAAGTAGAGGTTGCTGGCGATTCGTCGGGCCTTGATACTCGGGCGCATGAAACGAATCGTGAATCGAAGGGTGAGGCGAATCCTGGCGCTATCCAGTGCTGGCGTCGCCCTGTTGATGGCCCTGTTCGTCTTGGTGCCTCCCCCATCGACGGCGCAACCGAAGGTCGCGGCGGCCGCGGAAACCGCCACCGCCGCCAGTGCCAAACGATTCATAGACGACGCCAACGAAAACCTGCGTCGCCTGGGTGTGGCGTCGTCCACCGCCGAGTGGATCAAGAACACGTACATCAACGACGACAGCGAGCGTTTGGCCGCCGCCGCCAACGACGCCCTTCTGGGATACATGAATCAGGCGGTCAGGCAGGCGGCCCGGTTCGCGAAGACACCGGCGGACGCTGACACGCGGCGGATGTTGCTGCTGTTGCGCGTGTCATCGTCGCTGGCGGGGCCAAGCGATCCGAAGCTGCGCCTGGAATTGACCACCCTGGCCGCGAAGATGGAGGGCCTGTACGGCAAGGCCAAGGCTTGCGGGCACGGCGTCGGGCAAGGCGGCGGCGAAGGTGCTGGCAAACCGAGCGGCAAAGACACCGGCAAGTGCCTGGACATCGAGGCGTTGACCGTGTTGTTCCAGAAGAGTCGCAACGAATCCGAGTTGCGCGATGCCTGGCTGGGTTGGCACCGTGCCGTGCGGGATAGCCGCCCCCTGTACGCCCGGTTTGTCGAACTGGCGAACCAGGGCGCGCGCGAGATCGGATTCGCGGACACCGGAGTCATGTGGCGTTCGGCCTACGACATGTCGCCCACCGACTTCGAAAAAGAAACCGAACGCCTGTGGCAACAGGTGAAGCCGCTGTACGAACAGCTGCACTGTTACGTGCGCGCCCAGTTGGTGAAGACCTACGGCAAGGACAAGGTTCCGCCCGAAGGGTACGTGCCGGCGCATCTGCTGGGAAACATGTGGGCCCAGGAATGGGCCAACGTGCACGCGTTGGTCGAGCCCTACAAGGGGCAACCCACGCTGGACGTGTCGGCGGCGCTGGCGCGCCAGAAGTGGGATGCCGTGAAGATGGTGAAAACCGGCGAGCGTTTCTTCACGTCGTTGGGTCTGGATCCACTGCCCGCGACGTTTTGGGAACGTTCGATGTTGGTCAAGCCCCGCGATCGGGAGGTGGTTTGCCACGCCAGCGCGTGGGACGTGACGATGAACGACGACCTACGCATCAAGATGTGCATCAAGCCGACGGAAGAAGATCTGATCACGATCCACCACGAGCTGGGGCACAACTACTACTATCACTCGTATTTCAAGCTGCCCGCGCTGTACCAGGCGGGCGCCAACGACGGGTTTCACGAGGCGCTGGGCGACGCGCTGGCGCTGTCGGTCACGCCCCAGTATCTGAAAAGCTTGGG
>JANOJB010000300.1:0-2600 GCA_031407985.1 Pseudomonadota bacterium | reverse complement strand
CTCGGAGCCGGAATTCGACTGTGACCGTGAGCCGGTTTTTCGCGACCTGCCACTCAGGGGCATGACCAACATTCGTCCCATCGGAAACACGCTTTTGACCCTGGTACTTGTGCAGGCCTGCGGCTCGTCCGCCCCGCTGCTGAATGCGCGCGACGGCGCGACCGGCGGCACGACCGGTGGCACGACCGGTGGCGGCGACGGCGGTTACGATGGCCCCACCCTGGGTGTCGACGGATCAGGCAAGATTCCGATTGGGTCGGCGGCGTGCAGCGACGGCATCGACAACGACACCGATGGCAAGATCGACTACGACGATCCCGAATGCGTCGGCCCGTTGGACAACGACGAGGGCTCGTTCGCGACGGGAATTCCGGGCGACAACATGGACGCGTGCAAGCAAGACTGCTTCTTCGACGGCAACTCGGGGTCGGGCGACGACGGATGCGATTGGCAACTGAAGTGCGACCCCGCCAACAGCGGCGCGACCGCCGAAAAGAAATGCGAATACGACGCGCAGTACGCCACGCAACACGCGACCGAATGCTCGGTCAGCACGTCGCAAGGACAGGCCTGCGTCGACTTCTGCCAGAAGCTGACGCCGAACGGCTGCGACTGTTTCGGCTGCTGCGTGGTCCCCGGTGCGCTCACCCCGATTCGACTGGCCCCCACGTGCACGGCGGACAAGTTCGGCGATCCCACCGCCTGCCCCGCCTGTACGCAGGTCACCGCCTGCAACAACGTCTGTGACCGCTGCGAAATCTGTATCGGCAAGCCGACCCTGCCGGCCGACTGTTATGGGTCGGATGCCGGTGTCCCCGACGCTGGCACGCCTCCGCCGCCCACGTGTCCGGGTACGATCGTTTCCTGCGGACCCGGCGGCCAGGTTCTCCCCGCCAACTGCCCGTCTGGGACCGGCTGCGTGACGGGCTGCTGCATCCCGATCATCCAATAGCCCTCGGGTCGGTGCCGGCCCCCGCCGCGTCGATGCCGGCACCGCTGCCCGAGGCAGGTCGTGGGTGATACGCTGGGATCCCATGGCACACCCGTCGATTTCCGAACTGGCCGGAAAACCGGCACCGCGATCGTTGCTGGTCGACGTACCCCAACTGGTGGGCGCGTACCACTCGGTGACACCGGATCCCGACAACAAGGCCCAGCGGGTCGCCTTCGGCACCTCTGGTCATCGCGGATCATCACTGGACGGTGCATTTAACCAGGCGCACATCCTGGCGATGACGCAGGCGATCGTCATCTACCGGCAAAAACACGGCATCGACGGACCGCTGTTTCTGGGCAAGGACACGCACGCGCTGTCCGGACCGGCGCTGGAAACCGCTCTGGAGGTGCTGGCGGCCAACGGCGTCGAGACGCGCATCGACGCCGGCCCGAACGACGCCGCGGGTTACACGCCGACGCCGGCGATCTCGCACGCGATCCTGAAACACAACCGCGGAAGATCCGAGCACCGCACGGACGGTATCGTGATCACGCCGTCGCACAATCCGCCGCGCGACGGTGGCTTCAAGTACAACCCGCCGCACGGTGGTCCCGCTGACAGCGATGTGACCAGCGAGGTCGAAAAGACAGCCAACGAACTGATGAAGGGAGGAAACCGCGACGTGCGGCGAATTCCGTTCGCGCGCGCGCGGGTCGCGACTTGCGTGAAACGCCACGACTTCATCTCGCCGTACGTCACGGATCTGGGCGGCGTCGTCGACATGGACGCGATTCGCGCCTCGGGTCTGAAGATTGGCGTCGATCCCATGGGCGGCGCGGCCGTCGCGTACTGGGCGCCGATCGCCGAACGATACGGCCTGGATTTGACGGTCGTCAACGACGTCGTCGATCCGACGTTCGGGTTCATGTGCGTCGACGGCGACGGCAAGATCCGCATGGACTGCTCGTCCCCCTACGCGATGGCGGGACTGATCGGCCTGAAGGATCGGTTTTCGATCGCGTTCGGCAACGACGCGGACGCCGATCGGCACGGCATCGTCACGCCGTCTGTCGGGTTGCTGCCCGCCAACCACTACCTGGCGGTCGCCATCGACTATCTGTTTCGGCACCGGCCCGACTGGCCCGCCCAGGCGGCCGTCGGCAAGACGATGGTGTCCAGCAGCATGATCGATCGGGTCGCGGCGCGCCTGGGTCGGCGGCTGGCTGAAGTACCGGTCGGGTTCAAGTATTTCGTGGGCGGCCTGCTGGATGGCAGCTACGGCTTCGGCGGCGAGGAGAGCGCCGGCGCGTCCCTGTTGCGTCGCGACGGCAGCGTCTGGACAACAGACAAAGATGGCCCCGTGTTGAACCTGCTGGCGGCCGAGATCACGGCGCGCCTGGGAAAGGATCCGGGCGCCGCGTACCGCGATCTGACGGCGGCACTGGGTGATCCCGTTTATGACCGGATCGACGCCCCCGCGACACCCGCGCAGAAGGACGCGCTGAAGAAGCTGTCGCCGGGTGATGTCACCGCGTCGACGCTGGCCGGCGAACCGATCGTCGCGAAACTGACCACGTCGCCCGAGGGGAATGCGCCGCTTTTCGGTCTGAAGGTCGTCACCGAAAACGGCTGGTTCGCCGCGCGTCCATCGGGAACCGAGGAC
>JANOJB010000178.1:0-32249 GCA_031407985.1 Pseudomonadota bacterium | reverse complement strand
GTTGTCGGCCGAAACGGCGGTAGGCGTTCGGACGTCGCCGGGATATTTGCGGGCGAAGTTTCCGCCGTTCGTCAGGCCGGTCTACCAGTTGGACATGTACCGCCCCGAGTTGTTGGACTACTCGGCGATCGATCGCAACCGGGTCTTGTGGCGGGCCGACGTGCAGGGATCGCGCGCGACCTTCCTCGGGGACACGGTGTGCGTACTGAACTACCGCTTCTTTTTTGGTTTCGAGGCAGGCTCGGGCGCGTTGCGCTGGGCGTACAGCCATCCGCTGGTGGAGGCGGCCAGCGCCACGCACACCGGAGCGGCCATCGTTTTCGTGACGACGGATGGAGAAATCGGCGCGCTCGACCCGCAAACCGGGCGCAAGGGATATGGATTTCGCCTGCCGGGCGAGGTTGTCGTGGGGGCTACCTTCGATGCCAACGGGTACGTCCCCTCGGGTGGCGATGTAGCCGAGACGGCATCACTGGCGACATCGCTGAGATCGATCATCTGGGATCCCGATCGGCGTTTCTCCGATGTGAAGATATTCGCCGTCGATCAGCTGGCACGCTTGCCGGGACGGGGAATCACCGCTGATCTCCTGAAGGTGTTGGGTAAGGAAGGAATGCCTCCGGCGGTGGTCAAGCGGGCCGCGCGGGTTCTGGTGGCGCGAGAGGATAGGGCGGCGATCGACCTGTTCGTCGATGCGATTCGCGTTCACACGGACTACGCCGACGGGAAGACGACCACGAATTTGGACGTGTTGGCGCGTGCCGCGGGGGCCCTGCGGGCGAAGGAGGCGGCGATGCCGCTGGCGGAGCACCTGCGTCTTCCCGAGACGCAGCCTGCGGCGGTCATCGAGATTGCCCGGGCGCTTGCCGCCATGCGCGCGGACGAGGCACTACCGGACCTGCGCGACTATCTGATGGTCTACCGTGCGGACCCCGTTTATGAGGGCGATCCTTCGGCGTTGTTGGCGGTCACTGACGCTCTGGTCAAACTGGGAGGGGCTCCCGAGCGGGAATTGCTCCTCTACGTCGCGGAGGAACCACGAACCTTGGCGCCCTTGCGGGCGTACGTTCGTCACGCGTTGGTCCAGACGGCTGAGGGGATTGCCGGATCCCCTCCCGCGCCCGAATGAAGAAATCCCGCGCGGACGGGCCGGACAGGTGAAACACTGAAATTCTTCACTTTTCTGTGAAGTGCCGCGTTTCCCAGGGTTTCCGTGAACCGTAGGATTCGACTTTCCCGCGGGGTTGGGCCTTTTGGTGCTTTCGGACTTGCGCGTTCCCGAAAAATGGAGAAATCTCGCTGCTATGCGCAAATCCTTGGGGTTCACGGTTCAACGGTTGGGTGTGCGATCGGCTGGGCCGTTCCTGGTCTTGGGCCTGGTCCTTGGTGCCGCGGGCGGGTGTCCCAAGGCAGACGATGGTCTGACCGCCCGCCTGCTTGAGTCCAACAGCAAGATCGTCAGCTGCGAAAAAGAACTGGCCGAGGCCAAGGCCACCCGGGACAACTTGAAAAAGCAACTGGCGGTTGCCATGGCGAATCCGACCAGGATTCAGCTGACCGATCCGGAGATCATCCAATTGATCGCCGACGCCCGGAAGGCACGCGGCGCGGGGCCGGAGTTTGGGCAGGGAGATCTGAATCCCAAGGAGGCGAGTGCCATAGTGATGCGCGGTGCTCCGGCTTTGCAGGGCTGTTACGAGCGCGCTCTGAAGAAGAACGCGGCCCTTCAAATGCGTTCCGGGTTGGGCGTGACCCTGGGAATCAAGGTCAAACCGGCTGGGGAGGTTGATTCGGTGGATGTCTCGCCATCGGTCGACGCCGACATGACGAAATGCATCAAGACGACTATTGGTCGCTGGAAGTTCCCGACCTTCACCGGGCAGGCTGTCACGATCGAGCAGAAGCTGACGTTGACGCCGAAGACCTAGCCCAAACGCAGATAAAGACCGACCGTGATCTACCTTGATCACAATGCCACCACGCCGGTGCGCGCGGAGGTGGTGGACGCGATATCGCGCGCGCTGCGGGACATCCCGGGCAATCCATCCAGCGTGCACGCGGCGGGGCGGTTGGCGCGCGACGCGGTGGAACGCGCGCGTGCCCAGGTGGCGGCGTTGTTGGGTGCGACACGCGAGGAGATTGTCTTTACGTCCGGTGGGACCGAAGGGGATAACCTGGCCATTCGAGGGCTGGCGATGGGAGCGAGAACCCGCGGACGCCGGCACGTGATCACGTCGCCCATCGAGCATCCGGCCGTGCGAGGGGCGGTCGAGATGTTGGGCCCCGTTGAAGGCGGGTACCTGGTCACGATGCTGCCGGTCTCGGCGCGCGGTGAAATCAAGGTGACGGATCTGGAGGCCACGTTGCGGGACGATACGGGGATTGTGACGCTGGCTTGCGCGAATCACGAACTCGGCAACCTGTATCCCATTACCGCGCTGGCGGCGGCGGCGCGTGCCCGTGGCGCCTTGATGCATACGGATGCGGTTCAGGCGGCCGGGAAGATAGCGATCGATGTGGCCGCATGGGGCGTCGACGCCGCGACGATTTCGGCGCACAAGATCGGCGGGCCCAAGGGGGTAGGGGCGGTGTTCGTGCGGCGGGGACTGGATCTGCCGCCTCTGTTCGCGGGCGGCCATCAGGAACGCGAACGTCGGCCCGGTACCGAAAACGTGGCGAGCATCGTGGGGTTCGGCGTGGCGTGTCAGATGGCCGCCGCGACGTTGGTGGACGAGGCAGCGCGTTTCGCCAGGCTGCGCCAGAACCTGCGGAGCGGTCTTGCGTCGATTGCTGGTGTCCGCTTCCTGGGATTTGGCGGCGAAGAAGTCGATTCAACGGGGTCATGTGACTGTTTGCCGGGGACGCTGATGGTTGCCTTTGATGGGGCGCCCGGGCAGTTGGTGGCGATCTCGCTGGATCTGGAGGGTATCTGCGTTTCGACGGGCGCTGCATGCACATCCGGTTCGCTGGCACCGTCCCCGGTGTTGCGTGCGTTGGGCTTGTCACCCGAGCAAGCGAGCGAGGGCCTTCGGATCAGTTTTGGCTGGACGACGACGGAAGCCGACATCGGCCGGTTGTGCGAGGTTTTGCCGGGTATCGTGGAGCGCGTTCGCGCGGCGGCGGAGACACCGGTTTTGGCGCCGATGCCCGCGGTGCAGAACCATCTCGACGGAGCGTCGCGTTCACGTCTCAGGGCGGCGGGACTGTCGTGACCCGCGAACGAATCGTGGTCGCGATGTCGGGCGGTGTCGATTCATCGACCGCGGCGGCTTTGTTGCTGGATGCCGGAAACGAAGTCATCGGCGTGACGCTGAAATTGACGGATGCCACCGGAACAGCGGCCAGTATCGGGGGGCGTTGCTGTGGTCCCCGCGATATAGAGGACGCACGCGTGACCGCGGCAACCCTGGGCTTCCCACACTATGTGTTGGACGAGACGGCGGCGTTCAAAACCGCCGTCATCGATGACTTCGTGGCCGAGCATGCCGCTGGACGGACGCCGAATCCGTGTGTTCGCTGCAATGAGAAATTGAAATTCGGTCCGCTTCTGAGGTTTGCGCGGGCCGTCGGCGCGCGTCGCCTGGCAACGGGTCACTATGCCCGTCTGATTCCGGACGACAACGGCCCGCGGTTGTTGAGGGCGCGGGATCGCGACAAGGATCAGTCGTATTTTCTTTTCGGCGTCCCCGCGGCACTGTTCAGCGACGTGTTGTTTCCCCTGGGGGATCGCACCAAGGACGAAGTCCGCGCTGTTGCCCGCCGGTTCGGGCTGGCCAATGCCGATAAGCCGGATTCGCAACAGCTTTGCTTCGTTCCCGACGGCGATCACAAGGCGTTCGTCGAGGCGAGGGGTGGCGCCGGGCGGGCAGGCGCGATCGTGGACGAGCAGGGGGCCGACCTTGGCAGCCATGCCGGGACGCATCGGTTCACCATCGGGCAGCGGCGCGGCGTTCCCGTCGCCGGGGGACGACGTCGCTTCGTCTTGCGCATCGAGGCGGCGACCGGGAAGGTTGTCGTGGGGCCTCGCGAAGCGCTGGAACATCGCACGCTACGGGTAGCCGATTTGCGCTGGACCGCGGGGCACGTTCCCGAGACCTGGCCGATGCGCTGCGCCGTTCAGATTCGCCACCATGCCGCGGCGGCGCTTGGGTGGGTTACCGCCCCGGACGACGCCGGTTGTGCCGTCGATCTCGACGAGCCCGCCGTCGGCGTCGCGCCCGGACAGGCTGCGGTGTTCTACGACGGCGACAGGGTGGTCGGCGGGGGTTGGATCAGTGCGTAGGTCGTCTTGCGTCGACGAAGGTCGTTCGCGGGCGTGGTCGTCGGTCTATCGGGCGACGGAAACGGCCGCCTGAAAGACCTGCTGGGCAGTGGCGCCAGCCTCCCGTGCACGTACCGCGACCAACGCCTCCTCCAGTTCACCGCGGTCCAGAAAAATGCCGTGGCAACTTCCGCAGTAGTCGACGTGAACGTTTCCCAGAACCACCTCTGACAGCTTTCCGTCGCACGCGGGGCAGGGGACCAGGTGGGAGGTTGGCAAGGGTGGTGGTCCGTCCGCCTGGGTCAGCAGTTCGCGTAGGCGGCTGACCTCGCCCTCGGGGAGGCGGGCGGCTCGGGTGATCTCACCCCGGTCCAGCCACAGGCCGCCGCAACGGGGACACAGATCGACGTCCAAGCCTTCGAACGTCGCACGGTCCAGCACGGATGTGCACTTCACACACGTCAAGTTGGTCGCTTCCGACATGCGCGGAATACTAACATCAAGGTTGGTGATGTGGGGTCAGTTTGCGGTCAGTTTGCGGATCCTGGTTGTGGATGGCGCGTGTTAACTTTGACTCGATGATGGATCCGGGCACCCGGCCGTACGGGCGGCTCGAACAGCAACTGGGGTACACATTCGCGGACGAAAAGCTCTGCGAGACCGCCCTGACACACAAATCCTGGCTGAACGAGGCGACGACGGTGGGGCGAGGCGACAATGAGCGGCTGGAGTTTCTGGGCGACGCGGTTTTGAACCTGGCGGTCAGTGACATGTTGATGCGCCGATTTCCCGATCGGGCGGAGGGGGATCTCTCGAAGACGCGCGCGGTCATCGTCAACGAAGGTGGCCTTTGCCATGCGGCCGAGCGCCTGGATCTGGGCCAATGGATCTTTCTGGGACGGGGTGAGGAGCAGGGGGGTGGGCGGCGCAGACCATCAATTTTGGCCGACGCCTTCGAGGCGCTGATCGGCGCGGTGTACCTGGACGGCGGCTTTCTGATCGCGTTCGATGTCGCGCAACGCCTGTTGGCCGAGGCGATCGAGGATTCGGATCAGGGACTGCGGCTGGATTTCAAATCGCGGTTGCAGGAGCGATCGCAGTCGCTGCTGCAACAGATGCCGCGTTACACGGTGGTAGGGCAGGATGGCCCCGATCACGACAAGACGTTCTTGGTCGCCATCACGCTTGGCGATCGCGAGTTTGGGCGGGCGTCGGGAAAATCCAAGAAAGAGGCCGAGCAGAGCGCGGCGGCACTGGCGCTGGCCAAGTTGGAGGCGCCGGCGGACTAAGCCGCGGCGTTTTTGCATGACGGTTGATCGACACCTGATTCCGAACGATGTGCGGGCCGTTTGCACACGCCTGCGCGCGGCGGGACATCAGGCGCACCTGGTCGGCGGAGGGATTCGCGACCTGTTGCTGGGACGGCCCCCGACGGATTTCGATGTGGCCACGGACGCGCATCCCCAACAGGTGATGGCGCTGTTTGGTTCCCGCTACGCGATTCCCACGGGTCTGCAGCACGGGACGGTGACCGTGGTGACCGCGGGCGACGGCCCCACGGGGGATCAAGGAACAAAGGCCGCTGGCACGCATGTGGCCAAGCGTCACGTCGAGGTCACCACGTTCCGCGGCGAAGGCGCGTATGTGGATGGCCGACGTCCGTCGTCGGTCACCTATGTCGGGTCGCTGGATGAGGACCTGTCACGCCGTGATTTCACGATGAACGCGATCGGGTACGACCCGGTCAGCGACGTGCTGACGGATCCGTTCGACGGACAGGCGGACATGACCAAGCGTTGTGTGCGCGCCGTGGGCGACGCGGAGACCAGGTTCCGCGAGGACGGACTGCGCCCCATGCGCGCGGTCCGGCAGGCGACGCAGCTGGGATTCGAGATCGATCCGCCGACGCTGGGGGCGGTTTCGCGGACGCTGGACGTGTTTCGCAAGGTGTCGGCCGAGCGCGTGCGGGACGAGATGTTGAAAATGCTCGCGGCGCCGCGGCCATCGGGGGGGATCGAGCTGATGCGGGAGACCGGCCTTTTGGCCGAGGTGCTACCCGAACTCCTGGAGGGCGTGGGCGTCACGCAGAACCGGTTTCACAAACATGACGTCTATGAACACACCCTGGCCGTCGTGGACGCGACGGCGGGCGACGCGATCACGCGGTTGGGGGCGTTGTTGCACGACATCGGCAAGCCGCGCGCGCGACAACCACGCGAGGGCGCGCCGGGCGAGTTCACGTTCTTCAAACATGAATACGTCGGCGCCGAAATGACCGAGACTGTCTGTCGCCGCTGGAAACTGTCGGGCGCTGATCGGACACGCGTGGTGGCGTTGGTGCAGCACCACATGTTTTTCTACACGCCCGACTGGACGGACGGCACCGTTCGCCGGTTTGTGCGTCGGGTTGGAGCCGATGTCCTGCCCGCTCTGTTCGCGTTGCGCGAGGGCGATATCATCGGGCGTGGGCACGGCGAGGATCCCGAAGGCGAACTCGGTGTCCTTCGCCGGCGCGTCGTAGCCGTTGCCGCCGAGGACGCGGCCATGCGCGTGGGCGATCTGGCCATCGACGGCCGCGACGTCATGCGAATTCTTGGACGCGCCCCCGGCCGTGAGATTGGTGTTCTGCTGGAGCGCCTGCTTGAACGGGTTCTGGATGAACCGGGGCTGAACAATCCCGAGAATCTGGAACGGCTGGTGAGGGAATTTGCCGCCTCGGGTCCGGCGCGGAACAAGCCGGAGTAGCTCCCGTTTGGGCGGTCGGGAGTTCAGGTTGGGCGCAGCAAGGCGCCGACCGAGACCGCGGATTGCAGCGTCACCAGCGGACGCGACGCGGGTTCGATGACGCCGCGCAGATCGTCGCGCCTACGCACAAGGGCCGGATCGATGTTGAAATCCGCCAGCGTGAAGACCTCGACGCTGGTGTGTTTGGCGGGGGGGAGGTCTTCCAATGGCTGGTCGGTTGGCGGGGCACCAGCCGCGATTCCGACGACGGCATTCATGGGGACCGCCAGGCGGCGGATCCAGCCGGAATTCCGGACGGTGATCTCGACGGTGCCCGCGCCAGATCCGGTGGATCTCAGATCAAGCGCGCCCGGTAGGTACAGCGCCATCATGTGGTGGGCGATACAAGCCGGCGTATCGCCCAGGCCCTCGGGATCGGCATCCGCGCTGAAAAGGACCAGATCCACGGTCAGGTGATGAATGGTCGCCGCGAACACGAATCCCGTGGTGTGTGAATCCGCGAGGGCCAAGGCGGGCTCGACGATTCTCACTGCCCGACTTGCTCCGCAACTGAGCGCTTGGCTGGCGGCCATCGGCGCGCTGCCCCGCTCGCCCACTGCTTCCACGACCGAGATTTCGGCCCCCAGGCCCTTCACCAGGGCGATGGCGCGTTGGTCGGTGGGATGCAGGGGCAGCGATGATCGGGCCACCGTCGCTCCGTGTAGGCACAGCGCGACCTTCAAGATTGATCTCTCATCGCGGCCAGCAAGGCGCGGATGGCGTCGGCGTTCAGGTCCGCCGATGACGGAACCTGCCACAACACGTCGACGTCATCAGGCGCGGGATCGGTCATGGGGGAGATCGCCGCCAGGACGACGCGCGTTCTTGGTGATCGGGCCGTCTGTGCGGCAGACGGCCCAATCTTCAGAAGAATGTCCGGACAGCAGGCTGAAAGGACCTCGGCGGGTACGTCGGATGCGCGCGCCACGACAGTTCCCGCCGGTGAGCCCGCCATCAGCGCGTTCAAGGATGTGGCCAAAGAGGCGTCCAACGAATCTCGGGCAAGAGAGGTGATTCCGCCGGGGTCACCTCTGCTGAACTCACCGATCAAAACCAGGACGGACGCCAGTTCGAATACGGCATGGGGATCGGCGATGCGTTCCTGTTCCACGGGGACTGCGACGTCAGGTGCCGCCGGCTTGACCGTCGCCGTCGATCGGGCGCTGGGCTTTGGGCTGGCGACGACTTCAACCTCCAGATCCCTCAGGCTGCCGGTCGCCCGCGGGCGCCGGCCCGCACCCAAGGTGGCGACGATGGGACGCTCGATTTCAATTGGATCCAGGCGCCGACGCGACCTCCCGTCGGGGCGAAGGTGGATCAACTGAACGCGTCCGGCATCCTCGGGAACCGGTACGTCGGCGTCAGTCGTCAGGAAGTCGCACCACGGCGCGAACGGTCCGCCCAGGCGCGCGGCCAACGGAGGCCCCAGCGCCGCTCCCGCGCCGCCGGCTGGAAACAGGACCAGCATCGGGGGCACCCGTGCGGCGGCGGCGTCAAGCGCCCGCCCGTGCGAGGCATCGGCGGGAGCGTCGGCGAAGTCGTCGGCCTCGCACAGCAACAGTTTGTCGGCGCCGGCTTCCCCGATGGGCCGGGACAACGCCTCCAGTTCGGCGGTAGCAAGTGGCGGGGTGATGACGACGGCGAACGTGCTCGCGCCGGCCAGGCGGGCAATTCCGCGCGCCTCTGACAGGGCGAACAGGGTCGGCCCCGTCGGGAGCCCATCACGGACGTCGATGTAAACCAGGATGTTGGGCAGGGGGAACCTTCCGGACGGATGGGTCTTTTAACACGGCAGCGGCGGGGCGATTCGTTGACACCCTGTTTCAGGGCCGTCCATAATGTCATGTTTTGCGCTCCAGGACCGCGCGCTTGCATGTCTAGGACGCCAAGGAAATCCGACGACGATCGGCCTGTTCCGCCGGTGCCGGGATCGGCGGGGAAGCCGATGTCGTTGCCTGACGATGCGATGGTCGCGCCGATCGTGATCGATATACCGGAAGCTTTGGCCGAATCGGCCGAGGAGTCTCCCGCCGAGGACAGCGCGCTGTGGGCGCGCGCGGTCGAGGCCGCCGGCGACGCAGGCGACGGACGGCGGGCGGATGCGTTGATTTGCGCGCGCGCTCTCCTGGCCGATCGACAGGGTGACGCGGCGGCCGCGCTGGCGCTATGGAACAGCGCCTTCGACCGCGATCCGACGCTGCTGGTGGCGTTCTGGGGTTTGCGACGTGCCCTGATTGGGCAAGGGGCGTGGCAGGATCTGCTGGGGGTTCTGGAACGAAGAATCTCGGCGGAGCAGGCGGAAGCTCGCGCCGATTTGTGGATGGAGCACGGTCGGATCTCGGAAGATCGTCTGAGTAGGGACGATGATGCGGCCCGCAGCTACCGCGCGGGCTTGATCGAAATATCCGATCACCCGGCCTTGTTGACGTCGCTCTTGCTCGTGGGATTTCGGCGCGCCGATCGCGCGATGATCGCCGAGGCGCTGGCGGGTCTGCTCAGGCGATCTTTGCCCTCGACGTTGCGAGCCTCGACCACGGCATTCCTTGCGCGTCTGGAACGGACCTCTGGGGTGGGGGTTGCGGGCGGTGATTCGCCCGCGGGCAAGGCGGCAGTGGCTGCGCCGATCGATCCGGTGGTGGCCGCGCGCGTGTTGGAGATGCTGCGGCATGCATTGCGGGCGGTTGGTCCCGGTGATCTCGCGCCGCTGTTGGGTGAACTGTCCACCCTGGCGCGGGTCACATCGGATCCCGCGACGCGCGTGGAAATTCTTCACGAATTGGTGTCGTACGGACCTGGGGACGCCGCCGTGCCCCTGCTGAGGGAGCGCGCCCGGTTGCTGCGCGACAACCTCGACAATGCAGCGGGCGCGGCCGAGGCGCTGCGCGGAGCATTGGGCCGGGCCCCGCATCATCCGTTGGTCATCGCGGAGTTGGGTGATCTGGTTGAGACGGGGGCGCCCGGGTCGGGTGAACAGGGAGCGAACGCCGTTTCGGCCGTCGATGGTCTGGCGGAATTGCTGGCTGTCGTCGCGCCCCACGATCGCGCTTTCGAAACCGATGCCGAGCGGGAGCTGGCTCTCCGCTACCTGACCGCACTTGTGCGCGCTGGTCGCTCGCAAGATGGACTGGCCATCCTTGATCGACATGCCGAACTGCCCCGCGATAGGCCCGATGTGTTCTTGCTTGAGATCCTCATGCGGGTCGCGGTCGGGGATGTGCCGGGACTGGCTGTTGCGTTCGAACGTAACGGCGAGCGTTTGGCCGCTGGTGCCGTCGGTGATTCCCCCGCCGCGGAGGAAGCCGCCCATGCGCTGGTGGTGGCAGGGACGTTGAGGGAACGATCGAGAATGGCTGCCGCTGCCGCCGACACCGGGGTCGGGCACACACCGTCGGATTCGGGGAATCAGGAGACCGATCCCACGCGTCTGTATCGGCGCGCGGTCGAGATCGCGCCCAGCTACGTGCCCGCGCTGGATGCGGTGGAAAGACGTCTTTGGGCCGCGGGTCGCTGGCCTGATCTGACGGATGCGTTGTTGCAAAGGCTGGCACGCTTGATGGCGACGAACGGCGCCCCGGTTGAGCGACTGCGGTTGCTGGAAGATCTGGTGGCCGTGCATCGCGATCACCTGGACGATCCGGTGAGTGCGCGCCGGTATCAGGACGAACTCCTGGATCTGGGCGATGCGGATGCGCGGGCCTGGGTCAGGCGGAATGATCTGGAACTGGCGCTGGTCGCCCGTGGGGAGGCGTCCAGTACGGAGACCAGGGTTCGCATCGTGCGCGCGTTGGCCGATCGCGCTGGGTCGGCCAGGCTCGAAGCGGCGTTGCGGGTGGAAGCCGCGCGCCTGGCTGCCGCCGGGGGTGACGCCGTCGCGGCCGAGGTTCTGTTGAGGCAAGCGCTGTCCGCCGATACCGCGGGGGCGGCCACGGCCGGGCTTGAACGCCTGGCGGCGGGTGCGGATGCCGCCGCCGCAGCGAAAGCCGCGATAAGGGCCGACCTGGTGCGCGCCGAGATCGCCGGGATCGTGAAGCGCGGCGACGCCGGGACCGGTGCCTACGCCGTTGGTGCGGTTGCCGACGCGGGTCGTGTTCGCGGTGCGAGCGGTGTTCGCGATGCGAGCGATGCGAGCGATGCGAGCGACGTCCCAAAGGCGGTAAATCAGGACGCCGCCGGCAACAAGGCCGCTTGCCTGCGAGCTCTCCGTTTTCGGGTTGCATGGCACGCGCTTGGCGCCAAGCGGCCGGGCGAAGCCTTGGAGGCGCTGTCGCCGTTGCGTGCAGCCGGGGATCAGGCGGCGCAAGGCTGGAGCTGGGAAATCGCTCGTCGTTCAGGCGATCCGCAGCTGGAGGTCGCGACGCTGCGCGAGATGCCCGAGGGGTTGGCCGCGGGGCTCATCGAGGTTCCGGGTGATCTGGGTGAGGCGCTCGAGCGCTCTGGTGATCTGGTGGGTGCCGAAGCCGCCTTCCGAGAGGCCCAGCTCAAGCAGCCGTCGACGGACGTCGCGCTGGGGTTGCTGCGTGTCGCGGCCGTCCAGGGCAACGCGCCCCTGGTTCTGGAAGCCGTCCGGGAGTTGGCGGCGTTGGCCGACCCGGTGACGGCCTTGCTGCTGACCCAGGAAGCGGCGCTGTTGGCGCTGTTTCAGAGTACGGCGCCGGGCGTTGTGCGGCCGACGGCCGCGGCGCCAGCGTCGGACCTGGTCCCGGCGAACGCGCAAGCGGAAGGCTCCGAGGGCCGCAGCTTGGGGGTAGGGGGCGCTCTGGGAACCGAGGCACCGGCCGGTGTCGTGTTGCGCTGGGCAACGGGAGCGCGAGGTGGGGATGTGCTGGGCGCGGCCGCCGGCCTGCTGGGTTTCGCGCGAGCGTTGCCGGACACGGACGCGATCGAGTCGTCCGCCGACAGGAACGGATTGTTGGCGCGCGCGGCTGCCCGGGCCCGATTGGGGGGCGCGGCGCTTGGCGGCGCGGTTCACGATCAGGTGGTGACGCTTTCCGGGGGCGCGGCGCCAATAGGTGTTGGCCTGGCCGATCTGCCCGTGATGGGCCACGCGGACAGGGTCGCCGCGCGGGTGGCCCGTGCCGAGCGCACGGGGGGGCCTCTCGGCTACGCGCTGGACGTCGAGCGCGCACTGGACGCCGAGGCGCGCGGCGATGCCGAGGCCGCGTTGGACGGATTCGCGCGTGCTCTCGGCCGAGACGCGGCTGGGATCGAGGCGCTGGACGGAATCAAGCGCCTGGCCTTGGCCACGGGCGATCGCGTGGGAGCCGCCCGCGCGGGGATGCGCCTGGCGGCGGTGTTGCGCGCGCCCGCCCGCGCCGCCGCCGGCTTCGCGGTGGCGGGCCAGACCTGGGAAGACCTGGGGATGATGTCCGAGGCGATCGTGGCCTACTGGCAGGCCCTGTCACGCGATCCGCCGTCGACATGGTTGTACGAACGCCTGAGGCACCTCCTGGGCGCGCGGAGTGATTGGGCGACACTGGATCATTTGTATGGCCTGCGGTTGGTGGCGCTCGGCGATCCGCGCGCGCGGACTGACCTGCTACTGGAAAGGGCGGCACATCGACTGGACAAGATGGCGAATCGAAAGGCCGCCATCGAAGACTTCAAGCGAATCTTGAAGATCGATCCGCAGCATGCGGCGGCCCTGCGGTATTTGGCGACCCTGGCTACACAGATGGAATACTTTCCGCAGGCGGTTCGCTTTCTGGATCGCTTGCTGGCGTTACGGGGGGACGAGGTTCAGGTCGCCAACTTGCGTCTGGAACTGGCCGAAGCTCACGAGGCCGCGCGCGATCCGGCGCGCGCCGTGGAGGTCCTGCGCGAGGCTGCATCGGCGCGGCCCAGGGATACCGCTCCCTGGCAGAGACTGACCGATCTGCTGTTGCGCACGGGGGACTGGTCGGCAGCGCTGGGAACCTTACGCAGCTGGGACACGGTTCTCGGCGATCCGGTCGCCAAGGCCAAGATCTGGATTCGCATCGGGGAGCTGTTGCGCGATCAGGGTCGGGACGCTGTCGCGGCGGCTGCCGCATTCGTCACCGCGTCCGAGCTGGATCCGCTGGGTGACGGCATTCGGCGACTGGTGGCCTTGCACGAGCGTCGGGGCGCGATCGCCGCGCGCCAGGGCGCGATCTCGCGTGCCATCGTGGACCTGCGCCAAGCCTTGGCGGCCGACCCCCTGGATGTTCCGCGGCTGTTGCGTCTCAAGGAGCTGCACGAAATGTTGGCCGCCCGCGGGGATCTTGCAGCCGCCGGTGACGCTGGCGCCGCCGACGATCAAGCCTGGGGCGCCGCGGGGGCGCGGGTTGTGGGCCAGATTCTCACCCTGGCAGGCGAGGATGTGGAGCTTCCGCCCCCGCGCTGGGGTGAACCGCGCGCCACGCTGTCGTTGGAGTTCTGGAGTCAGCTGAGGTTGCCGGGGGCCAGCGGATTCGCCGCGGAGATCTGGCCCACTCTGGCGGAGGCGGGCGCCGAGTTGTTTCCCGTGCAGGGGCGGTTTCCGCCCCGCGAGCGGGTCCCGCAGAGATCCGAGCCACGCCTTGCCTGGGTCGAGGTGGCGGCCGCGGCGGTTGGATTACCGACGCTGGCGTTGTTTTTGCCCAAGGCCGGGGGCGCCTCGGGTAAGGGGATCCTGGTTCTGGACGACAACGACGTCATTCCGATCGAGGGATCGCCGCCGGGTTTGTTGTTGGGCCGGGGCGTGTTGGCGGGAGACGCGGGAGCGCGTTTTCGCGTCGGGCGCGCGTTGGGCCTGCTGCGTGATCGCGCGGTGGTTTTCGAGCGAATCACCGCCATCGAGCTGGGGACGTTGCTGGCGGCCGCCGCGGTGGTGGCCGGCGCGTCGGCCCCGGTGGACGCTGGCGGTCTGAAAAACATCGAGGATCGGGCCCGGGTTTTGGGCAAAGCGATGGGTCGCAAGGATCGAAGGGCGCTGGAATTGGAGGCGTCGCGGTTCGGCTTCGAGGCAATCGATGCCACGGACTTTCGCGAATCCGCGCTTGCGACCGCCGATCGGCTGGGATTGGTATTGGCGGGGGACGCGGCCGTCGCGGCGCGGATCGCGGGCGGCATCGGTGTCGATGCGGATCCCTCCGCAACGTTGACGGCGATTGGCCGCAACGAACGGGTCCTGGGTCTGATTCGATTCGCGCTTTCCCACGATTATTTGATGTTGAGACGCGGCAGCGGGGCGGAGGAGGGCTGACCGTGGCGGACGAAGGTCGAAAGCCGGGAGCCGGCAAGCCGGGTGGCGGGAAACCGGGTGTGCAGGTCGATCCATCGACGTCCAAGGTCACGGCCGTTCCCGCGCCAGCTTCGCCGCCCGCGGATGTCCCTTTCGTTGTCGCCGGCGATGACGATTGGGAGTCCGATCTGGCAGCCTGGGACGCGGCGATTCCGCTCGTTACCCGTGGAGGCATCGCGGCTGCCCCGGCGTCACCTTCTGTCGCCGGGACCTTGGAAGGCGTCGTTCCCGACGATGAAAATGCCTTCTTTGAAACGCCGACCACCGTCGTCTCGGCGACCGACATGCTGGATCTGGACGATCTGCCGGAGGTGATCCCCGCCGGGGACTTCGATGAGGGGGAAGCGCCAGCGTCGGGATCCTACGCGGCGCTGGTTACCACCGACAACAGCGCGCCCAGCATCTTCGAAAGCGATCCGCCGGACGAACTGCCGCCCGTGTTCCCGTCCGAAACGCTGCGCGAGATGGCGGCCGCACCCTGGGGGCAAGACATCGGTCAGCTGATAGCGCTCGGCGATCTCGGCCGGCCCGCGGCACCCGAGCGTGCGTACCTTGAGACCCTGGCGCGTGTGATCGCCGAGGAACGACCGCTTGCGCGAGACAAGGAACGAACCGTCGCGTTGGCACTTGCCGCCGCGCGCGTCGCCGATTTGTTGGGCGACACGAAAGAGGCGACGGGGCACGTCGAGGCGGCATTGGCCGCCGATGGTTCATCGCCGGCCGTGCATCGGGCGCGGCTGGTTCAGGCCGAACGCACGGGGCGCATCGATGACGATGCCGCTGCCGAATCCCTGGCAAGACTCGCGCTGATGGTCCATCCGGATCAGGCGTACTACCGGTCCTTGCAGGCCGAATGGATCCTGGCGCGCGCCGCGCGGGGTGTGGTCGATGGCACGGCGGCGGCGATGATTACGGCCGCTCCCGAGGGCCTGCCACGCATGTTGGCCGAGGCCGAATTGGCGTGGCGCCAGCCGCCGGTCGCGGCCGCGATTCTGGAGACGGGGGCGCATCGCATCGGCGGGACGCTGGGCTCGGCGCTGTTGGTCTGCGCGGCGGGGCTGAACGAAGTTGCCGGGGATTATGAATCCGCCGCCGAGCAGAGATTCGTAGCGGCACGCATGGACGGCGAGGATGCCTCGGCCGCCATGGGGCAGATTCGAGACCTGGCGCGCATGGAAGCATCGGCGTTCTTGCCCGCGTTGGAAGACCTGCTGACACGGTTTCCGCCGTCGCCATTAAAGGTAGCGTTGGCGCGTTGGGGGGCATCCGTCGCGCGTCGGGCCGGGGAATCCGAACGGGCGTGGCGATTCGTCGCCGACCCGGCCCGGATAGTTCCGGTCTCCGCCTCGGGACCATCGTCCGCGTTGTCGTCACCATCGGTTCTGGATTCGATGCCGGCTGCTCTGGCTCGCGATCGACTGGACCTGGTGCCGGAGGCGCAACGTGGATCGCCGGGCACCGCCGGCTCGACCGCGGAGATCGACGGGATGCTGGGGCGGGTGGCCACGACGTGGTCGACGCCGATCGCCCGGATCTGCCTGGCATTGCGTGCCTGCGAACTGGCGGTCGATTCCGACGGAATCGCCTTCGCTCTGGCGGCGGTGGAAAAAACCGTGGCCGAGGTGCCTGACGCGACGGTGCTGGCGCCGGCGGTCGAGGCGCTGGCCTGGAACGCCACGCTGCCGGCGACGCGCCTGCGCGGTCTGCGGCTGTGGCGTAGCATCGATCCCGCGCGTTGGACGTCGGCTTCGATGGATCTGGCCGCCGCGCTGCAACCCGTTGCCGATGCGCCGACGCCGGATGATGGAACGGAATCCACCTGGGCGGTTCTGAACCAGATCGCCGCGCGCGATCCCACATCACCCATCTTCTGGCGTCTTGCCGCCATGGCCGCCCGCCGGGGTAGTTTCGCCGAGGCCGCCGAACTGATCGATCGCGGGATCGCCCGGCCGGCGTGGCAGGAGGGATCGCTTCGCGCGCCTCTGGCGGAAATCGCCGCCGAATTGATGGCGCGCGCGGATCCGTCGGGGGCCGCCACCCGATTGGGGACACCGCGCGTGCATGCAGCACCGCCACCAGGGGAGCGGCTGACGTGGGGGCGGGTGCTCCGGCGCCTGGGTGATCGCGATATGTGGGCGGCGTATCTGCACGCCGAGGCGGGTAGCGCGCCTTCGCCGGATACCGAGACTGACCGTCAACGCCGGGCAACCCTGTTGCTGGAGTCGGTCTTCTGGCCGACATCCGACGGAGATGGTGACGCGGTTCCCGCACTGGTTTCGGCGGTCCTGGATCTGGTGCCGCTTCATCCCGCGGCGCTGGCCTTGGCGTTGGCGGACCGGCCCGACCCGGGGACCTTGGTCGAACGTCTGGTCGCGGGCGCGACTGCCCCTGGGGGCGCACATTGGACGCTGGGTGCGTCGATCGCGGCGGCGGTTTCCGGGGACGCGCGCCACGCGCTGTCCCTAGCGACCGATGCCGGGCGCGCCGTGCTGGTTGACGGCGGAGGCAATCGCATCGTCGATCCGTTCCTGGCGGCCGCCGTGGCGGCGGTCGTCAGGCGATGCGCGTGGGCCGCACCGGATCCGGAGCAGCGGGGACGGATCGCGCGGAACCTTGCGTCGTCTGAGACGGGCGCGCCCGCGATCGTCGAGGCCGCCGAAGCCGAGGAGGTCTTGGGCCACAAAGGCGAGGCTACGCGGCTCTTCGAACGCGCGCTGGCGTCCACCGGTGCTGCCGACGTCGTCGCCGATGTTCAGGCGGGCCTCGGACGTCTGTCTACCGCCCCCGTACCGCTGGGCGCGGCGTCACGGGGCGATGCCGGGGTAAGGGGAGGCGTCGACGGGACCGACCGGCTTGTCCTTCTGGAAGGTGCCGCGCGGGCGGGGCGTTGGAATGACGTCGTCGCGCGTTTGCTGGACGCCCCACCTGACGATGAGAAGGCTGGAGCCAGTATTCTTGTTCTGGCCGCCGCGATCGATGAAGGACGAGCGCGTGGAACGCGATCTCGCGAAATCTGGAGGCGTGCGCGCGCGCCGCAAGACAGCCCCAGACCCGTGGGCCCTGACCCGCAAGGTGTGCCCGCGACAGTGCTCGAGGCTGGGGCCTGTTTGCGGATTGGCGATCGAAAAGACGCGGATCCCATCGAAGTTGGCGACGCTCTGGAACAACTGGCCGACGTTGCCTCCCGGGCAAAGGACGAGCGGTCGGCCGCTCTGCTTCTCGTCGAGGCCGCTCGACTGGCCTCCGGGGCCGGTGACGCCGAGGTTCCAGCGGGGCTCATCGCCGGCGAATGGCCGATCGAGTTCGAGGACATCGAGACATCGACCGGGATCGACGAGATCGATATGCCGGTCGAGATTGCGGACGCCGACATGCCGATCGAGATCGCCGATGGCGATGTGCCGGTCGGGATCGCCGACGCCCGCGTTCGCGTTGCGATCGCCGCTGCCGACGCGCCGGTCGCAACCGTCGATGGCGCGCGGCCGTCGGGGACCTCCGCCGTCGAAAGGCGGTTGCGTGCCGCCGTCCGGCACGATCCGACGTCGGTTCCGGCCGCCATGACCTGGCGGCGGTGGCTGATCCGATCCGGTCGGATCGCGGAGGCGGCTCAAGCTTCCGCGGCCGAGGCTGAGGCGCTGGTCGATCCCACGCTGCGCGTGCGGGCCTTGCTTCGTGCCGCGGCGATGTTGGCGCCGTCCGCGGTTGTGGAGATCAGCACCAGCGGCACGACGCTGGGGGAAATCAGCGGAGATTGGATCGGGCGTGCCTCCGGATATCTGCGGCGCGCACTTGAGATCGCGCCCGGCGATCACGAGGTATTCTCGCGGCTGCGCGAACTTTACGAGGAGGCCGGCCGGCATTCCGATCTGGTCGACCTGCTGGCATCCCGCCTTGGGGCGACGTCGAATCCATTCGAGGTGACCGCGCTTCATCTGGCGCGCGCGGAAGTCTTCGCGGGACCGCTTCGCGACCGACGGGGAGCCCGATTCGAATTGGATGCGATCCTGCAAAAGGAGCCTCAGCACGCCCGGGCTCTGGGTCGTCTGGCCGAGATTGAGCAAGAAGACGGGAATGATGCCCGCGCGGCCGAATTGCTGATTCAACGCGCTTTCATCGAACGGTCGCCCGAAAAATTGCGCGAGCTGTTCTTGCGTCTCGGCCGGATCTACACGCATCGCGTTCCGGATCCCAAACGCGCGCTCGGCGCCTATTCACGCGTGTTGCAACTTGACGCCAACAACCGGGAGGCTCTGGACGAACTGTCCACCCTCTACGTGGGCCTGGGAGAGACAAAAAACGCCATCGCCATCACCGAGCGGTTGGTCGGGATCGAGATAGCCCCCTTGCGCCGCGCGGCCTACCAGATACGCCTCGGTCATTTGTACGAACGCGCCGTCGATCCGCGATCCGCGTTGCAGAATTTTCGCCGCGCCGTCGACGACGCGCCCCGCGACATCGAGGCGCTGGGTGAACTGGCGCGTTACCTGGAGAAGACCCGCGATACCGCCGGCCGGCGCGCTTTGTTGGATCACGCGGCGGCGGATCTGCGCGCGGCCGTTCTGGCCGATCCGGCGGACAAGGCGCTCATCGACACCCTGGTCGCGGTCTTGCGCTGGCGTGGCCGGACGGCCTCGGCGGCGGCGTTGGCCGAACTGGGGACACTGGTCGCGGCGGCGCGGGGGGACACCGGCAAAGATGTCCGGTTGCCCGAATGGGCCACGCCACCCTCGGGTGGACGCAGGTTGGCTGCGTTGGCCAAATCATCGGTCGATGAACAGTCGTTTCCCGCCTCGGTTCCACCCTCGGTTCGTCAGCTGTTCCACCTTCTGGGACCGACGTTGTGGGAGGGGGGAAAGTCCGATCTTTCACGTCTGGGCGTGGATCGGGCGGATCGCGTGCCGCCCGGTCGACCCCCGCGTGACATCTTCGATGCTGTCGCCGGCGAGTTGGCGGCGGGGCCGTTTGACATGTACGTCGCTACCGCGCGATCGGAAGCGGTTCCCGCGCCCCTTTTGGTCGAACCGGGAAGGCCGCCAGCAATCGTGTTGGGCGCGTCCCTGTTGAAACTGGGACCGCACGGGTTGCGGTTCGCGGCCGGACGCACGTTGCGTCTGGTTTCGACCCATCTCGACATGGCGTTGGTCGGCGACGCGACGGATCTGGGAGCCTGGCTGGGGGGCGTTATCCGCCAGTTCATCGGGGATTATCGGCATCCCGACGTTCCGGCCGAAATCACCGCCGCGCGTGCCGCCCGCGTGGCCAAGTTGATACCGAAAAAGCTTCGTCAGGAGGTGATGCCCTTCGCGATGGAAAGCTCGGGGGCGATCGATCTCGCGGCGCTGCATGCCGGGATTCGCGATGGTGCCAATCGAATCGGACTTTGCGCCTCCGGCAGCCTCGGCGCGGCGCTGCGGGTCATCCTGACCATGTCCGGCGCAGGAACCAGCGTGTCGCCCGCCGCGATCAAGCGAAACGCCGAGGCAAGGGCGCTGCTGGCGTTCGCCTTGTCCGACGAGTACGACGATCTGGTCCGGTCGCTGGAATAGCGGCGTTTCGCGCGCGGTCTTCGTGGCGTGGTAAATTGCCAGCCAATGACAGTGGGAGGACCCGCAGCACCCGGTTCGGAGGATCCGCTCCTCAACCGCGTGCTGTCCGAGCGTTATCGGATCCTCAAGAAGCTGGGCGAAGGCGGCATGGGCGTTGTGTACCTGGCCGAACACGTCGTGATCGAGAAAAAGATCGCGCTGAAGGTTCTGTTTCCGGATTTGACGCGCCGAAGTGATCTGGTTCAGCGGTTCATGCAGGAAGCCAAGAGCGCCTCCCGTATCAATCACGAGAACGTCATCGACATCACCGATTTCGGGCAGTCGCCCGAAGGGTACGTCTTCATCGCTATGGAGTACCTGGTCGGTCAGGATCTGGGCGGCGTGCTGAAGGCATCGGGTCCGATGCCCTGGCCGCGCGCCCAGCCGATCATCCTGCAAATCGTCAAGGCGCTGCGGGCGGCCCATGAACGCGCCATCGTCCACCGCGACATGAAACCCGAAAACGTTTTCATCTTGCCCCGCGACGATGGCCGTGAATTCGTCAAAGTGCTCGACTTCGGCATTGCCAAGGTGTTGGGTCTGGACGAAGACGCGCCCCGCCTGACGCGCACGGGGATGATCTTCGGGACGCCCGAGTACATGTCTCCCGAACAGGCGCAGGGACAGTCGGTCGATCACCGTGTCGATATCTATGCCGTGGGTTGCATCATGTATCACATGCTGACCGGCGACGTGCCCTTCAGGGCCGAGTCCTTCATGGGCATTCTCTCGAAGCACATGATGGAGGCCCCGGTTCCGCCAAGCACGCGCAATCCGTCGATCGAGCCGGCCGTCGAGGCGATCATCAACCGGGCCATGGAGAAGGATCCGGACAAGCGTTTTCAGACGATGCGCGAATTCGTCGACGCGCTGGTGCCGCTGGGTTACGTGCCCGACATGAGCGGGGCCATTTCCATGTCGACGGGCATGCCGGCCTACCGCACCGGGATGCCATCGCGGGTGCCCAACGCCACACCGGGAACACCCGCACCTCAGCCGACCGCGCGACCCCAGGCGACGCCGGCGCCTTTGCCGCATTCGACGAAACAGATCGATGGCAGGGTCAGCCAGCCGTTGGCGCAGGCAAATCCCGAGGCGCGTCGATCGCAGACCGAAATTTTTTCACGCGGCGCCGGCGATGCGCCGCCCAGACGAAAGAGTTCCGGGAATCTGGTGCTCATAACGGTGGGGGTCGGGGCGGTGGTGCTGACGGTGATCCTGTTCCTCATATTGCGGGCGCCATCAGGGGGGCAGGGTGGTACCGCGCCCGGAGCGCGCGCCACGACGGAGTCGACGGTGGAGCCGGGGACAGCCCCGAAGGCTGTCCTCGCACCGACCACGGCACCGACCACGGCGCCTGCTGGCGTGGCCGGACCCGGCACGCCTGCCGTTGAACCGACGGGTTCGCCAACGGCGCACCCTCTCGGTGCTTCCCCCCCCTCCGCGAAACCGGGTCCCGCGGCAACGTCTCCCACCTCGCCCTCCGCAGGCACGACTGGGTCCAGAAAAAAGGACTCCGGTCGCTCGCGTCGAACCTCTCGTGAGGCGATCGATTCTCTGTTGCCGGTCGAATCAGGGGAGGCTTCGGCCAACCCGGCGTCCAAGACGCCCGTCGATTTGAAGAATCCTTTCGCCGCGCCGTCCCCCTAGGCGGACTACTTCTTGCGCCGCGGGACCGCCTTGAGGATTGGTCTAGGTCCAGGCCAGGGGGATGGCGTCGCCTTGGCTGCGGGGAAGTTCGTGGGACAGAAGCCAGGATTTGCGATCGAGACCACCGCCGTACCCGGTGAGTTTGCCTGTCGACCCGATCACACGATGGCAGGGCACGACCAGCGCGACGGGGTTGGCACCGTTCGCCAGACCGACGGCACGCACCGCGGAGGGACGACCGATACGCCGCGCGAGATCGCCGTAAGACCAGGTCTCCCCATACGGGATCTCACGCAGGGCGCGCCAGACTGTGGCCTGAAACTCAGTACCGGCGGTCGCCACGGGGATGGCATCAATCGCGGTCCGATCGCCGGCGAAGTACGCCGCGATGGCCGTGGTCACTCCACCAGGATCTGCCGTGGTCGTCAGGGAGATCCCCGGTTCGCTGGCGTAGTCTCGCAACTGTCGCTCCATGCGCGCGTGTCCTTCCGTGAAACCGGCGGCGCGCAGGCGGCCCTCCGCGTCGACCACAACGGCGAAGTCACCCAACGGGGTCTTGATACGATCGACCAGCAGGCGAACGATCTTGTTCATTGATGTGCTCTCCCTTGCGAACGAAACATGCCCGCGACACTACCAGACACTTCCGTTCTGTACGATCGGCGCGCGGGAGACGAATGCCCCATCTGCACCACCCGACAAAGGCAATCGCCGGATCCGATCGGCCTGCGATTGCGTTGGTGCGGACCGGCGTGAGAAAATGGGGGCTTGCCGACGATCTCCGAAGCCATTCGCCAGTTCGCGGAAGAACCGGAGTCCGAGACCGCCGAGCCCCCACTTCCCGTGCGTCGAATCGTCAGGCCGACGTTCACGCTCATGTTGTCGCCGTCGTCGACCCAGTCAGAGGTCACGGCGGTCCGAACGACGGTCGCGGGCCTGGATGCCACCATCTCCGAAGTGCGGGCCGTGCTTCGCGATGTGGGCTATTCGGTGAATGTTTGGGAGGTCGGTCCGTCGTGTCGTCCCGAAGGGTTGGCGTCGCTGCTCGTGGAACGCGGATTTTTCCCGGCGACGCGGCCCCCGTTTGAACCGATCTCGACCGTCATGGCGTTGGTGCAGCCGCCACCGTCGTTCGTGCCCGATGCCGGCGTGGAGGCGCGACTGGTCCGGGACCTCGACGAATACGTCATGGTTTTGCGAGTGGCCATGAAGGCGTTTAACCAGTCGGAGGAAGCCACCAGCGCGTGGATTGCGGCGGCCCCAGCGTTCTGGCGGCACTACCGTTTTACGCACATCGCCTTCGTCGACGGCCAGCCCGCGGGTTTCGGGTTTTCGACGGTTGGTCGCGTGGGCTTCATGCTTCGTGGCGGCGGCGTTCTTCAAGAGGCGCGCGGGCGTGGCGTATACCGCGCCTTGCTGGCCGCGCGGTGGGCGGAAGCGGTGAAGGTGGGAAAGCCGGCGCTGGTGGTCCACGCCGGCGCGATGTCGGGCCCGATTCTGAAGCGCTGCGGGTTCGATGTGGTGTGTCGACTGGATATCCTCCAAGATCCCGAGTTCCGGTAAAGCGCCCCTCACGCCGTTCCAACCGCGCGATCGGCCGAATAGGTTGGGCGATGTTAGGCTGCCACGGTGCGCGGTTTTCCCGTCGATGTCAGCCCGGAGGTTGCCGCTTTTCACCAAGGCGCTTTCGTCTTCGATTTGCACAACGATCTGCTGACCAAGCTGACCCATTTTCCGCACGATCTGGCCAAGGAGCACGGCAAGGCGACGTTTTGGAACCCATTGCGTCTTGACCTGGATTTGCCCCGCATCCGTCGAGGGGGGATAGACGCCCTTGGTTGCCTGTTGTTCTCGGGATTTCGCTTCGATGCGGGACGGCGCCGGTTCTGGCGGCAACTGGAACACGCGCGCCATCTGGCGACGAAACACGCCGATGCGCTGGTGTTGGCGCGGGGTACCGGCGAGATTGAGGCCGCGCGCGCAACCGGTCGGGTGGCCCTGATGTTGGGTGTGGAGGGCAGCTACGCGATTGACGCCGACGTCGAAGCCGGCGTCGAACGCCTGGCCGAAGCGGGCGTCAAGTTCATCGGGCCGCTGTGGGAGCGAGACAGCGCCGCCGGAGGGTCGTGTCGATCGAAGAAAGATGCCGGACTGACCGACGTCGGCCGCAACCTGGTGGCCGCCTGCAACGCCCGCCGGATCTTTCTCGATGTGGCGCACGCGGGGAAACAAACGTTTTGGGATCTCGCCGAGCGTTCCTCCTTGCCTGTGTTCTCGTCACACTCGGGCGCGGATGCCGTCCACCCGCATCCCCGCAATCTGGACGACGACCAGCTGCGGGCCATCGGTCGCGCCGGCGGGATTGTCGGGGTGATCTTCGTCGCGTCGTATCTGGGCGGACCGTTCTGCACCATCGAGAGAATTGCGGATCACATCGAACACGTGGCCGATGTTGCAGGTGAAGACGCGGTGGCGTTGGGCTCGGACTTCGACGGGTTCATGCCCTTGCCCCGCGGGCTCAGGGACGCCGCCGATCTGCCGCGGGTCACCGAGATCCTGTGGCGGCGCGGCTGGCGTGCGCCCCGCCTGAGCAAGTTGCTGGGCGACAACGCACTGCGCTTCTTCCGTCGCGCCGAGTGACAGCGTCGTTGGCGCGGGTTATCACTTGCGCCGTGCAGGCCGACGACTCGCAACCCGAGACTCCGCGCGATTGGGACGCGCCGGAATCGGCCCTGAAGCCGCGTGGCCGGCAAGACAACCAGACGGTCCTGAATCTGCGCAACCTGGACGCCGACGAGATGTCGGTCGCGCTCGGCCGATTCGGAGTTGCACCGGATGTGGCGCGGCGCGTTTTCGCGGCCGTTCACCGTGACGGGGTTTCCTCCCTGCTTGAGGCGCAACCCGGGATCCGGGGCCTTGGCCGCGCCGCCGCGCGCGCGATCGACACCGCTGCGATCTGGCCCGAGTTGACGGTCGTGGAACGCCGTCGCGCGGACGACGGATTCCTGAAGTACTTGTTTCGCTTGCCCGACGGTCTGGAAATTGAAGCGGTTCGGATCCCGTTGCCCGATCCGGCCGCCGCGCGTGCCCTGCGCGCGGCGCGCGCCGAGGACAGCACGGTTACCGGTCTGCGCGCCTTGCCCACTGCGAAATATACGGTTTGCCTGAGTTCACAGGCGGGATGCGCGCTGGCCTGTGACTTCTGTGCCACGGGACGCCTGGGGGGCATTCGAAGTCTCGAGACCTGGGAGATCGTGGCGCAGTTGCGCATGATAGCGACCGAGGCGGATCACCCGGTTCGGGGCGCGGTGTTCATGGGCATGGGCGAACCGCTTCTGAACACAGTGAACGTGCTACGTGCCGCGCGAATCTTCAGCAGCCCCGCGGGGTCCGCGATCGCCGCAAAGGCGATCTCCATCTCCACGGCCGGTGTGGTGCCGGCGATTCGCCGCTACATCCAGGAACGCCAGCCCTATCGTTTGATTTTCTCTCTGGGTGCGCCCACCTCGGCCGAACGCGCCGTGTTGATGCCCATCGAAAAGCGGTGGCCGCTTGGCGAACTGATTCCGGCGATTCGTTCGTATATCGAGGCCACCCGACAGCGCGCGACGATTGCCTACGTTGCGATTGGCGGCGTGAACACTACGCCCGCGCACGCGCGCGCCCTGGGCGAACTCTTGGCGGGCCTGCGGATCAAGATCAACATCATCGATGTGACCGACGAAACGGGACGCTATCGGGCCGCCAGCGCACAGGAACTGGACGATTTTCGTGACGCCCTGAACCGGGAATTGGGCGTACCCGTGGTGAGGCGTTACTCCGGGGGAGGGGAGATCGGTGCGGCGTGTGGGACGCTTTCGGGTAGCCGGAAGGGCGGCGCGGCGGTTAATTTGGACGCTGTGCGTCGTCTGTCGGTTTTGCGCTGACAGCGTCACCTAGCTGTTGCAAATGTCGGATTGCCACGGATAATCAAGCCTTAGCCTCGATTGCTCACCCCGTTCCCGCCTCTCCCACCCCGGAGGTTCGAAAATGCGGTCCAAGCTCGCTGGTTACGTGATCGCCCTCACCGTCGGTTTTTCCCTGTCCACTGCTGCTTTCGCCCAGCCCAAACATAGGAACAAGGGTTCCGATTCGGGCGGCGACAAGGCCATGGAAAAACAGTCGGACTGGGAGAAGAAGGTGATGGGGGACGACAAGGCCAAGCAGGCCGACATGAGGAAGATCGCGGCTGCTCAGAAACTGGCCGAGGAGGCCGCCAAGAATCCGCCGCCCGCTCCCGCGGTAAGGCACAAGGATCCGAACAAGGAAGGCGCCCGCGCCAAGCAAGAGGCCGCTTTGAACCTTCCCATCGAATCGGACAAGGAACTGCAGCCCAAAAAAGCGCCGACGGTGGCCAAGAAGATCGCCCCGCCGCCGAAGTCATCGACCGACGATGCGCTAGGCGCGTTGGTGGCAAGCAGTCTCGCGGAAGAAAAGGCGGCGGACGCCAACGCTTCCGGGAGCGCGAAATCCAACCGCACCAAGGGTGGGAAGACGCGGGCGAAATCCGGCGGCGGATCGTCCAGTTCGCTGGACAAGATGTTCGCTGGCGGCAACTAGTCCCCGGTCTGCGTTCGAGTAAACCTCGCCAAGCTGGACGGCGGGGAACAACGTCGGAAACCCCGGCCGAAAACCCGGCCGGAATACCGGCCGGATTCTTCGGGTGGACACGAGGGAGGGATACGGGTTCAGCGGCGGGGACGTGCCCGCTCGCACACCAGATCCCTTGGCCCCAACTGTTTGCCCGTGAGGGCGGCGCAGATCCCATCGGCGTCGGCGGTGGCGACGTTCAGATAGGTGTGCGTATTCATCACGTCGATCGCTGCCGATTCGGCGTTGGCCGTCGAAGTGTGTTGGCGCAACAGATCCCGTACCTCGTTTTCGCTGGCACCGTCCTTGCGACCCAGGTTCAAGTACAGCCGCGCCATTCCCTCTGGAATCTCGGGAGATCTCGATGGGGCTTCACGGCGTGCCGGCATCGACGCTGGGGCGCCCTGGGGCGCGGAGTTGGAAGTGGAGTTGCTGAACAAGGTGGTTGCGGAGCTGGTGCTGGCTTCATCGCCGGTGTTGACGCTGGTTTCAAGAAGCGCTCCCGGTACCGACCCCCGTTCGGCGGCCTTTTCCTCGCTCCAAACCTCCCAGAACTCCTTCTCGGTGCTTGCGGGTGGAGTCGATGGACCTTGGCCCGTCATTCGCTCCGGGGCCCGCTCGCGTTCCCGCTCGGGGGCTCGCTCGGGGGCTCGTCCGCGTACCGGTGGGCGGCGGTCACGATCCGGGCGATCGGCGCGATCGGAACGGATGGGGCGATCTCGTTCGCGGCCACGGTCCCGACCGCGATCACCGCGATCCGAACGTAACCCGCTGTCACGGGCCTGCGGTTCGGGGCGGCGATCGCTCCGCGCATCGATTGCGCTGGTTGATGGCGCGGCCCTCGATCCCGTGGGCACGATGGCAGGCGGGACCGTCGGTGCCGGTACCGGCGCGGCGGGCATGGCGGGCAGGGAGGCGAACGACTGTGCCAGAAGCGCCGCGACCAACCGTTCACCGTCGAGGGCACCCATCAAGCGACGGGCCAATTCCCGCCACGATACTCCCGGCTCGCCGGTCAAGGCCTGGCGCAGCTGCAGGACACGTTCGCCCTCCCGGTGCGATCGAATCTCGGCCTCCGACGGCAGGGCCCGCTCCTCGGGGAGGATCTTGTACAGCAGCTTCAGGTAATAGAACGACCCGACCTCGGTGGGGCCAATCAGTGAGATGGCCGTGCCGTGTTTTCCCGCGCGTCCGGTGCGTCCGGTGCGATGGATGTAGATCTCGGGTGCCTCGGGAAACGTGTAGTTGAATACGTGCGACAACGCCTCGATGTCGATCCCGCGCGCCGCGACATCGGTCGCAACCAGAAACTGAATTTGTCCCGCGCGCATCCGTGTCATGACCCGTTCGCGGTCGTTCTGGGCCAGATCCGACGAAATGGCCTCGGCCTCGAACCCCTGTTTTCTCAGGAACTCGGCCACACGCGATGTTTCCTCGCGGGTATTACAGAAGATGATGGCGGTTCTTGGATCCTCGAATTTCAGAATGCGCAGCAGCTCTTGCTCGCGGTTGACACCCGGAATCGAATAATAGACGTGACGGATCTCGTTGACACCGATGTGGTCCGCCGACAGCTTCAGGAACTCGGGCGTCCTCATGAACCGCCGGGACAGTCGTTGGATGCCCTCGGGGACCGTCGCCGAGAACAACAACGTCTGTCGGGTTTGCGGCGTGTGCTCCAGGATGTGCTCGATGTCTTCCTGGAAACCCATGGACAACATCTCGTCACACTCGTCGAGAACCGCGCAGCGCACCCGGTCCAAATTCAGCGTTCCCCGGCGCAGGTGGTCGAGGACCCGTCCCGGCGTCCCACAGACGATCTGGGCGCCGGCTCGCAGCATCTCGACTTGGCGGCCCATCGGCGCGCCACCGTAAATAGGCGCAACGGTGATCGGTCGATGCGCGGCGATCCGCGCCAACTCGGCCGCTACCTGCAGGGCCAGCTCCCGCGTCGGCAGGAGCACGATCGCCTGAACGGCCTTGACTTCGGGATCAACGATGTCGTTCACGAAGGGGATGCCGAACGCGGCGGTCTTCCCCGATCCGGTTCGGGACTGGACCATGATGTCCCTGCCGGAACGGGCCAGGGGCACCGTCGCCGCTTGTACCTCCATCGCTTCGGTGAAGCCCATATCGGCCAGCGCGCGGAGCACGTCGGGACCAAGACCCAGTGAATCGAATCGCGGTCCCTTTGGTTTGGTGGGGGCCGCAGGCTCCGCTAAGAGGATGGCGCCGGGGTCCGCCGATTCGGCGGTGAAGTCGAGTCCGGGCGTTGACGGGATTGGCTGCGGAATTGCTGTTGGATCGTGGGACGTGTTCTCGGTCCCGTTTTCGTTCATGGACATGCGGATCTCCTCATTCTTGGGACAAGGACAGCCGCTCGCCAACGCGCGCGAGCCGTTCGCGCAGCCGGCCGAGCCGCGGGGCGAGGTCCTTGCCGAAACGTGAAATTTCTCTCGTATACCCGGCCTCGGTTTCGCGCAGCTCTTCGTGAAGAACCGCCATCTCTTCCCAGTTCTTGGCGCCGCGGCGTCGTTCGAAACCGCACCGCTCGCCCACGGCCTTCCATTGCCCACGCCAATAACTGCCCGCCTCGGCCCAGTCCTGCACCTCGACGGGATCGGTGTCGGCCATCAGACGGTGCGAATTCTCAAGGTACTTGCGAAGGCCTTCGACAACATCCGACAGTTCGTCGTAGCAACTGTCGGTATCCTGTCTTGTCGCCTGCGCTCCGACCGGCGAGCCGAGGGGGACAGCGTGTTGCCGGCGGTAGATCGTCACCGTGACCGAGAACAACATGTACGATCCGCCGACGAAGATGAACGCCAGGATGAACCACGACACGAACTTCCGATAACGGCGGAATTCTCCGGCGGCAGGGGGATCGGCGCCCGTTTCGGGAGAGCGCTGGGAGAGATCTTCGATGGACACGGTGTTGATTCGGTCACTTGGCCCGTACGGAGCGCCGCAGGGGGAGTGCCGGGAGCCGTCGGAGCGCCGACGGGATGCACGTGAAGCTACGGGGCCGGGGTGCCGGTGTCAACAATCCCCGGAGGGCCCGGAGGGGAGCTGGCTGGGGCCAGTTGGGGGGAAATCGTCAAAACCGCGTTGTGGGCGCCGCCAGGGGGGACAGACAGGGCGTCGCCCCGGTTCAGCGCATCGGCCTGTCGGGACCAGGGTTCCACGCAGACGAAGTCGCGGGAGGGCAGGGTCCAGAGGGTGACCACGGTGGACGCGTCGTCGTAAGCCAACTGCACCGCGCACGCGCCGGGACGGTCCAGTCGAATGCCCGGCTGCCCATGGTCCAGAATCTGCAAATCAAGCTCTCCCGAACCAAATTCGATGGCCGCCGCCAGGGGCAGGGTCTCGCCGGTGCGGTTGTCGAAGACACGCGTCGCGGCGGTCACCACGCGGGCCTGGCGCTTGCTCCAGTCCTCGACGCGAAAATACGGATGAAGGCCAGGATGAATCGGCATGGGTCGATCCCCCAGGTTTTCGTATCGTTGATGGATCGCCAGGGTCGCGTCGCGTAGCTCGTAGCGAAAGACCAAACGAAATCGAAAAGGCCACGTCGCCAGAGTGGCTTCGCTGTGTTCCAACGCCATCGTGATTGACGCCGCGTTGGCGGCGTCGGTCGCCGTCACGCGCCACGGGACCCTACGGGCGAATCCGTGTTGAGCCATGGGGATGCTTTCGCCCTCCAGCCGAAATTCGTCGCCGGTCAGACGGCCGGCGATGGGGAACAGCACCGGGATGCCGCCGCGGACGCTCTGGTTGTGATCGCGCAACGTTGCCTGATCCAGGAACAAGATGTCGTCATCGCCAACGCGGAAGCGCGTGACCATACCGCCGCGCCCCGGGGCCACAACCACCTCGGCGTTTCGTTCCTGGTCGATCAAACGATGGGTTTCGACGAGATCTTTGGTCTCGAGGACCGCATAACGGGTGGAAGACGCCACGGTCATCGGCCAACAGCATATCAGTTCGCGGTGGCGTCTGAATGAAACAGGCGGGCCAGCAGTTCGGCTCCTTCCACCAACCGGGCGCCGGGACGGCTGATCACGGCATCGTCGACGGCGTGGACACGATTCGTCCGGACGGCCGGGAGTTGTGGCCAACGTGACCAGTACTTCGTGGCGCGTGTGCGCTCACCGGCCTGCGCGTGCGTCGGGATGACCAGCACGTCGGGTGCCGCGTGCAGCACCCGTTCCAGGGGATACTTCGCGAACCCGACGGCGTCCGAGGCGACGTTGCTGCCACCGGCGAGCTCAATCAGATCGTGCGTGAACGTTCCCCGGCCGGCGACGTACAGGGGATCGTCCCACACCACAACCAGAACCCGGGGCCGGGGCTTTCCCGCGATTCTCAGGCGAATAGAATCAAAACCCGTCCGCAGACGCGCGATCTGTTGCTCGGCGTCAACCGTGCGTCCGGTCAGCGCGCCGAGGTTGACATAGGTCCGGTCGATGTCGGCGATGCCGCGGGTATCCGTCACGAAGACGGGAATTCCCAGGCGTTCCAGACTTTCGACGGTTTCGCGGCGGTTGGCGCTGATGGACGTGAACACGACGTCGGGCGAGAGCGCGAGGATCTTCTCCAGGGACGGTTGGTAGTTGGTGCCAAGCTTCGGAATCCGCTCGACCATGCCCGCGGGGGCGTCGCTGTAATTGTCGCGACCCACGACCTGAGCCCCCGCGCCGATCGCGAACAGCAACTCGGTCACGTTCGGTGCCAGGGAAACCAAGCGGCGTGCCGGCACGACGCGGGGGAGCACCGGGCGCCCAGCCTCGTCGGTGAACGCACGGACGGTGGTGTGGGGGGGGGTGCCGGTCGTGCCACTGGCGGAGGTGGCAACCGGGGCCGCGCGCCGATCACAGGCCGCGACCGCGCCGGACAGCGCCACGATGCCGATGATCAGAACAGTCGTTCGCCGCGTTTTTGCCACAACAGCACCAGAAAAAACGGGCCGCCCAGCAGTGCCGTCAGGACACTGACAGGCGGCTCGCTGCCAAGAGGAAGGAACGCCATGCGCGTCAGCGTGTCGCAAAGAGACAGGAAGAGCGCCCCGCCAAGCGCGCTGGCGGGCACCAACATGCGGTGATCCGGTCCGACGATCAGCCGCAACACGTGGGGAACGATGATACCGACGAATCCGATCGGACCCGCGACGGCCACGGCGGCCGCGGTCAGCAACGATGCCACGCACAGCAACAGCTTGCGGGTGCGGCCGACGTTCACGCCCAGCGAATGCGCCCCCTCGTCACCCAGGACCAGTGCGTTCATGCGGGGCGCCAGCGAGACGAGAACCAACAAACCAGCCACGATCACCAAGGACGCCGTCGCCAGGCGCGGCCAGTCCGGAGCCGACAAGGATCCCATGAGCCAGATCAACATTTCGGCCGTTGTCCCCGGTCTGGCCAGCGCGGCCAAGGTCACGATGACCGCCCACGAAAACGAATTGAAGACGACGCCCGCCAGCAACACGACGTGCGGCACCATTCGTCCCCGCACCATGCCCAATCGATAGATCAGGGCCAGGGCACCCAACGCCCCGGCGAAGGCCGAGAGGGCGAGCGGCGCACCCTGACCGGCACCCCCGATGATAGCCAACGCGGCCCCGGTGGCGGCCCCGGACGACACGCCCAGGACATACGGATCGGCCAGCGGATTGCGCACGAGCGTTTGAAAGGTCACGCCCGCCGCCGCCAGCGCGGCACCCACGACGGCACCCAGCAACGCCCGCCCCAGCCTGACCCGCACGACGATCGCGTGGTCGGTGGTATCGGGCCACAAGACCGCGCGCCAATCGATTCTCTCGACGCCCAACATCGTGGCGCCGACAAGGGCCGCGAAAAGGCCGATGGTCAAAAGGCCCAGCAGCACCGCGAGACGCTTGCGGGAGGCACGGGCGGCGATCATCGGCGCGGACGCTAGCACGATCCGTTCTGCCCTTCGGCGCGGAGATCCGCGGTGCCCCGTGAAGGCCAGTTCGTCGATGTCAGGGCAGTGGTAGGACGGCGCGAAAGAAGCCGTCCGTGTCCGTGAGGGCTTCCGAGCGCAGCGCGGGTGGGATGCGTCCCGGCCCCAGACAGGTGTCGCC
>JANOJB010000262.1:0-25873 GCA_031407985.1 Pseudomonadota bacterium | reverse complement strand
AAACAGTGCGTCGCCGGCGCCCGGGATGATCCCCACCGGCCAGTGCGTGACCAGCAGGCGCGGCGGCGACTGCGACGTCTGCGCGGATGCTTCCATGTTGCGGAGCATGACCTTGAGGCCCAGACCCCCGCTCATCGCAGTCAGGAACGTTCGCCGCTTGAACTTGTACGAGATCATTTTCGTTTACCTCCGATAGGCATTCGGTCGAATCGGTTGGCTCACGGTGCGGCCCTGCGAACCACGAAGGCGGGCGATTGCGTCACCGCCGTGACCAGACCGGTGAACGTCTTGCTGCTCCCGCTTCCGTACCGCTGAACCACGTCGGCCGCGGCGCACCCCGACTGCGCGGGCGCCAGCGGCAGTTGTACCTGGGCGTTGAGCTCGGTCATCGCATACTGCAGCATCGACGTCGCCAAGCAGTTCGTGAAAGTCGGACTATCCGCCAAGCTTTGCGCCAGCTCGACCGCGTTGCGCACGGTCGCGCCTCCCAGGACCGGTGGCAGCGTCGTGGTACCGTCGATCGCCGGCGTGCCCGGCAGGTAATCGTAGGTCGTCCGATAGGCGGCCACGGCGTCGTAAAACTCGAGCGCGAGACCGTACTGATCGAAGGTGGCGTGGCATTGGCCACAGATCTTATTTCCGGCCCGGCTCGCGGCCTGCTGCTGCCCCGTCTGCATGTTGAGGGTCGCGGTCGCGGCAGCGATCGCACCCTTGAGCGTCTCGTCGGGCGGCGCGGAGGGTATGCAGAGGAACGCCGCCTTGACGGCCTTGCCCCGCGAGACCAAATCCTGACCGTCCGAGCGCGACCGTGCCGTCAGGAAGCCGGCGTTGGTCAGGATGCCCGATCGCTGATCGGCGGGCAGCGTCGTCTGGACAAAGTTGTCCAGCGTCGCGCCCGCGGGCATTGGGATTTTGTAGACCTGCGTCGCGAGGCGATCGTTGACGAACGTCGTCCTCGACAGCAGCAGGTCGCTGAGCGTGCTGCTACTTCCCCACAGCACGTTATCGAGGAACAGCCGCGACTCGTTTGCCATCGACGCAAGGAGCCCGCTGTCGACCACGGGAAACTTGGTCGGGTCCACGGGGGAAGCGGGGATCTGGTTCAGAAGGAAGTAGAGCTCCATCACGTGACGCATCCAGTTCTTGCCCTGGGCCGTCTGAAGGATCCGGCTGACATGCGACGCGAGGTTCGCGCGCAGCGTGCCGGCCCTTGCTGCCACGAGCAACATATCGTCAGGGGGCTGATCGGTCAGGAAGAAGGACACCTGGCTCGCCAGCTCGTCGTCGGTCAGGTAAATGCCCGGCGGCGCGCTGGACACCTGGGTGCCGCCGATCTCCCAGCGCCAGACCAGCTGCGGGCTCATCAGCAATGCCCAGACCGCGTACCCCGCCGCCTGTTGAACGGTGTTCGTCACGGCGTAGCCGTTGACCATTTGACTCTTGAGCGTGCTGTAAAGGTTGGTGAACCCCGTCTGCTCGTCGGTGGTGAGCTGCCGCCGGTAGGCCTTCGCCGCGAGAGTATTCAGGTAGGTCGTCGCGCACGCGTCGGTCACCGTCGCGCACTTGGCCAGGGTCGAGAAATTGGTGGTGACGTATTCCGAGACGTGCCCCGCCAGGGTGTTGAGAGGAAGAATACTGGTGTCGTTGATGCTCTGCTCCTCGCCGTCGGCCGGCGGGAAGTGCCGGTTGGGCTCGGGGATAAGCTCAACCATCCCGCTGCTGACCAGGGCGTCCGCCTCCGTCTTGTCGATAAGGTAGGTCACGGTGTTGATGATCTCGGGTTTCGTCAGCAGCATGATGCGCTGGGGCGCGACGACCATCCGCGGGTCGGACGGGCCGGCGCAGGGGACATCAATACCCGCGGCGCCTCCCATGCCTGACGTACCTCCCGTGCCGCTGGCACCAACACCGGGCGGACCGATCACCTTGCCCTGGCAACCGAATATCAGCGCTGCGCACAGCGGGAGCGCCACGGGAAGGCACCGCATCGAATTTGAGAGCTGCCTTAGGTACCGCATCGAAAAACCTCCCACGGACTGGGGTAAAAGCCCCGGAGTGGCTGCATCAACATCTCACCCGTGCAAGTGGCGACGGCTCTCATCCGAAGGTCACATATTCCTGTTTTGATATCGGCTTGAGGAAAATGACCCGCCTTGGGGTATGCACAGGTGGGTGTACCTGCTCGCATCCCGAAACTCGCTCCTTCGTTTCCTGAGCTGAGTTACGCCCCCCATGTCACTTTCCACCGAGGCTCTCTGAGCTAGATGGCGGCGAAGCGATTCCTGTTCGGCGATGCGGCCCGGGCCCGGCTGCTCGAGGGATCGGGTGTGCTCGCGAACGCCGTAAAGCCGACGCTGGGCCCGCGCGGACGAAACGTCCTGCTGGAACGCCCGCTTCACGCCGCGCCGCTGGTGACCAAGGACGGCGTCACCGTGGCGGAGCACGTCGAACTGCCCGAATCGTTCGCGAATTTGGGGGCGCAGCTGGTGCTCGAGAGCGCCGTGAAGACCGGCAACGTGGCGGGCGACGGTACGACGACCGCCGTGGTGGTCGCGCACGTCATTTATCGCGAAGGGGTCAAGCTGGTCGCGGCCGGGCACCATCCACTGGCGCTGAAACGGGGCATCGAGCACGGAGTGGAGCGCGTCGTCGAAGCGCTGGCGAAGATGTCCAAACGCGTGGCCGGAAAGCGCGACATCGCCAAGGTGGCTACGGTCAGCGCCAACGGCGACGCGTCGATCGGCAAGCTGATCGCGGACGCCGTCGGCAAGGTGGGTCTGGACGGGATCATTCACGTCGAACAGGGACCGGCGCTGGAAACGAAGCTGGAGATCGCGGAGGGCGCGGAGATCGACCGCGGGTACGCATCCGGCTACTTCGTCACCGATCCGGAACGGTTGCTGGTGCAACTGGACGATGCCTATGTCCTGTTGACACCGAACAAGATCACGCAGGTCGAGCAGCTGGTCCCACTGCTCGAAAAGGTGATGAAGGCCGGACGTTCGCTGCTGATCGTCGGTGAGGTACAGGGCGAGGCACTGTCGCTGCTGGTCGTCAACAAGCTGCAAGGGACAATGAAGGTCTGTGCCGTTTTGCCGCCGTTCTACGGCGAATCGCGCCTGGAATCCCTCGGCGATTTGGCCGCTCAGACGGGCGGGCGGGTCATCGGCGAGGCGCCCGGTATCATGCTCGCGGATGCCACCCTGGCGGATCTCGGGCGCGCGAAGAAGATCGTCGTCACCGCCGAAACGACCACCATCGTCGACGGCGCCACCGACAAGGACGCGCTGGAAGCCCGCGTGTTGGCCCTTCGCGCCCTTTACGCCGACACCAACTCGCCGTTCCGGCACCAGTTGCTGGAAGATCGGCTGCGGCGGTTGGTGGGCGGCGCGGCGCTGATCCGCGTCGGGGGCACGACCGAGCTGGAGGCACAGGAGCGGAAGCTGCGTACCGAAGACGCCCTGTTCGCGACGCGCGCCGCGATCCAGGAAGGCATCGTTCCGGGGGGCGGCGTGGCGCTGGTGCGCGCGGCGGCCGTGTTGTCGAGGCGCGACACGAGCCTGTCGGACGAGCATACCGCCGGCGTTGCGATCGTACGGCGGGCGTGCGAGGAGCCCTGTCGCCAGATCGCCGAGAACGCCGGGCGCGAGGCATCCGTGATCGTCGCGCTGGTACGACAAGCAAAGGGTGCCCACGGGTACAACGCCGCCAGCGACAAGTTCGAAGACCTGCTTGCCGCGGGCGTCGTCGATCCGACGATGGTCGTCCGTCTGGCGCTCCAGAACGCCGCCTCGATTGCGGCGCTGCTGCTGACGGGCGAGGTGTTGATCGCGGACGCGCCCCGCGACCCGGTCGACTACCCGGAACGCGGCAGCAGTGCCGACGGACTCAACGTCGAGCCCTTTCTGTCTCACCGGGATCGCCGCCCGGCCGGCTGATTTCGGCTTCCCTCCGATCCAACGCGAGACCCGGCTCGTTGCGAATCCATAATGCGACCCGCTTCCAGATCCGGGCCAGATGTCGCTTGGCTGTCGACACCGAGATCCCCAAAGACCCCGCCACCTCCATCAGCTCCAATCCCTCCAGAAACCTGAGCCCGAACAGCGCGCGATCACGCGCGCTCAGTTTGTCGAGCACGGAATAGAAAACCGCCAGCGTCTGGCGTGCCGTGTCGTCGGGCGCTGCGGTCCGCAAAGCCTCGATGTCTTCGAGGTTGTCGGCCGATTCCCAAAAGCGAATGATCCCTCTGGCCCGCGCGCGGCGCAGTTGATACTTGATGGTCCGCGCGGTGATCGACATCAGGAACCCTTTCAGGGCACCGGGTTCGCGAAGACCGGAAACCTTGCAAAAAAAAGCCAGGAAGATGTCCTGCCGCACGTCTTCTATGTCGCGCCCCGGGCCGAACGTTCGCAGCAGGACGCGATACACCAGGGGCGCAAACCGGAGCCAGGCTACACGGGGCGCGCGGATGTCTCCCGCCCTGAGCGCCAACGCCAGCGTCGTATCGTCGGCGCCGAGCAGATCCTCGGCGCTTTCCCCCAACCCCGGCCCAGACAACTGGACGTATCGCGCGTTCGGCACTGTGATTCTATATTCCCGCTCGCGCCGCGGGTGATCCCGGCCCCTGTTACTTGATCCTGTTGATGGCCGCGACCAGGGCCTGCGCGGCCTTACCGCTTCCCTGGTCGTTCGGATGCAACCCGTCGGTGAAGTCAGTCGAACCGAGCCAGCCGGTCGTGTCGACGTAGTAGACCCGCGCGTCACCCGCGGCGTTGCGCGCATCGACCTCGGCCTTGATCGGGGCGGCCTGCGAACCGTTGAACGGACGCATGGCGACCAGCTTGGCGTTCGGGTACGCGGCGCGAATGGTGGTCAAATACTGCGTGTATCCCGTGCGAAAGGTCGCCGCGGCGCCGCCGGAATCGTTCGTCCCTTCGTTGATGACGACCATGTCGGGCTGCCAGCTGTCGCGAGGGACGTCCTTGTAGATCCAATTGAAGGAATCGTTGGCCTTGGGCACCCCGCCATTTCCCGTCTTCAAGATTCCCAGGTAACCGAACCCCACCTGGCGCCATTCGGCCCCCAACATCTGGGCAGTCTGCGACGGGTACGCGATGCGCCCGTCGTCCTTCCAGCACTTCCTGGTTTGTCCGTTGCGTGACTGCCAGATGGCGACGCCCTCGGTGATGCTGTCACCCAGAAACTCGATCTTGAAGCGAACCGGACGGGCCGACGATTGCACCGCGCCGCCCGTGACCGTGAACCCCAGAAACGTGGTGCTGGAGATCAGGGGTGGCGTCCAGCGGCTTTGATTTTCGTCCATGGAACGCGCCATCAGCATCACCGTGTGCATGCCGGAAGCAAGCCCGGTCCCCAGCGAAACGGTGGCGGCCAGATCGGCCTCTTTCCATTCTCCCTGATCGATCTGCCAGGCCAGCGTCGGCATGTCGGAAGTCAGGTTCACGGATACGTCGAATCGCGCCGTGATGGCGGTACCGGTGAATGTCGCCGCCAGATGGCTGCCGCTGTTCACGGTGATCGCGCGGTCGGTCCTCACGTCCCAGCGGCCGTAGTAATGCACCAGTTCCTGCACACCCCCGACCTGACCTCCCGCACCGCCGGTCCCCGATCCTGCGCCGACACCACCCGTTCCCGTCGACGCCGCGCCACCAAGTCCGCCTGTGCCGACCGCGCCGCCTGTGCTCGAGCCGCCCCGGCCGCCAGCGCCGACCGCGCCGCCCGCGCCGCCCCTGCCCGCCGAGCCGCCCGCGCCGAAAATCCCTCCCGTGCCAAGGGAACCCCCGCTGCCCAACGCGCCCCCGGTGCCGATTCCGCCACCACCGCTGTTGTCACCACCCACACCGCCCGTTCCGCCCGGCATCGCACCGCCGCTGCCGCCGCTGCCGCCGCTGCCACCCACGACGCCGCCACCCGAACCGATGGCGCCGCCGCCCGTGCCCATCACGCCGCCCATTCCGCCACCCGTTCCGCCGCCCGGAGCACATGCGCCAAGGGCGAACCCCGCGAACACCAGCCAGGACCGACTAAACCGTGCACCACGCATCAGGCCCCCCTTGAAAGTCATTCGACAACCAGTCATCAACGACAAGACCGTCGTTACAGTATGAGAGGTAGAGCGGCAAGATGGTCGGACAGCAGTCATGTGGTTCCCTTGGCGTGTTCTTGCCCAATATTCCCGCCCGCGTGCAATTCGATCAGAGGCGGCGGCGGCCCGCGCAACGGCGCGGCCGCGCCTGGGCGCGAGGGACCCCGCCTGTGGTGCCCGTGCTGGTAACGCTGATCCCCCAGAATAGAATGAAGAAGGCCATGCCGAACGTAACCCGGTCCGAAGGGAGCGCGCCGATCAAGTGGTGGACGAATGGTGTCGCCGTCGAGGACGAGGCGCGTGCCCAGCTCGATCGGATCGCCGCGCTCCCGTTTATCCACTCTCACGTCGCCGTGATGCCCGACGTCCATGTCGGCAAGGGCGCCACCGTGGGCAGCGTCATCGCCACGAAGGGGGCCGTGATCCCGGCCGCCGTCGGCGTCGACATCGGGTGCGGAATGATGGCGGTGCGCACCGGCGCGCGGGCGAGCGACTTACCGACCAGTCTGGCGGCGTTGCGCTCCGCCATTGAAAGAGCCGTCCCCCACGGACGGACCGACAACGGCGGACGCAACGACCACGGCGCGCGGCGCGACCTGGCCGGCAGCCCACTGGTGGCCTGGGAGTCGCTGAAGGGCCGGTTCGACGCCATCGTGGGGAAGCACCCGAAGATCGGTGGCGGCAACAACGCTCACCACATCGGGACGCTGGGCACCGGGAACCACTTCATCGAGGTCTGCCTCGACGAGGAGGATGCCGTTTGGGTGATGCTGCACTCGGGATCCCGTGGCGTTGGCAACCGCATCGGCATGTATTTCATCGAGCGCGCGAAGCAGGACATGCGCCGGTGGTTCATCAACTTGCCGGACGCCGACCTGGCTTACTTGTCAGAAGGCTCGCCCAACTTCGACGACTACGTCGAGGCGGTGTCGTGGGCACAGGACTTCGCCACGAAGAACCGCGCCGTCATGATGGAGGCCGTCCTCCAGCAAGTCGCGTTGGCCCTGGGAAGATCCGTCGGCGCCGCCGCACGGATCGTCGCCTGCCACCACAACTACGTCTCGCGCGAGCACCACTTCGGGGACGACATCCTCGTCACGCGCAAGGGCGCGGTCAGCGCGCGCGCGGGTGAATGGGGCATCATCCCGGGATCCATGGGAACGCGCAGTTTCATCGTCCAGGGCAAGGGGAACAGCGACAGCTTCACCAGCTGCAGCCACGGCGCCGGCCGGGCGATGTCGCGCGCGGCTGCGCGCCGGCGCTTCACTCTGGAGGACCACGCGCGGGCCGTCGAGGGCATCGAGTGCCGGCGGGACGCGGACGTGCTCGATGAGACGCCCGGGGCATACAAACCGATTGTCGACGTCATGGCGGCCCAGGCCGAGCTCGTCGACATCGTGCACACGCTTCGGCAGGTCCTGTGTGTGAAGGGATAGGCGGCCACCGGCTACAGCGTCAAAGGATGCACTTCGCGCTGGGCGAACCGCGCCGCGCCATCGCCTTCCTCAAGGTTTCGCGCGCGCAAGCCAATAGCCCCGGCGCCTCGCTCCGTGGGCGACGGCTTCGACGACCAGGGCTTCGGGGCGGATGGTGTAGAAAACGATGAACGGGAAGCGCGAAAGAACGCGTTTGCGAAATGGTTCTGGGGCCGCCACACCGGATTCGCCGACGTCGTGCACACGCGGCCACCGGTTACATCCCGGGTACCCTCACCGGATATCTGAGCTTTCAATCCACCTGGAGACTCTTTCACAGGCATGACCTCTGTCGTCCGTCGCATCTTGGGATTTGGGCTTCTTTTCGCGCTGGCCGCCTGCGCCAAACACCCCGCGGACAAGACCCCCGATGCCGGGGATGCGGGAGTCGGGCCCGACATGGGGACCCCCGTGACAATGACCGGCACCCTGACGATTTCGGCGGCCACCAGGACCCCACGAACGCCGACCGCCATGGGGTTGAACTACTGGAGTTGGACGTACGGCAGCACCCTGGCCGGGACCGAGGATCCTGTTCGAACTCTTGCTCCCAGCGTTCTGCGCATCGGTGGGCACAACAACGATTGGAACGCGCCCACGCCATTCAACGATGCCGAGGTGGATCGGGCGATAACCTACGCGCGCGCGGTCGGCGCCGAACCGATCATTCAGGTGCCCATCCTGGCGGACATCGCGGGCGCCACGCCGACCGCCGATACGGCCGCCGCGATGGTCACGTACGCGAACATCACCAAGGGCTACGGCGTGAAATACTTTTCCATCGGCAACGAGCCCGATCTGTACGCCGATCCCACGCAGACGCCCAGCGTCCCCGGATACACCGCCGCCACCTATTGCCGGGACGTGAAGGCGTTCGTGCCCGCCATGCGGGCCGTGGATCCCAGCATCAAGGTTCTGGGACCCGAGTTGTCGTGGAAATACCAAAGCGGCGCCAACGACTGGCTGACGCCCATCTTGACCGAATGCGGAGAACACTTCGACATCGTGGCCGTGCATCGCTACCCGATCGATCCGATGAGGACCACGACGGCGACCGGGGCCATCGACGCGGATCAGTTCCGCGCCATGATCGTGGCCGTCCGGCAGAAGATGACGGCGACCGGACACGGAGCAAAACCTCTGGCGCTGACGGAAACCAACATCACGTGGAACGGCGATCCGGCGATCAGCACGCTGGAGGCGTCGCCGGGTACCTTGCCGGCCGGCCTTTGGGCCGCCGATACCCTGGGCGTTGGTTTGACCCAGGGTCTGTGGACGACCGCGCTCTGGAGCATCCGGGAAGGCTGGACGCTGGGCCTCCTGTCGCCAGCCAACGTGAAAAGGCCCGCCTACCACGCCTATTCACTGTTCGCGGAGCATTTCGGGCCCACGCTAATAGCGGTCACCGCGGCACCCAGCGGCGTGCGCGCCTACGCCAGCCGGAATGTCGTCGACGATCGTACGCAGGCGATCGTCGTCAACTGGACCACCGCGACGCAGGTCCTGACGATCGACATCGTCGGCCTGCCCGCCGCCGTCCCCGCCACGACCGTTTCCCTGGCGCCCATGACCATGACCGCCGTCGAGATCACCGACCTCGGTGCCCTGGCAGCCTGGACCTACGGCGCGGCGGAACTTCAGGGTGCGACCGGGCCGCGGGCTCTGAACCCGATCTGAACGAAAACAAAAACCACAGCGCGGACCGGCGTGTCACGAATGGTCACCGCATCAGCGACTCCGCAGCCTTCGCGCGGGAAAGGTCACGGCCGAACCGGCCCCGCCGGAATCGGGGCAACCCCCCGCACGAGCCAGCGCAAGGCTCGGTGAAGTTATCCGTTCACCATCGGAGCCAGCACCGAATCGAACCAAGTGGAAGGCCCGCGCAAACACGACCAGTCCACCTGCCGCAAGCGTGCGACGGCGGCACTGGCCTCGCCCAGAAGTATCGCGCGGGAGGTTGCGTCCAAGGTTTCCCAACGTGGATCGCGGCTGACCCGATCGCCCACGATGTGCAGGGCGAATCCGTAATCGATTCCAACGGATCTGGCCACCGTCTGACGGGCAGTACCTGCAAAGGTCAGGTTGAAGTAGGCCGCATGCTGGTGCCCGTTGAGGCCCATGGCCGCGGCGCGCGATGACTCGAGATTCCATGAAACCGTTCTGACTTCTTGCTGCTGGGCCGCCCCCACAAGCAGCAGATCGCCAGTCGCTTCAGCAACCACCGCGGCTGAAATGGACGTTTCGGCAAGGGATGCCGCGAACAGATGCTGAAGCAGCCATTGCGCCCCCGGACCTGTCTGCGCGGGATTGGGGAGGTACTCACACTCATTGTCGGAGAGATCGTCCGCAAGCTGGATCGACGCGACCTGAATCAACAGGGCCGCCGCACGGCGCGTCTCTTCCTCCAATCCCAGGTGTGTTTCCGCAGCGAGATCGTGGAGCCACTGCTGGAACGCCGGATCCACAGCACGAATGATGGCGTCGAGATCCTCCCGGGCCTGCTCACCGGCGACGTGCGTTCTTGCAAATCGGATGGCGTGGTTGCGAACGTAGATTCCGCTCATGTTCAGCGCCTCAAGGTCAGGTGAACACGGGCACCGGACGTGCCGTCCGGTGGGTTGGCAATAGCCAGGAGGCCGCCGCTCGCGCGTACCAAACGTTCGGCGGTGTACAGCCCAAGTCCCGTTCCCCCGCTCTTCGTCGTATGAAATCCGCGAAAGGGCGCTGCGAGCATGGTCGCCGAAAAGCCCGGCCCGTCGTCAGCGATCGTGAGATAGGTGCAATCATCCTTGGGGTCGGGAGACAGCAAGACGCTGACCTGGCTTGGCGTTGCCTGGCCACTTCCTTCGCACGCATTGACGACCAAGTTGGTGAGGATCCGGTTCAAGGACATCTCGCCGCCGCAAACCCTGACCGATGCCAGTCCTGCGTCCCCTTGGACGTTGAACGCCAGCGCCACCTCTGGAAACCTGCGCCCCACGTCGTCAAGGACCTCCCGAACGCACCGGGGCGCGTCGATACGTTCAAGGGCTGGTCGGCTTTCTTGAGACGTCTCGCGGGCCTCTCCAAGGAGTCGTTTCAAGCGTTCGAGGCTGGACATGATGTCCACGGCAATAGTCCCGATCCGCTCGCTACGAAGGTCCGTCACAGGGCGCCGTACCTCCAAGGCCAGTTGCTCAAGATTGAACAGTGCTCCCGAAAGTGCGTTTCCGGCGTCGTGGCTGGACCCCTGAAGTCTCCCCAACGCCACGCTCATCACCTCCACGTGACGGGCCCGTTCACTTAGAATCTGCGCATCCACCGCGTCACGTAGGGCCACGCTCTGAATCCGTGAGCGATGATTGAAGACGGAGTTCCGACCGAGGAGAAGAGCAGAGCCCACTGCGACCGGACCAGCTGCCGCATAGATTGCCAGGTGGGCCGCGTCGTTCGAAATCAGCACGGCTCCACCGATTGCCAGGATCGTGCCCACGGCGATGTATGGCGTTTCGGGGCCGGAACGAAAAACACTGCCGTGATACGAAGCCAGAAGGATCGGAAGGGATGCCATAACGGCGGCGCCCGGAAGATCAGATAGGGCAACCAAGGACCACATGAAAACCTGAAACACCAACGAGCCCGCAAGGCATCCCAACCCAAAAGCGAATAACGACAGCCGGCCTTGTCTTTCCAGGGTCCCCAACGTAAGCCCCAAGATCAGGGTGGGAAGATAGATGAGGACGGCGGGAATGACCCTGAGATGGAAGAGATCGACACTCCCTGGAAGCCAGCCAGTGACGGCTACCAGTGCGGCGACAATGGTCGTCACGCCCAACCACGACTTCGGATCTATGACGGCCTTGCGGATATCCGGATCGATGGAATCCAGCCAGGCGGAGAAGCGCCGTCTGTGCTTCAACGAAAATGACCCGTGTCAGTTGAAGGTGTGGTATCCGCCAACCGACTCGTTGACGCTGTTCGCATCGTCCTGCGAGGCCTGGGCCAATCTGGCTAGCTCGGTTTTCTCCGCTGCGGGATTGGCGGACAGGTTCGCTACAGTCTCGTTGAGTTGTTGAACGATCGGAATGACCGCGGGTGCGATGGTCATGGCTCCGACCGATCCGACGAATATTCCATCGTCCTTGAGCCGCAGCATGTATTCCAAGAAAGGCTCCGCCACCTCGTAGGTCACGAGGGACGCCTTGCGATTCGTTAGCGCCTGTACTTCGCCTGGCAACGGGCGCCGCGTGACGTTCGGATCAAGGGACCGAGCATCCGGCGGACAGAAGAAGACACCGCCCTCTCTGATCTGCACGTACGTCTTCATGGCGTCCGTCGTGTTGAAGCGGTCCAGGGAGTCGCCGATGACTGCCGGATCCTCAGCCACGGCGACGAACGCCAACCCCTCCTCCCCATCGATCCGACAGGGAAACCCGCGGCGAAGCATCGCGGGCGGATTCCGGCCCGACGACGTCATGGTGTTCCAATGTGAATTGGTGGTGCCCCCCCCTAGGCCCGCCACGGCAGCCTCCCCACGCTTGGTCGGATCTTTGACCGACGCGGGTGGCCGTCCCATGACGTTCGCGCGTTCCGTGTCCGACAGAGAAAAAAACTCTGTTACCTTCTGGCGGTATCGTTGAAACAAGAGCCAGGTCCCCTGCCCGTAGGACTGGAGCGCCTCTCGGCCAATGGTCTCGCCAAGCGCGGGCGCAATGGCGTCAACAACCCGCGCGGGTGAGGGCGATGCCCCATCCTTGAACCCGAAGGATTCCTGACCGTTCAGGAGGCGCGATCCGGAAATCTCGCGCGTCCCCGTCGCAACGTTGGACAAATAGAAGGCTGCCAGGCGAAGTCCGATCAAGCGATCGATTTCCGTCTGCGCGGCAACCTGGACCACAAGGTCGGCGGCCTGGTCTGGTAGGCCACGACTGGTGAGTAGCGTGGGGCCCACGCCATTGGCTTTGTCCACAATGTCGGGCCGCAACGCCACCAAAACATCCAGGTTCTGCGGGAGGCCCGCGAGAGCCACCGTCTGGATCAGCTCTGCGGCGGCGGTCTTCAACAAAGCGTCGGACACGCCATCTCGTCTCTGGTAACAAACAATCGAGCTGAATCTGCCCGGACCACTCAGAAGCGCTTTTTGCATTGGCGTCCTCCCCGTTTGTTGTCGTTGTTGGCGTGCCTATTTTGGAACGTCGTCTATTTCCGGAATCCCCAAATCGCGTATCAGATGTTGAACGGCTTGCCGGGTCACGCCCAACAACTTTGCCGCGCCCGTGCGGTTGCCACCGGTAACGGCCAACGCCTGCTCGGCCATCGTACGTCGCACGCCGGCCAGCACATCTTGAAAAGGCTGCTTGCCGACGGTCGCCACAAGGAATGGCGCCAAATCGGGCGCGGCGGCCATCATGCTTTCGATCGTGGCGGCGAAATCAGAAAGCGTCACCGGCTTGCCCAGGTAGCCTCGAACGCCCAGCTGCCCGAGGCGAAATGCCTCTTCGGCGGTGGCGTTTCCGCTGAACACCACAATCAGCGGCGCGGGACGAAGTGTGGCGGCCTTCTCCGCCAGAGAAACACCGCTGCCATCAGGCAATCCCACGTCCAAGATCACCAACTCGAAACCACGGTCCAGCACGTCTGTCGCGAACGCAAGTGTCGTGGCCAGCGTGACCTCGGCTCCCCACTCCTCCAGGGACCGCGTCACGGCCCGACCGAGCTCCGCATCGTCTTCGACCACCAATGCCCTCATTGACCGGGCGCATAGTAGCCCCATTCGCGTGCTTTCGATATCCAGAGCGAACACCCGGGTTCCCGGTTGTTGGGGAACCGGCATTGATGGGTCGGGATTGCTTTGGGTTTGCGCGGCTGCGTTCAAGATGCGGGAAGAATCGTTCCTGATTGAGTCGCGGTCACCGCAAGTCTTCTTGCGGCGGGGACACGGCGGGACCCGCTCGGAAATTTGCGGTGACAGCGGTGTCTTATTGACTACGGTGGCGGTCGGGGGGACACAACATGCACAACGAACTGTTCGGTCAATCCGCAGGCATCATCTCTGGATCAAACACCGTCGAACGCGCATATCCGGAATCCTGGGATTCCAGCGCACGGATGGTTGCGACCGTATCGCTCGCTCGGCGTGCAGCCCGAAGCGATATGAACATTCTCCTGCTTGGGGAAACCGGCGTGGGCAAGGACCTTATGGCCAACGCCATCCACCGATTCTCGAAGCGAAATACTGGTCCATTCTTGGCCCTCAATTGCGCTGGTCTTGATGATCAGCTCGCGGAAAGCCAACTCTTCGGTCACGTACGGGGCGCGTTCACAGGCGCGGTCGATTTGCACAAAGGCTACTTTGAAGCCGCGGACGGGGGAACGTTGTTCATGGATGAAGTCGGTGAGCTTTCTCCTTCCGTCCAGGCAAAGTTGCTGCGCGCAATCGAGAGCCGCGAGATCGTGCGTGTTGGATCGGTTCGTCCTCAACTCGTCAATGCGCGGGTGATTTCCGCCACCAATCGTCCAATCGGAACCGATCGCCCAGATTCAACATTTCGCCGGGATCTCTACTTTCGTTTCAACGGCATTTCTATTTCCATTCCACCATTGCGTGAGCGCCGCGATGAGGTTCCGGCCATCGCGAGAACGATCGTAGACCAGGCGGCCCGCTCACGTGAACCAGCCGGGGTGCCAACTCTCGATGACGACGCCATGACGTGGCTGCAGGAGTATGACTGGCCCGGAAACATCCGCGAATTGCGGAACATTCTCGAAGCCGCCGTGGCTTTGGGAGACACGGATCGGATCAGAAGGATCGACCTCGTCGCATTGAGCGGGCACCGGATCGCCGAGCAGGACGAGAGTTTCTCCCATCCCGACACCATGAAAACGGAAGCCGACAGAATTCGAGCAACTCTCGGCGCCTGCGGAGGCAACCAAGGTCGAGCCGCCCAGCTTCTTGGCATGTCGCGAAGAACCCTTATTACGAGATTGGAGCGCTACCAGATTCCGCGTCCACGAGGAGGGCGCAATACCGTGCTTGGGGTCTCCTTGCCTCGCTCGTCCCAGATCCGCCAGCGACAGGAAGCGTTCTCGTAGCCGCGGACGCCGGCCCCGACGGAATTTCCGTCGCAATCACACGCGGCCGGTCTTTCAGGTCGCGGCGGGCTAGACTGATTTCATGGTGCGAAACGCGGTTCGTCCGCTGCTGATTGTCGCGGGTTTTCTGGGCGCGGGAAAAACCAGCTTCCTGCGCCAACTGGTTCCCGTTCTGATTCAGAAGGGTCTGCGGCCGCGAATCATCTTGAACGATGTCGAAAATGCGCGCATCGACGCGGCCACGCTGGGAGATCTGGAGGCACAGTTGACGCCGCTGGCGGGCAGCTGTCTGTGCTGCGAAACCCAGGATGCCCTGCTGGAAATCTTGCGGGCTGAATCGTCGTCCGACTACGACGTCGTGCTGTTGGAAGCCAACGGCACGACGGACACCGCCTTGTTGTTGGAGTTGCTGGCGGAGGCGGACGGACTGCGCCACCTCGCCTCACCACTGCAGATCACCATCGTTGATGCCGTTCGCTTCGGTCAGCGCGGTTGGATGAATGCCATCGAGCGCGAACAGATTCGCACCAGCAGCCATCTGCGCGTCGGCAAGACGGATCTGGTGGATCAGTCACGTCACGCCGTGGTGCGAGACGTGATCGCGTCGTTAGGGCCCGCTGCCCGTTTCATCGACACCGCCACGCTGGCAGACGAACTGCTGTCACGAACCGGTCCCGATTCCGTCCGCGTGAACGCCGTGGTCCGCTCACGAACATCTGCGCCCACGGAAGGTGCGCACCAGCACGCGTTTCTGTCGTGCCAGTTGCCGATTCCCTTTCCTGTTGACGTCGCGTCTTTCGAAGACTTCTTGCGCGCACTGCCACCGCAGATCATCCGGGCAAAAGGAATCGTTGTGTTGCGCGATCCGCCGGGCGAAAAGCGCAGCTTCCAATGGGTGTCGGGCGCAGGGGAGGTGTCGCCCTGCCAATTGCAAGATCCCGAGACACTGAACCCGGTCGGGGTGTTTGTCGGCAGCGGCCTGGACATCGCGGATCTGAAAGACCGAATCGCGACGCTCGGCCTTTGACGAAAACGACGCGATTTCGCCACTATCCAGCGTAAGCTTGCGGGAACACGCGGTACGGTTGGGAAACTCACAGCGCGGAGGCGCGGACATGGCCATTTTTGCGAAGAAGCAAGTCGTGACAAAGACGGACGGTGCGAAGGCGGGGGACGAAAGCGCGAACGACACGAAAGCGGATGCGCCCGCCGGGGACAAAGGGCAAGTGCCAGGGGCCGAGCTGGCCGCCGCCCAGGCCGACACCAATGAAATTCCGATCGCCGACACCTCCGAGGGAGTAGCCGACACGACCGAGGGAATGAATGCAGCCGCGTTGCCCCAGGCCGACATGGAAGCCGAGGGTATCGAACCGGTCGAAATCGAAGCCGCCGTCATCGATTCCGAGGTTCCGGTGACAATCGCCGTCGCGCCCGCGTTTGGTATCAACGATGCCATTCGGCTGATGCGCTCCCTGCCAAGCGATCCGAACATGGATCTGGTCGTGCGCGTGGTGAGGGTGACGTTGGGCGCCGTCAACGTCAGCGTCGAGGAGATCACGGCCGATGCGCTTCGCCGCGAACAGGGCATCCAGGGCAGCATTTCCGTTTTGCAGGAACAGGTCACCGAACTGGAGAAGCAGCTGTACGCGCGACGGTGCGAGATCGCGGCGCACGAGGCTGACTTGAAGGAAACCGCCAACGTTCGTGAGCGCCTGCAACTGGCGGACAAGTACACTGGGAACCGTCCGCCGCCCCCGCCTGCGGATGCCACCCGCATCGGCCCGGTGAAGCCCGCTGACTGGGCGGCCGAATGGGAACGATCGCAGCGCGCGCAGCAGAAGCTGACCGAAAGCTAGCGTCGGATCGACCGGTAGTGCTTTCGCGCTTCCACGGGCAGAACGGTCGATCTCGCGGCACTATCCCGTTCCGGATTTACGATCGGAAACAGGTGAAAGGAATGCGCGCGGCCAGGTGGAGGGTTGGCGGCACGTGCCGGCAGGCGCCGTTGTTGTTGGCGATGGCCAGGTCGACTCTGCCGTCGCCGTTCACATCTCCGACCGCCACCATAACGAGATTCCTATTCACCCACAGCGGGAAGGACTCCGCCTGGGCGACCGAAGTGAGGCACGACTTTGTCGCCGGGAAGGGGCTGCACGAACCTCTCTTCACCCGGTGAGTAGTAGAGACACCCAATCTCGCCCGGATCGCGGGTCGCGAAGAAGTGTTCCGCGTCGTCAAGCGAGGAAAGCCAGCGCGACTTGAGAGCGGCCAAATCGACGGGACCCACGAGATCCAGACGCGCGAGATCCTCTGGCCGAACCTTGCCCCGACGGCGCAGCAAGCTCAGAAGCATCGCTGGCGTGAAACCAGGATCCTTGCCTGCCGCGGCCCAACACAGCGCGCCCAGAGGGAGAACACGCATCCCCTCGTGGATGTCGAGATAGTCCCGGGGCTCGTCGCGGCCCACCAACGCCAGCAGCTTGTTGACGGCCAAGTCTATGGGGTTCAGTTGAAATCCTGATCGCGCGGCGCGAATCGTCGGCAGAAAACGCCACGCGGAATCGTGGGCCCATTCGACCTTGGTCGCGTCGTCGTTCTTCTTGATCAACGCGCGCACGAATCCGGGCTGTTGCATCAGGATCTCAACGTCGTAGCCGGCCTGCCGCAACAACTGGCTATCGGTCGCGAACGCCGTTGCGACCCGCTCCTCCGAATCGTGGAAATAGTCGAGATCGTTGCTGTAGCGCTTGGAGTTGGGCTCGATGTGCATCGCCGCGCCGCCGGCCAGGTAGCTGTCGGGCGAACGATTGACCGCGAGCAGCTCGGCGAGCGCGGCTTGAAATTCCGTTAGCGGCACAGTCGTCCTCCGATGCTCCAGCCATCGCGTCCGCCGTGGGTCATCAATTGCTTGGCGACCCAAGGAACGTCGTCCGCGGTGACAACGTAGTTCTTCGGCGACGACCAGAAACAGATCGCATGGAAACGCTTGAATGCCCGGCGGGCCTCGCGCACGCGGACCATTTGTTTGGCGACATCAGGGGGGAGCACCCGACGGCTTCGGCGGCCCCCGCGGCGGCCGATTTCGGCAAGATAGGACCGGACTGCGGGAGTCATTCAGATATCGTAGCCCGGTTATGATAATAATCGCTATTAATCATAGTGTTTAGTTCGCAAGGTTTCACTGTGCGGAGAGGTTGTCCTCGACGAATTTCTCCGGACCCGGGCCAGAAAGCACCGCGAACAAACCTTTCATCCACCTTCGTCGCGGTTCCTATCGGCAGCAAGGTGGTGGCCGGTTACTACACCCTCGCCGAGCGCTTGATCGAGTTCGATGACATGCCCGCGGATCTGGTCAAGCGCCTGCCGCGCCATCCGCTCCCCGCCATCCTCCTCGGGCGTCTCGCCGTGGATCTGGCGCACCAAAGGAGCAGGCCCGCAGCTGGCTCGTCGGCCTGCTCGCCGAGCCGTTGCTGGCCTAAGTGCCATCGCCGCTAAACTTGGCTAACCGCCGTCGGCAAACGTCGCGTCCCAGGTCGACCGGCCGACGATGCCGTCCGGTTCAAGACCAAGCGCGCGTTGAAACGCGATGCAAGCACGTTTGGATTCGGGCCCGTACGCACCGTCGGCGTCCAGGACGAAATCGCGGTCAAGCATCCTGCGTTGCCAGGCCTGAACATCCTCGCCGCGAACGGCAGAAACCCGTGGCCATGTGAAGAACCGACCTGGCCACGCCGGTGTCACAGTTGCGCCCGGAACCGCGGACGGGGCAGCCGCATCCACATCCACCGCCGGAACCTGCGCGTGGCCCGCCAGGGCCTTCAGTTCATCCAACGTTCCCCGAAACCGGTTGCAGTCACACGGGCCCCGCACACCCGGCACATCGACGACCTGACCGCTTTGGCCATCGGTGAACTGCCAAAAATCCCACCTCTGCCACGGGCGGGGAAGGACGGGCTCTTTGGCACCGTAGCGGGCCGTCCACAGCGGACGCGCTCCGATGTCGGGTGCATCGGGATTCCCCAACGTGCGTCGCCACAGGCCACCTGTGTAGACGATCACCTGCCGTCCAAATAGGTCGTCGGCCTTCTTCAGAAAGGCCCGTGCCCACGCCAGCACGCCCTCGACGGTCAGCCCACCCGTGCTTTCGAGATCGAGGACCGGGGGCAGTTCGCTCCACGCAGGTGGTCCGACAACGGAAGCGAAGTGCGCCGCCTGGGCCTCGGGATCACTCCCCGGCCGGGCGAAATGGTACGCCCCGTGAAGCAGGCCCGCGTCCTGGCAGGCCGTCCAGTTCCTCTGGAACCTGGAGTCGACCATCGTGTTGCCCTCGGATGCTTTCACGAAGGCAAACTTCATCTCCGAACGCGCGACGGCGTCCCAGTCGACCTCACCCTGAAAGTGGCTTACATCGATCCCCAACACAGGCATTTTACGGACCTCCGCGGGGCATCATAGTCGAAGTGGGTCCCGTCGTTGCGAAACGCGGGCGGCAGCCGTAGAAGGCCAACCGTGAGGCACGCATGACAAAAACTCGACGTGGTTTTCTGGTGGGAGCAGCAACGGCGACCGGGATCGCCGTCGGCGCCGTGGCACGCCGAACGATGGGTGCGTCACCAACGACGATCAAATCCAGGGCGACTCCGCCGCGCGAGAGCAACGCCCCACTGTCCACGTGGACGGCGGTTCGCAATGAATTCTTGCTGGGACGCGATCACATCCACATGGCGCTGATGCTGCTGGCGTCGCACCCGCGATCCGTACGCGCCGCAATCGAGCGGCACCGCGCCGCCCTGGACGAGAACCCCGTCGTCTACGGCATGTCCAACTTCGAGTCTCTGGATCGGGAGGTCCGCGTCGCCGCGGCCGCATACGTGGGAGGCGCGCCCGACGAGATCGCGCTGACGGGCAACACCACGGCGGGCCTGGCCGTGTTGTTCGGCGGTTTGCCGCTGCGCGCGGGGCAGGAAATCGTGACCACCACGCACGACCACTACGCCATGCATGAATCGCTGCGTTTGCGCGCGTTACACACCGGCGCGGCGTTCCGGAAGGTGCCCCTGTATGCGGTGCCCGAAACCACCACCGAGGACGAGATCGTGTCGAACACCGTCAAGGCGGTGGGACCGAAGACACGCGCGCTGGCCGTCACGTGGGTGCATTCGTCCACGGGCGTGAAGCTGCCCATCCGGCGCATGGCCGACGCCATCGCCGACATCAACCGCCGACGCGATCCCGCCGACGCGGTCCTGCTGTGCGTGGACGGTGTTCACGCGTTCGGTGTCGAACAGGAAACTGCCAACGAGCTCGGTTGCGATTTCTTCGTCGCCGGTTGCCACAAATGGTTGTTCGGCCCACGCGGCACGGGCATCGTGTGGGGACGCGCCAAGGCGTGGACCGGTCACGCCGGGATCATCCCCACGTTCGACTGGGGCGCATTTCAGGCGTGGATGCGCGGCGAGCCGCCCGATGCCCTGCCCCCGGGGCCGCGGACCAGCCCAGGTGGATTCCACGCCTTCGAACACCGGTGGGCCTTGCCGGAAGCGTTCCGTTTTCACGAACGCATCGGACGCGCGCGCGTGACGGCGCGGATTCACGAACTGGCGCTGCGTTGCAAGCAAGCGCTGGCCACCATCCCCAAGATCAAGTTGCGCACGCCGATGTCCGCGTCGTTGTCGGCGGGGATCGTCTGCTTCGAGGCGGAGGGGCTGTCGGCGGACGACGTCGTCAAGCGTCTGTTCGCGCGCAAGATCGTCGCCAGCGAAACGCCCTATGCGGCATCCTACGCGCGCCTGACGCCTGGGCTGCTGAACACGCCCGAGGAAGTCGATCGCGTCGTCGCCGCGATCAAAGCGATCGTCTAGTCGAACACACGTCACGGCGGCGGCGCGCGCGCCAACCGAATGTTACCGCGGCAATCAACAAAAACGCTGCTGGCAATGCAACCAGCACGCGATCGGAATCAGGGCGGTGGCCCGCCACGGCGCAACCACCACCCCGCACGTTGCCGCCACAATCGGCGGCAAAACCCTTCGCGGGTTCGAAATCACAGACCGGCACGATCCGCGTGGGCGGATACGCGGCGCAGATAGCTGCCTGATCGTCCGCCTGTAACGCGGCGGTCCGGGTGTCGGCGAGCGAGTGCATGTAGTACATGAGCGCCGTCGGATCGGAGGAGTGATCGAGGCCCAGAAAATGCCCGGCCTCGTGTCCGATGATCCATTCGAGAGCGGCGCCCGCACCGACCAAGGGTGTGTTGATTTCCATGTCCACGTCGAGGATCTGGCCGGTCAGCCGATTGAACGCGACGGTCGTCAAGGCGATGGCGGATTGTTCGTGGGTCCAGTTGTCGTCCCGAAACAACACGCCGTTGGCGTTCGGGCCGGTGCGGTTGTACTCGAGTTCTTCGCAGACCAACGGCCCCCTGTTCATCACGGCGATGGATGGAAAGCCATCCGCGCACATGTTCGCCAGCCACAGACCGAAAGCGGCGACCGTGACACTCTCGGCGGCGGCGTAATCGAGGCCGAGGCCAACCGAGCCGCGCGCATCAACCGCGATCGATACGCATTGCTGCTCCCAAAACAGCGGGATGCCGGCCGTCCAACAGCCGTTGGCATCCTGCAGACATTCGGCCGGCGGGTTCAGCCTGGCGCAGGTGGTGGTGCGACAAAACGCCCGGGCCGGGGACGGTTGAGCGGCGAGGCCCCATGCCACAAGAACAGCCACTCCAGGTCCGATGAATCTGTGGACCATCAACGGGAGGCCACGATAGCATGCGTCGTTGCTGGAACCGAAACACCTCCGTCGCGCGCGCGTCCGGCGTTGGGAGCGCCGCGGTTTACGGCACTGCCCGCCGATTGGTGTCGCGGCGTTCGTCTTGACGGCCTTGTGTGGAACCGCCGCGTCAGGGGAAGACAGCGTCCGTCGAGTCGCCGTGTGGCGATTCCATGGACCGGATGCGGCGGTTATTCGCTCGGCAGTGATCGATGCGCTGGCGGAAGATTCCACACTGGATGTGGTGTCGATCGGCCTCATCGAGGCACAGGTGGACCAGGCCACCGATTGGCCAAAAACCGACGCCGAACTGGGTCAACGATTGAACCTGTCGGCGATCGTGCGTGGTCGGATCGCGCGCGCGGGCAAGGGCCGGCGGATCACCCTGACAGTCATCGATGCCGGGCCGGGAACGGTACAGGGGAAGATCAGCCTGCGTGCGCGCTCTGTGCTGGCCCTGCACGGCAAGGTGCGCACGGAAGGACGAAAGCACCTTGGCCCTCTGATCCGTTCGACCACGCCAAGCCGCGCGCCCCCTGACAAAGACAGGGACGAGGACAAGGACAAGGACAAGGACAAGGAGACGAACGCCGATCCGGAGTCGCCTCCCGCGCGCTCACCGCCGAACACCACGGCGGCCCCGTTGATTGCCCAGGCGTCGCAAAACAGGGTCCCTTCGCCTTCCCTTGCTCCCTCGCGCGACAAACGTTCGTCCCCGGCGCCGCGCGGACGTTGCGACATGATCGATTTCGAGGCCGGCGGCGGCGTCATGCTTCGCCGTTTCGACTACCGCGATGAACAACGCGGCGCCCTGCGCGGTTACGCGCTCAATGGCGCACCGGCCAGCCACATCGAGGGGACGTTCTACCCCATCGTGGAGAAGGTCTGCCGCTCCGGCGTCGCGATCGGACTGGGCGGTGCGTACGATCTGATGGCGCCGCAGACGTCCCACGTGGCCGATCGGCCGCTCGAGACCAGCGCGTTCGCGTTGCAGGCCGAATTGGTCGTGCGGGTTTCGCTGGGGTCCTGGACGTTGAAACCCAGCGCCGGTTTCTACGCGCGCCGCTTCGTCGTGAAGGAAGACGTGATTCCATCGGTGGACTACAGGGCCGTGGGCGGCGCGTTCGACACCACGTTGCGTGTCGACATCTTCTTTGTCGAACTGGGCATCGGTGCGCGACGCATCGTCGCGGCCGGCGAACTGAAAAGCGCCGATTGGTTTCCCGATGCCGCCGGTATGGGCTATGCCGCGCGCGCGCGCCTGGGCGTTGCCGTCACCACATGGCTGGACTTCGGAATCGGCGCCCAGGCTGAATACGTGTCATTGCGTTTGAACACGACCGATTCCGGAACGTACCCGAACGGCGTCGCCGCCAGCGTGTACGACGCGTACTTTCTCGGTCTGGCGGGCCTGCGGGCCCACCTACCCGGGCACTAGATCAGGCCGGTCAGCGGACCGGAATTCATCACGCGATTTCCGATGCTGGTCGTCGGCAATCCCATCAGCTGACAGACCGAGACCAGCAGTTTCACGTGTTCCTGTTTGTCGTAGTTCAAGAAGCGCCCGGTCCTTAGCGCGCCGCCGGCCTTGCCGATCAGAAGTTCCGGCGTGCGAGCCATGCTGTGCGACGTGCTTCCAAGCTCACGTCCCCAGACGATCAAGGTGTTGTCCAGCAACGTGCCGTTGCCTTCGTTCACGGCGTCCATCTGTCCCAACATGGTGGCGACCTGTTTCGCATACCAGTTGTCGATCGCCGTCAGTTCAACGGTGCGATTCATTCCATCGTGGGACATGTTGTGGTGGTCGCTGGTGTGCCCCAGCCAGGTATGCAACACATGGCTGAAGGCGTAGCTGATTTGCAGTGTGATGACACGTGTCACGTCGCAGGCAAACGCGTGCGTGACGATATTCATCATCTGTGTGATCTGCTGGGGGTAGGTCAAGCTGGTCGGCGGCGCCGTCCCGATCGTGCACCCCGCCGACGGAGGCGTCGTTACCACCGCCCCGGCGGTTCCCAGACGGCGTTCCATCGCCAGCACGCCCTCCAGATGTTTGTCGATCTTCTGGTAATCCGACGCACCTACCCGCGTCCGGATCTTTGCCAGGTCCACCTTCAATACATCGACCAAGGCCTTCTGTTCGTTCCGGTTCCGGGTGATGGCGGGATCTTCGGTGGGGGTGGTCGTCGGAGGCGTCGTACCACCGGGCACCACGCCGGCAAAGATCCGATCGAACGCCGCCTTGGCGTTGATTTCAGGGGTGATGGGCGCGTTCGCCGCCGTGTAGGTCATGCGATTCAGTGAGTTCGGTCCCTGGCACTGGACCCCAAGCGCCAGCGACCGGTACTTGGTTTCCGGGCTGGCATCGGTGGCCGCGCGCTGGTACGGCATGTTGGGTCCGAACGCTTTCGCTATCGTCTGGTCAATGGATTCGGCCGCCCCCCACCCTGTCAGGTGACCATTGCCCCCGTCGAAACTGGCGCCCGCCCCGGGGCCCGGCAGGGTCGTGGCCGTCCACAGACCAGCCATTCCGAACGCATGTTGCTCGCCGGCGCCGCCGGCCGTCAGGGTCAACCCCCACGGGACCACGATCTTGGCGGCAAAGGGCTGCAAGGGCGCGTGAATGGCGTGGAACGTAAAAGCCGCTTCGGTGCCTGTCGGTTTCCAATCGACACCGGCCGGCGCACCGTCGGGCGTGAACAACAACAGCAGCCGTTTCGGTCGAACGGCGGTCTGCGCGTCCGCGTTCAGCAGTGGAATCAACGGGCTGGCCGCGGCCCCGATGCCCAGGCTTTGGATCAACCGGCGACGGGTCATGTCGAATCGCGATTTAGGCTTCATGATCTCGCATCTCCTGGTTTACGGGAACTAGCCGCCGATGAGGCGAACGTTTCGGAAGGCGGGGCTCAGCGCGATCTTCGCCAACAACTCGCGGATGTTGCCGCCCGAGGTCCGGAAGCCGTCGCGGATTCCCTGGATTGAGCATGAATCATCGGGACTTTCCATCCGACCCAACGAGAACCGGAACCACTGACTGGCGAAGCAATTGGACACGTCCCGCGAGTTCGCGAGCTTGTTCGCCAAGTCAACCGCGCCGTTGAACGTCCCAACCAGATCAGGGCCCGCGGCGACGATGTTGCCGGTCGCATCCACCGCGCCGAGGCCATCCATGGTCCGATACGCACCGATGCTGTCGTAGTTTTCCAGGCCCAGCCCAATCGGATCCATCATCAGGTGGCAACCCCGGCAGGTTGGATCGGCCAGATGCTGCGCGAAACGTTCGCGCGTGGACGTCGCCGGATCCACCGGCAGCGGCGTTGTATCCGCGCCTGGGGGAGGTGGCTCGATAATCCCGCACATCACGTTGGTGCGGATCACCTTTCCACGATGAACCGGCGACGTCTGGGTCGGGTGCGCCCAGCGGGACAGAAACGCGGCCTGCGTCAGCAACCCCGCTCTCTGTGTCGCGGGCAGCATCACGGCGGTGCCGGGGGTAAACCCGGCTGGCTGCGTGGCGCCGTAGATGCTGAACAGACCTCCTTGCGGATAGGCCATATTGGACGTCAACAGCGTCTTCAGAAGGCCATCGCCCTTGCGAATGACGGCGTCCGTGAAGTAGCCGGTCTCCTGCACCATCGCATCGCTGACCTGGGCGTTGTACCGGGGATAGAACGTCGCGTCCTTGATTTCGTCCGGCAGGCCCTCGATGCCCAGCCACTGGCGGTGGAACAGACCAATCGTGGTCGCCGCACGGTTGTCAGCCAGCAGACGCTGCACCTGCGCCGAGATCGTCGCTTCCTGGGTCAACGTTCCATTCGTGGCCAGCGAAGACAGCGTGGGGTCGGGCGTCGATCCCCACAGGAAAAAAGACAACCGCGAAGCCAGTTCATGCGGGGTCAGCGCCACGGTACCCGCCTGGGGTTTGCCGGTCGCGCCCACGTCGTGGTGGTACAGGAAGAAGGGCGACTGCAACATGGCCTCGACCACCAGCCGGAAACCATTCAACGCGCCATCGGTGCCGGCGCGGCCCAGGGTGTAAAGGGTGACGTACTTCGTAATTTCGGCTTGATCCAGCACCCGCCGATAAACCCGCTGGCCGAAGGTGGTCACGAAATTCGTCGCGCACGTGGTGGTCGTGTCGGACGACAAATCACACGGCGAGATCGTCTTCATGTTCGGCTTGGCCGCGATGGCCAGCTTGTTCGCGACCTCGGAGTACTTCGTGACCTGCAATTCGTCGACCACCGCGATCGCGTTACTTCTGAAGGGACCGATGCGCTCGTCGTCGGCAAAACCCTCGGCGGGGGTTCCTGTGGCACCAAGAAGATCCCGAACCGAATTGGTGAATTCATCGCGCGTCAAACGCCGCGCCGGCGTCAAGCCCGCGTTCAGGACGTTGTTGCTCGCGGCGCAGGCCGCCGCCACCGGATCAACGACGACAACGCCG
>JANOJB010000233.1:0-5653 GCA_031407985.1 Pseudomonadota bacterium | reverse complement strand
CCCATCCCACGGAGAAAAGCACTCATGAACCTCACTTTTCGATCGATGTCATCCCTAGCGACAGCCGGTGTTCTCATTGCTGCTGGCTGCACGTCTCTTGACGACGGAGCGGCGGACCCCGCCTCGGTGAGCGAGTCCGAGCATGAGGGACTGAACTCCGTCAATGGATTGAACTCCGTCAACGGATTGAACTCCGTCAACGGACTGAATTCCGTCAACGGACTGAACTCCGTCAACGGACTGAGCTCGACTACCGGTCTGATGACGACCGCGCCAGGCCGGGCGACGGTGTCCTATATCGTCAAGTGTGCCTTGAAGGCCGGGCGTAGCATCACCAAGAAGGATCAGGCCGGGGTGTCCTACTCCTACGCGGGCCAGTTCGGTTTCGCACCGGAGTGGGAAACCAGCACGTGCGGCAAGACATGCCAGGAAAATGTCAGCGCGTGCCTGATGGCCCACATCAACACGGCCGGCGTTCACATTCCCCTGTGGCTGGATGCCGCCAGTCCCAGCGTCGGTTGGGGTCGCAGCCCTACGTACACCCGTCAGGAGGGATCGTTCTTCGGTAACCTGTTCGTGAGCCCGCCCAAGGCCTACTACTGCAACGGCAAGGATTTCACCGCCGGCGTCGTCCCGGGACGCCTGGGTGCCACCCAAGACGGCGCACCCTATGCCAACCCGTTCCCGGGCAGCGGCAACTGCGCGGACGCCTGCGTGCCCCTGCCCACCCCTAATACCGGCGACGGCTACAAGTCCTGCGCCGGGTACACCAACGTCGTCACCGTCTGGCGACAATAGCCCCGTCCCCCGGTTCAATCGAAGTGTGGCAAGTGCCGATAACCTCGGTGCTTGCCACAGCCATTTCATGCGCGCGGGTCGACCGCCAGCGACAGCACGAACCCGGACCCCGGCCGACCGGCAACGATCGGCCGGTACGTCGTTCTGAATCTGTTGGGCAAGGGCGCGATGGGAGAGGTGTACGCGGCGTACGATCCCGAGTTGGACCGGAAGGTGGCGATCAAGCTCCTGCGTGGAAAAGCCGGAGACGACGCCGAGGCCGCCGAGGGCCGCGTCCGCATGATGCGAGAAGCTCAGGCGATCGCCAAGCTGTCCCACCCTAACGTCGTGGTCGTGTACGACGTCGGCGCCTACCAGGACAAGGTCTTCGTGGCCATGGAGCTCGTCGACGGCCACACGCTTTGGTACTGGATGCACGCCGAGCCGCGCGCCTGGCCAATGGTCCTGAAGATCTTCGCCGACGCAGGACGGGGGTTGGCCGCCGCGCACGACAAGAACCTGGTTCACCGCGACTTCAAGCCCGAGAACGTCATGATCAGCGCCGATGGACAGGTGCGCGTCATGGATTTCGGACTGGCGCGAAGCGTGGGGACCCGACAAGAAGCGACGACCCTGCCGCCGGCGACGTTCGCTGTCCCGTCGGCCGTTGCCGACAAGAAGCAGTCGAACGCGGCAGCCGCATTCCCTGATGATGAGCCGGTGGATATGGAATCCACCAGACAGATTGGTCTGGCGCAGCCCGGTTCAAATCCGCCGCCTCGTACCGGCGCCGAGGCTCTGAATCTGCAGCTCACACAGACGGGCGCCATCCTGGGGACGCCGGCGTACATGTCACCGGAGCAATTTCGGGGAGACGACACCGACGCGCGCACGGATCAGTTCAGTTTCTGCGTCGCGCTTTACGAGGCGCTGTACGGCGAACGACCGTTCGCGGGGAACACCCCACAGGCACTGGAGGAGAACATCCTGAGGGGTTCCGTCCGCGAGCCTCCGTCCAAGATTGAAGTGCCCGCGTGGATTCGCAAGGCGTTGTTGCGCGGCCTGTGTGCAAGCGTGGACGACCGGTGGCCGAGCATGAACGACCTGCTGGCGGAACTGGACCGCAATCGGCTGTTCGTCGGCCGCCAGCGGTTCGTGGACAGCGCCGCAGAGAAACTGGCCGGTGTCTGGCCAGCGCCCATCGAGGGCAAACCGGCGGAAAATCCCGGCCGGACCGAAATGCATCAGGCCTTCCTCGCGACCGGAAAGCGATACGCCGCGACCACGTTCGACAACGTGAGTCGCACGCTGGATCGATACGCCGAGGCCTGGACGAACATGTACATCGACATCTGCGAGGCCACCCACGTGCGGGGTGAGCAATCGACGGACGTCATGGACCTGCGCATGGCCAGTCTGATGGACCTGCGCGAACGCTTCCGGGTCCTCTGTCACATCCTTCGGCAGGCAGAGGCTGACGTGGTGGAAAACGCGGTGGGCGCCGCCAACGCGCTGGGCAGCGTCGACCGCTGCGCGGATCTTGCGTTTCTACTTTCGGCCGTCAAGCCGCCCGAGAGTCAGGACACGCGCGCGGCCGTGGATCGGTTGCGCTCACGATTGGCGGAGGTGCGGGTGCTTGCCCAGGTCGGCCGGCTGAATGACGGTCGCAAGGCGCTGTTGGCGATCGAGGAGGAGATTCGAGGCCTTGGATATTTGCCGCTGGTGGCAGAGATGCTGCTGGAATCGGGCAACTTGTACACCGAGCAACGAGATGGAAGCGCGGCGGGACGGGTCCTGGAGGATGCCGTTTGGGCTGCTGAGCTGTGTCGGCATGACGAGGTGTCGGCCGAAGCTGCGTTGATGTTGGTTTTCGTGGTGGGCGAGACACAACTGCGATTCGACGTCGGCGAGATCTGGTCGCGATTCGCCGAAACCATGCTGAGGCGCATGGGCGGCCACGATTCGATGTGGGGCTGGCTGTTGAACAACCGCGGGGCGATGCGCTCGAAGCAGGGGCGTCTGGCCGAGGCCCTGGATGATGGACGAGCGGCGGTGGCGGCCAAGGAAAAAGTCGGGGGCCCGGACAGCCCGGACGTGGCGCAGTCCCTGAACAACATCACCAACTGGCTGACCCAGTCAGCTCGAGCGGAGGAGGCGCTCCCCTTGATCGAACGAACGGTGCGGATCATGGAGAGCACGCTGGGCCCGGACCACCCGCGCGGCGCCTTCATGTTGTCGAACTACAGCGAGGTGCTGAACGAGCTGGGGAAGTTCACGCAGGCCGAAGACGTGGCGCGACGCGCGCTGGCCATCTTCGAGCGGGAGTTCGGGATGGAAGACTTGCTGGTGACGTATCCGCTGACCGCCCTAGGGGTCGCCTCCATAGGAACCGTCAAGGTGACGGACGCGCTGTCCATGCTGGAACGTGCGGTGGCGTTGTGCGACGCGAAGGAGAGCGATCCGGCGCGCCTGGGTGAGGTCCATTTCGCGCTGGCGCGTGCCGTCGCCGCGTCGGGCCTGGATCAGAACCGGGCACGCACATTGGCGGCCCGTGCTGGCGACGAATATGCCAAGGCTGCACGGATCCCGGTGGTCATGCGCGAACTGGGCCGGATCGAACGCTTCCTCGTTTCGGGTGTCTAGGCGGGTTACGCGACCAGTCCTCCTCGCGGCGCGTCTACCCCGCGGTGGCTTCTGTGAATTCGGTTCGTCAGCCTGTAGGCTCGGCAAAGGACGATGAAGGGATTCTTGGTGCTGCTCGTCCTCTCCGCCGTGGGGCTCGCGGGCGTCCTCTACTGGCGCCAATCGCTCCAAGCGCCTCCCGCGCCGGTCGTCGCTGCCGCCGGGGGACCCAGCAAGCACGGCAAGGAGCGTCGCCGGCGGCCACGGCGAGGCGCGCGGCGCATCCCGCGCAACGAGGTCGTCGTCGCGTCGGAGCCGCCGGGCGAAGCACCATCAGGCGAAGCACAATCGGGCGAAGCACAATCGGGCCAAGCACAATCGGGCCAAGCGCCATCGGGCCAAGCGCTCAGGGGTGAAGCCCCGGCCCGGGTCTTCGCCCTGCCGTCCGACGACCGCCCCACGATCGCGCGGGGCGCCTCCTCGTTAACCGAGGCGGCGCCCGAGGACGTGTTCGGCCCACTGTCGCCGTCACCGTCACCGGTGGCAAGTGGCGGGCGACGTCAGCCCATCGCCGAGCCCGAACCCGTCAAGCTGCACGCCACCGACCTTAAAATCGTATGGCAGGGCGAGGATCTGTCGCGGGCCGAGAACATGCGCCTCGATTTCTCGAAGGACGCCATCGGGCACGAGCTGTCGCAGGACGAGATCGACGCGCGCTTCCGATCGAAGGAGGACGCCGTGCTTGGTTGCATCGCGCGCGCCCGGCCCGACGAGGGCACCTTCGTCCCGGGCCGCGTCACCGTGAGGTTCCGCATCCAGCGCACGGGCGCCGTGAAGGGCGTGCAGGTCGAGGCGCCCGTCATTTTGCACAAGGGCGGGCTCACCGGCTGCATCAAGGGCGTCGTAGGCGGCCTGCGGTTCCCGGCGTCGAACATGGGCCAGGTGATCTCGTATCCGTTTTCGCTGATGTAGCGGCGGACGCAGTGATCGCCTCCGCGGAACAATTGAAACGTCCATTCGAGACGGCACTGTCTCCGTAGGACAGCGCCCCCCCCCCGCGACAGGAGAGAAAACATGCACCGTCAGGGTTCGTTCGCGGGGCGGGCGTCAAGCCCGAGCGACAGGACGCAAAGGGAGCGAAAGCGACGACCTGACGGTTGTGGTTCGCATGGTGGTCGTCCGCACCGCCCAGCGCGGGGGTGCTCAACCAGATGCGGTAGGCGACACGAATCAAACGCGTCTCAGCAGCGCGCGCGTCAGAACCACGTGGCCGAACATCGCGCCACCGACACAAACGGGTCCGACGAACGTGTACGGCAGGTGAAACGCGACCAACAGGGGCGGCTCGGTCGTCCAACCGAAGGGGGTTGGGGCGGACAGCATCGCCACGCGCATCACGTTCAGCAGCAGAACGATCCCAACCACGTTCGCAATCCAAGCGGCCGCCCGCAGACGCGAGACGAAGGGCGCGCATACAAGCGCGGTGATACCGCTGGCGATGTCCCAGTTCCGCCCCGACCAGGTCATCACCTCCGGAATCGTGCCTTGGGTGAACCAGGAATGCAGCACAAGCTCAAGCGGTAGACGGAAGGCCTGAAAGGCGACGAGCGCGACCAGCGGGATCCCCGCGGCAACCGTGCCCCCGATCGAAGAAAGGCCCAGTGACAACCAGATGACCACGATCGGAAGAATGAAGAACGGCAGTCCGTTCATAGGTAGTCGGTCTAGCAGCCCGCTGCCGACGGCAACCCCATGAACCAGCAGCCAGCCAACCAACAAAGCGATCGCGCGCCTGGGCGGAGCCGCTCCCGCGACGCGGTACGCCCGGACCAAGCCCGCCAGCAGCGATCCAAGAACAACGACAAGGATCGCCGAAAACGCAACCAGGGATCCGGGCCCCGCAGGCGTGAAGCTCATACTGGGCATTGCGTGGACAGCCTACCAGTCCCTCCCGGTGGAGACACCGTCGCACTCACGAGGGGGGCTCACGAGGGGGGCTCACGAGGGGGGCTCACGAGGGGGGCTCACGAGGGGGGCTCACGCCGCGCGTGAATCACGAGCTTGTTCGTCCCCGATCGGGCGCGTTGGCGATGCGCGATCTGACTCCGTGCGCGCACGGCGCTCGCCAACGCCAGGGGTGTCATGGCATCTTGCACGCGTGCATCCATTGGACGACGAACGGATAGACCGGGAACTGCTTCGCTGTTTTCGCTTCGACGAGCCGCGGTTTCGCCTGACCGTCGATCAGATAGCG
>JANOJB010000223.1:0-14934 GCA_031407985.1 Pseudomonadota bacterium | reverse complement strand
AACACGGTGGGGCTTCCGATCGAAATTTTGCCGCTGCTGCTGACCGTCGACTGGATCCTGGGTCGCGCGCGGTCGGTGACGAACGTGCTCAGCGACATGCTGCTGTCGATCCTGATCGACCGTGGGGAGACGCCACGCGGTCGCCCGGACCTCTCGTCGTAGGTCGTCCTTGGGTCGTCCTCTGACCGCTCTCACGCGGAAGATCTTTGAGGGCTTCGAAAGCTGCGCGAAGCAGCCGGAAATCGGTTCGTTGCCTGGCAGGGCAGACACTCATTTAACGGATAAGATTATGACTTTTCCGTCATGTTTTTTACTATAATAGCCAACATGTTAGCTGTTTTAGATCCATCGGAAGTCTGCCAGGAAGTGGCCTCCCGGGTCAGGACGCGGCGGCTTCAGCTGGGTTGGGCGCAGGCTGAGCTCGCGCAGCGCGCCGGGGTCGCCTACTCGACCCTGAAGCTGTTCGAACAGACCGGCCAGATCTCGCTTGAGCGCCTAGTGATGGTCGCCGCTGCGCTACGCGCGCTCGATGGTTTCGAGGCGCTGCTCAAGCCGCCCAAGGCCAGCTCATTGGCAGAGCTCGAGGCCCGCGCGAACAAGCGCCAGAGGGGCCGCCGGAGAACGACGTGAGCCTCGACGTCGAGGTCCGCCTGTCGATTTCCACCGGACCGCGCGTCGTCGGTCGCCTGCTCGATATTGACCGCCGCATCCACTTTCAGTACGCCCCGGCGTTTCTTGACTCCGGGCTTGAGATCTCTCCATTCAAGCTGCCTCTCAAGCCGGGCGTCTTCGACGACGGGGTGCCCGAATTCCACGGGCTGCACGGCCTGTTTTACGACTCGCTGCCCGACGGTTGGGGTCTGCTGCTCATGCACCGCCGGATGCGCGCGCATGGCATCGATCCCGATCGGATCTCGGTGCTGGCCTGGCTTCGGTACCTGGGCGAGCGCGGCATGGGCGCGCTGACCTATCATCCCGCCGAGGGTGGCCCGCCTGTGGACGAGTTCCAGCTCGACCTCAGGAAGCTTGAGAGTGAAGCGCTGAAAATCTACGAGGGTCGCTCGATAAAGGTGCTGCCCGAACTCGAGCTCGCCGGCGGTTCGCCGGGCGGCGCGCGACCGAAAGTCGTCGTCGGGTTGGGGCCGGGCGACACCATGGTGGCAGGTGCAGCCGAAGTGCCCGAGGGCTTCGAGCACTGGCTGATCAAGTTCGCCTCCCGCGAGGATCCCCAGGACGCCGGCGCGCTGGAAGAGACCTACGCAAAGCTCGCGCGCAAGGCGGGCATCGACATGCCAGAAACCCGGCTCTTCGCGTTGGACCGTAAGCGCCGCTGCTTCGGCGTGCGCCGCTTCGATCGCATCGACAACCGACGCGTGCACGTACACACGATCGGAGGACTGCTGCATGCGAACCACCGATTGCCATCGCTGGACTACAAGGCGCTGCTGTCGGCGACGTTCGCACTGACGAGCGATCGAAGGCAGGTGCTTGAGGGGTTTCGACGAGCGGCGTTCAACGTGTTGTCTTGCAACCGCGACGATCACGTCCGCAATTTCGCCTACCTCATGGACGAGCGCGGTGAATGGAGGATGTCTCCTGCCTTCGACCTGATGCTCTCGCAGGGTCCTGGCGGGTACCACACGACCTCTGTCATGGGCGAGGCCCTCAAGCCCACGCGCAAGCACCTACTCGCGCTGGCAAAGTCCGCAGCGCTGACTGCTGCGGCGGCCGAAGAGGCTCTCACACAGGTCGAGGGCGCCGTCGAAGACTTCGCCAGGACCGCGAAGATGGTCGGAGTCGCCGCGGTCACGGTCAACCTGGTGCGGAAACGCCTCGACGAGGTCCGGCGCGACTGGGCGCCGTGAATCGATGGGAGTGTGGCGTGCGGAGCAAACCGGAGCCACGGCTGGCGTGACGGGTCCCCCTACCGCTGGGCCGTCATGTGGGCGCTTCGGCGGGCGAACTTCGGGCTGGCCGGATTGACGTGGTGTATCCCATGGGCTACACATGACGAGTGGCTCTCGAAGTACGTTAGACCAGGGAGTTCACCACCTGGATTGACGCGCTTGCTGACGTCGCTGGGCGCGCGAGGGTCTTGGTTCAGGTTGATCGGTTGGCCTCCGGAAATCCTGGTCACGTGAAGCCGGTCGGCGGCGGTGTCTCTGAATTGCGAATTAATTTTGGACCTGGATATCGCGTCTATTTTTTGTACCAGCGACGTACGGTGATCATCCTCCTTGCAGGTGGCGACAAGAGGACTCAGTCAGCTGACATTCGGATGGCCATGCAACTTGCCAGGGACCTTGGGAGAAAACCATGAAACGTAAATCCGTCAAGATCACGAAGTGGGATGTGGCTGATCATCTGCGAACTCCTGCGGAGATGACCGCGTACATGGAAGCCGTTCTTGAGGACGCTGGCGACGACCCTGCCTTCATCGCCAAGGCGCTCGGTGATATTGCGCGCGCGAAGGGCATGACACAGGTCGCCCGTGATTCTGGATTGTCGCGTGAGTCGCTGTACAAGGCTCTCTCGGGTGACCGCGTTCCTGATTTCGGCACCGTTCTCAAGGTGCTCAGCGCCCTTGGTCTGCAACTTCACGTAGTCACCCAGACTTGACCTATAAGTCGGCCGGGTAGCGAGCGACGGATCACGCCCCCTGAAGGTCCCTACCCACGACGTCCTACGATCTCGCGTCAACGTGATAGCGGTCTAGGTCACGATGCGGCTTTGGCGGACCAGCGCGCCCCGCATCAGGGCGCCGCGTACGAAGTCTAGGAATTCCTGGCGGAAGGCGTCGGCGGGGATTTTGCGGGCGGCGGCACTGGCCTCCAGCGCCGCGCCGACGGTGTCCGAGCTTTGCAGCGTCGCCAGGATCTGAATCTCACCGGGCCCGGTCCCGAAGTCGTAGCCGATTCCGGGTGGGTCGACGTGCACGATGGCGCGCGGCAGTCCACTTTCGTCCGGGCCTGCCGGATCCGGTATCAGCTGGACCAGCGGCGACATGCGCAGGCGCTCCAGTTCCAGGATCGCCGCGGGCTGTTCGATCAACTCGAGGCCGTCGAGGAACCGATCCAGGGACACGGCGTCGTAGTGCCCGTGTCCAAGCATCAGCCCCAGCGTGTAGCTGGCGCGTTCGGGAGTTTCGGCGCGCGGCCTGCCAAGTACGACCGTCGCGACGACGAAGGTGTGCATTCCCTGTTGCTCGAAATGATCCAGAAACCGCCGCGCTGTCTCCGCGTAGATGTCGCCGAGCCCGCTGTCCGCGTACGACGCGAAGACGGTCGCCTGCGCCGCCGGTGGTGGCGCTGGCAATCCGAGCACCAGCAGATCGACGGCCGGATCGGCGGGTAGGGCGCGGCGCAGGCGCGTCGCCAGGGGATCGTGGTCACGTTCCGCGGTCTGCATGAGCAGGATCGCGCGTCCGCCAGGTGCCAGCACCCCCGGGATGTCGGCGAGAAAACGCATCGGCAGTTCGTCGCCGGTGGGACCTCCGTACAGGTAGGTCACCTCGGGCTGGTCGGGCGGGCGAACCACGAATGGCGGCTGGGCCAGCACCAGGTCGAATTGTTCGGCCGCCACGGGGCCGACGACGTCGCCCACCAAAAATTCGGCCGCTACGCGGTTCAGACGCGCATTGAAACGTGCGATCTCGACCGCGCGCGGGTTGACGTCGATGCCCACGGCCCGGGTGGCGCCCGCGCGGGCGGCGGTCAGCGCCAGCGATCCCGCGCCGCAGCCAACGTCAAGCACGGCGCCTTGGAAGGGTCGCGGCACCAGCCGGCCCAGCATCTCGGTTCCCCCGCCTGGACCCATGACCGCGTCCCGTCCGGACACATGGGAGTCGGACAAGATCCACAGACCGCCGCCGGTTGGCGTGAAAGAAAACCGGGCCACGATGCGATCACCTGGCATCGTCACAAGGACGCCCGCCGCGACCAGGGCGTCAACCAGGGTGGCGCCCAGCACGGATCGCAGCTCATCTAGATTCAGCGTGTCCTCGTAGACGAACAAACGGGCCAACACGGCCCCCGGCTCGGGCCGTCGCGCAAGCCACCAACGCAGCAGCGGCAGCCGAGGCTCGCGCAGCACGCCCGGCACGAACGCCTCGGTTTGCTCCAGCAGGGCAAGCGAGAAACCCGACGCGGCGAAGCCGGTGCGCAATTCGGTCAGCGTCGCGTCCGACAGCCCCAGCAGGCCGTCGAGCGGGGCAAGGTCTTTCACGCCCGACGCCTACCCGCCCGCGGCGGTCTTGCTTTGCTCGACGTACCTCAGTCGCAGGTCGTAAAGCAGACTTTCGATCAGGCGCTCCTCGGGAGGCGACAGATTCCCCTTGGTCTTGTCTTGCAACATCCCAATGATGTCGATTGTGTGTTTGGCCAGCACCAGATCGGGTTGGGATTCCCTCCCGTCAGGCTGATCCAGTTCACCCATGTGCAATAGCGCCGAGCTTCCGAGCGACAGGATGAACGTGTGAAAGTCGATTGAAGGCAGGTCGCGCGGGCTGCTGGGCGCCGGGCCGGCGGCGGGTTCGTCAGGTGGCACGGGCTTCGGCGCACCGGATTCGGAAAAGATCCGGCGATCGGAAACCGTGAAGCCTGGCTGCTTACCGTCATCCTGTTTTTCCGCGGGCATGGGGAAACTCTACGCACGGTCCGCCGGCGTTTTCAAACGCGGATCGCACGGTACTCCCGTGGTTACGAGTTCGACCTTGGTGCGCCGGCCTCGGCACGTGAGGCGCGGCCCGCGGCCCTAGGTCGTTTCGTTGGCGGGACCATCGGAGACGTCGTCGTCGCCGTCGTCGACGTCGTCTGGATGCTCCTCGGGCGGTGCGACCTTGTCGGCGGCGTCGGCCAGCACCTTCAGATGCTTCTCGTAATCCTTGCGCGTGGTCATACCCTTCTTGATGTTCCGCTCGATGGTGCGGACGTCGAAAAGGCGATGGGCTTTGTCGGCGGCGTCTCGGGTGGTGCTCATGGCAGCCGGTAGAGGTATCACATTTCGGCCCCGGGACAAAAGGGGGGGGGGCGGTGGCCGCCGCCGGGGGGGGGCGGTGGAATATGCGCCGACAACGGAAATAGGTCGCCCGCCCGCCCGGTTGTAAGCTGCGCGCCGCCATTCCCAAGGAGACCGCCCCATGGACGTACGGGTCATCAACGAGCTGGTTCAAAAGCAGTCCGCGTTTGTAGACAAACTAACCGCCGAGGTCGGCAAGGTCATCGTCGGTCAGAAAGCGATGATCGAACGTATTCTGATCGGTCTTCTGACAGGTGGGCACGTGTTGCTGGAAGGTGTGCCCGGTCTGGCGAAGACCCTGACGGTCAAGACGCTGGCCGATGCCCTGCAGATGAAATTTTCACGCGTCCAGTTCACGCCCGACCTGCTACCGGCCGACATCGTCGGCACCGTCATCTACAACCAGGCGAAGGGCGAATTCATCCCCAAGAAGGGTCCGATCTTCGCCAATCTGGTTCTGGCCGACGAAATCAACCGCGCCCCCGCCAAGGTGCAGTCGGCCCTGCTGGAGGCGATGCAGGAACGCCAGGTCACCATCGGCGACACCACGCATGTGTTGCCGCAGCCGTTCTTGGTCATGGCCACGCAGAATCCGATCGAACAGGAGGGTACCTACGCCTTGCCGGAGGCCCAATTGGACCGGTTCATGTTGATGATCAAGGTCGGTTACCCGACGCGCGAGGACGAACGCGCGATCATGGATCGAATGACGTCCGGCATGACCGTGCGGGCCGAGGCCGTGGCAACGCCCGAGGAGATCGCCGAGGCGCGATCGGTGGTCGGGCAGGTGTACATCGACGAGAAGATTCGCGACTACATCGTCAACCTGGTGCACGCCACGCGCGAACCGAAGGCCCACGGGTTGGGCGACATGGCGGATTTCATCTCGTTCGGGGCCAGCCCGCGTGCGTCGATCTACCTGAACATGGCCGCGCGGGCGCACGCGTTCCTGCGCCATCGAGGCTATGTCACGCCCGAGGACATCAAGGCCATCGGCGTGGACGTGCTGCGCCACCGCGTGATCTTGACCTACGAAGCCGAGGCCGAAGAGGTGACCACCGAGACAGTGGTCCGTAAGTTGTTCGAGCACGTCGAAGTGCCGTAGCGCTTCCGTAGCCTCTCCTTCGATTTGGCCCGTTTGGCATGTTGACCCGCGAACTGCTCCGAAAGATTCGGACGATCGAGATCGTGACCCAACGATTGGTGCGCGATCGCATGGCCGGTCAGTACCATTCCGTGTTCAAGGGCAGCGGCATCGCATTTTCCGAGGTGCGGCAGTACATGCCCGGCGACGACATTCGGCAGATTGACTGGAACGTGTCGGCGCGGATGAACGACGCCTATATCAAGCTGTTCACCGAAGAACGGGAGATGACTGTCCTGTTGTTGGTGGACATGTCGGCCTCGGGACGATTCGGCACGCACCAACAGGAGAAACGGGAACTGGCGGCCGAGCTGGCGGCGGTTGTCGCGTTCTCCGCGATCAAGAACAACGATCGCGTCGGGCTGATCATTTTCAGCGATCAGATCGAGAAATTCGTGCCGCCCAAGAAGGGCAAGAAACACGTTCTGCGCGTGATCAGCGAAATCCTGTCGTATCAGCCCAAACACCGCGGCACCAACATTGCCGCGTCGCTGGAGTTCCTGGGGCGGGTCGCACGTCGGCGCGCGGTTGCGTTCGTGGTTTCGGATTTCTTGGCGCCGCAAGCCAGCTACGAGCGTGCGCTGCGCATCACCGCGCGCCGTCACGACATCATTCCCGTCGCGGTGACGGATCCCCTGGAGGAAACCCTGCCGGCGGTGGGCCTGGTCGAGCTGGAGGATCCCGAAACTGGCGAACTGGTGGTGTTCGATACCGCTGGGCGCGAGGCGCGCGCGTGGGAGGGCGACGCCCGGCGTGCGATGGAGGCGCGGGATGCCCTGTTTCGGCGGCTGAAGATGGATGGGATCCGCGTGCGTACGGATCGATCGTACCTGCCGGCGTTGACCACGTTCTTCGAGGCACGGGCGCGGAGGCTTCGGCATTGAGGCCCTGGTTGTCTTGCGCCGCGATCGGCCTGGGTCTTTGGCTTTCGGGCGCGCCTGCGGTTGCCGGTCCCGATCCGTCGGGCGCGCCTAATCCTGTCGCGGCTGATCCTGTCGCGCCTGATCCTGTCGCGGCTGATCCTGTCGCGCCTGATCCTGTCGCGCCTGATCCTGCGGCGCCCACCGTCGCGGCGCGCGTCGATCGGGCCGAAGCGCACGTCGGCGATCCGTTGACCCTGACGATCACAGCGGTGTCGCGCCGGGGGGTTCCGGTGAACCTGCCGAACGTCGTTGATTTAGGGCCGTTCTCCCTGCTGTCGCGATCCGAATCCGCGGGCGATCTTGGAGATGGGCGGGTTCGGAGGGAGTTCGTGCTGAAGATCGCCGTCTACGAACCGGGACCGCAGACGGTGCCCGCGGTCGAGGTGACGTATCTGGGCCCGGGGGGGGCCGTGCGACAGACGCGCACGCAGCCGATCCCGATCAAGATCGCCAGCCTGATCGCGAACGAGCCTGAGCCCGCGATCAAGGACAACGCGGGCCCGGTGACCGTCTGGAAGCGGGATCTGACATTGGTCTATATCGCCGGGGGATTGTTGGCGGCGGCGCTGGGGGCGCTGATCACCTGGATGATTGTTCGCAAGATGCGCCAGCGGGTGATCGTGCGTCCCGGACCACCGCCGCGACCCGCGCATGAGATCGCGCTGGAACGTCTGGACCGCCTGGGGGCCTACGGATTTTTGGAAAACGCCGACAACCGGCCTTTCTATTTCGCGGTGTCGGAGGTGATCCGTGACTACCTGGGCGGTCGCTTCGCCTTCGATTCGCTAGAGCTGACGACCGACGAGCTGATCGCCGAGTTGCGGCGGCGCGCGGGTCGCGCGCTGTTGTTGGGCGAGATCGAGAGCTGGTTGTCGACCTGTGATTTGGTGAAGTTCGCGAAGGTGTCCCCGACCGCCACCGAAGCGCGCGGAACGTTGGAGATCGCGATTCGCATCGTCGAATCGACGCGCCCGCGTCCCGAAACGCAAGGTCCCGCGCCATCGCCCCCGGCTGCGAAGGAGCAAGGTGCCCGTGGCTGATCAACCGGTACCGTCGTCGCCGTCGCCGTCGCCGTCGTCACCGTCGTCGCGTCGTGGGGCGCGCGTGATGCCGGTCGGGCTGATCGCGGCGCTGTTCGTGCCCGCGACCGCCGCCTATTTGTGGATGCTGCGTGGTGAAGAGGGTTTTCGATTCGCGCACCCCGGAGCCCTGGCGCTGATTCCGATCGCCGTCGCGCTGGTGCTGTGGACGGGCTTTGCGCGCCACGCCGATCGTCAGGCGGCTCTGGTTTTCTCGCGGGCGAGTGAGCTGGCGGCGCGCCGTCCCGGGCTGATCGCGCGCCTGCGGGATCTGCCGGTCGTCTTGCGGTTGCTTTCGGTTGTGCTGGTGGCGGTCGCGTTGGCGCGGCCCCAGACGTCGCGACCGGTCGGCGACATCGAGCTGGAAGGGATCGACATCGTCATCTCGCTGGACATCTCGGGATCGATGGCCGAAACGGATCTGGTCCCCAACCGTCTGGAGGCCGCCAAGAGCGTCATCCAGCAGTTCGTCAAGAGGCGTCCCAGCGACCGCATCGGTCTGGTGGTGTTCGGCCGCGATGCGTACACGCATGTTCCGCTGACGCTGGATCATGGGACGTATCTGCGGATGCTGGCCGAGTTGCAACTGGGCATCATCGACGGTCACGGCACGGCGATTGGCAACGGCATCGGCGTGGCGCTGAACCGCTTGCGTCGGTCGGACGCCAAAAGCAAGGTGATCATCCTGCTGACCGACGGCGACAACAACGCGGGCAACATTTCGCCCGCGCAGGCGGCGAAGTACGCACAGACGATGGGCGTGAAAATTTACACGATTCTGGCGGGCGACAATACGGGCGCCGATTCGACCCCGGGCGCCGGCCCACGGCAAAGACAACCGGTCAATCCAAAGCTCCTGGAGGAGATCGCGTCGATGACGGGCGGATCGCCGTACCTGGCGACCGACACGCAGGCGCTGGCCAGGAATTTTCAGAACATCCTGCGCGATCTTGAAAAATCCCGGCTGCGTGATCGCGGGGTCCTGTATGGCGAGCTGTACCCGTGGTTCCTGTGGACGGGACTTGCGGCGCTGGTGTTGGAGCTGGCGCTTCGCCTGACGCGTTGGAGGAGGCTGCCCTGATGCGCCTGGGCGACGCGCATCTGTTGTGGTTGTTGCTGCTGGTGCCTGCGGCGGTGCTGGGCTACGCGGCGTATTTCCGCACGCGACGGCGTCTGCTGGCGCGCCTGGGTCAGGTCCAGATGATCCGCCGTATGACGGCCGGCGTATCGGTGCGCAGAAAAGTGGTCCGCGCGGTGCTGGTGGTCACGGCGCTGGGCTTGGTTGCGTTTTCACTGGCACGCCCCCAGGCCGGAGGTCGCGCCAAGCTGACGCGGCAACGTGGAATGGATTTGATCGTAGCGCTGGATTTCTCCAAATCCATGCTGGCCAAGGACGTCTACCCGTCGCGGTTGGAACGGGCCAAGCGCGAACTGGAGCGGTTGTTGGATCATCTGGCGGGGGATCGCGTCGGCCTGGTGGCGTTCGCGGGCGAGACGCTGGGTTACCCGCCGACCACCGACTACGCGGCGCTGAAGTTGTTCTGGCGCGATATGTCGCCCTGGGACATGCCGGTGGGCGGAACGGCGGTGGGGCGGGCGTTGCGCTCCGCGACCGACACCTTGACCCGCCTGCGCGCGACCACGCCGGGCGCCACGGGCGCGGCGACGGACGCCCGATCGCAGGTGATCCTGCTGCTGACCGACGGCGAGGACAACGAAAGCGAGCCGCTGGAGGCCGCGGAAGAGGCGTCGAAGGTAGGGATCAAGGTGTTCACGGTCGGAATCGGTTCGCGTTCGGGCGAGCTGATTCCCACATTCGACGAGAAGGGCGACGTTACGGGATACGTGAAGGACGCCGACGGAAAATACGTTACGTCGCGCCTGGATGAAGAGACTTTGATGAAGATCGCCCAGAAAACGGGCGGCGAATATTTCCACGCCGACGCGCGCCTGTTCGGTGTCGAGCAGGTCGAGGCGGCGCTGGCGGGACTGAAGCGCAGCGAAAACGAGGCGCGCGTGGTCAAGGAGTACGACGAGATCTACGAGATCCCCCTGCTGCCCGCGTTTCTGCTGCTGGTCGCCGAGGCCTGCATGAGCGATCGGCGTTTCGCCGGACGCAAGCGCCCGGCGGCAGCGCCTGCGGCGGCGACGGGAGGACAGGGCGCATGAAGACGCGGCCGTCCGGAGCGCCTGCCACGCTGCTGGGAATGTTGGTGTTGCTTCCCTTTCTGCTGGGGTTCGATCCCGTACGCAGCCGCAGCGCGGCTGTCGAGGAGGGAAACGCCAAGATGAAGGCCGGGAAGGCGGACGAGGCACTGGTCGCCTACGAAAAAGCAGTGGCCGAGTTGCCCGCCGATCCGGGCGCGCATTTCAATCGGGGTACGGCGCTGGCGGCGTTGTCGCGCTTTGACGAGGCTGCCGAGGAGTTCCTGCGCGCGACCGAGGCCAAGGAAACACCCCTGAAGGCGGCCGCGTTTTACAACCTGGCGAACGCGTTCTTCAAGAAGGACAAATTCCAGGAGTCGATCGAGGCGTACAAACGCGCCTTGGCGCTGGATCCCAAGGACGAACGCGCCAAGTGGAACCTGGAGATCGCGCTCAAGAAGAAGCGCGAGGACGATCAGAAGAAGGAAAAGGACAAGAAGGACGAGAAGAACAAGGACGACAAGAACAAGGACGACAAAGACAAAGACAAAGACAAAGACAAGAAGGACGACAAACAGGACAAGAAGAAAGACGAGCCCCAGCCGAAGCCCGCGGAAAAACCCGCCGCCGAAAAGGAGATGGAATCGGTGCTGGACAGTCTCGAAAAGAGCCCCAAGGATCTGGAGAAGCAGCGCGCCCGGTTGCGGGCGGTCCGTCGCGCGGCGCCGACCCGGGACTGGTAGATCCGGTGTGACGTCGCCATGAGGATGCTCTACGGTCCTGGTTCTCGATCGCGCCTCCCCCGGATTGCCGGTGTGATCGTTGCGCTTGCCGTCGCGAGCTGGGCGGGGGGCCCGGTTGCGCGCGCCGAGGCGCCGCGTTTTTTGGCCGAGGTCGAGCGCAACCAGGTGCCGGTCGGCGAATCGTTCATCTACCAAGTTACGTTGAGCGTCGGGAACGATCAGGTCTCCGACTATCGGCCCCCGGATTTCAAGGGGCTGCGCGTGCTGAGCACGCCGGCCGCGCCGAACCAGTCCACGCAGATGCAGTTCGGCGGCGCGGGAATGTTCGTGCAGATCAGCTACACGTGGCAGTACCAACTGGCCGCCACACACAAGGGCATGATCACGATTGGGGCGGCACGGGTACGGGTCGGTGCTCAAGAGATCCGGTCCAACGTCGTACCCGTTTCGGTGTCGGCCGCCGGCGCGCCTGCCGGTCCTCCGCCGATCGCCGCGGTACCGCCGTCGTCGTCGCAGCCGTCGGCGCCGGGTCCAGGGGCGGGCGCTTCGTCCGGACCGGCTGTCGCGGCCCCCGCCGCGGGTCCGCCCGGGGGGCTACCGCCGGAGGCCAGCGAGGGAGGCAGTTTTATTCGCCTGGTCGCGGACAAACAGAAGGTGTTCGTTGGTGAGGCGATCTCGGCGACCTGGTACCTGTACATGAATCAGGCCGCGGACAAATACGACACGCAGGTGGAACCCCACACCGAGGGCTTCTGGACCGAGGATGTGCAAGTGCCGTCACGGCGCGGGGGCCTGGTGCTGACGCAAGAGACGATTGAAGGGCGCGCGTATCAGGTTGGAACCGTCTTGAAGCGTGCTCTGTTTCCCCTGCAACAGGGGCGCTTGACCATCACGCCGATGGAGGCCCAGATCTCGCGATCGGATTTCTTCGGGAACGCGGTTCGCAGCCAGCGCGTGCGGTCGATCCCCACGGTCATCGAGGTGTCGCCGCTTCCCAAGGCAGGCCAGCCGGCGGGATTCGACGCGGCGAACGTCGGAGTTTTCACATTCGCCGCGCGGGTGGATCGCGCCCAGGTGGCGGTGGGCGAGGCGGTGACGCTGACCATAGAGATCAATGGACGCGGAAATTTGCGAAAGCTGGCGCCGCCCGCGATTCCCAAACTGGATGGATGGAAAGCCTACGAGCCGCGCGTGAACGTGATCGTCGATCCGGCCAGCGGTGTCAGCGGCACCAAGACCGTCGAGGTGTTGCTGCTTCCCGAGCGTGCCGGCACGGTCACGGTACCGGCGCTGGTGCTGGATACCTTTGATCCGGACACGCGTCGCTATGAACACGCGCAGACCGCCCCGATTACGCTGACCGCGACTGGTGACGCCGTGGCCGCTGGTCGCGGCGCGGGTGGTGGGGCCGTACCGGTTTCTGGGGGCACGTTCAGCGAAAACGTCATCGCCGGCGAGATCCGGCCGATCCACGCGCGCAGTGGTTTGCGCAAGGATCTGGGCACGACGTTCTTTCGGACGCGGGCCTTCGTGGGTGTTCTGGCGCTGCCCCCGTTGGGGTTCGTGCTGGCTGTGGTCGCCTTTCGGATTCGCGATCGGTTGACCGCGGACACCGGATCGCGGCGCCGCCGGCACGCGCGGCGGAAAGTGCGCGCCCACCTGTCGGCGGCCGACGGCCACAGGCAACGCGGCGAGGTCGGTGCCTTCTTCATCGAGATCGACCGCGTGATTCGCGAGGCCTTGTCTTCGCGCCTGGGGCGCCCGGTCAAGGGATTGCGCATGGACGAATTGCGAGCGTTGCTGGGTGCCAGGGGCCTGGCGTCGACGGAAGCCGATCGCATCATCGCCTTGCTCGAGGAGTGCGACCACGCGCGGTTTGCGCCGCGTACGGCCACCGTCGGTCCGGCCGGGGATGCCGTGTCGCTGGGCACCGCGCTGGATCTGGCCAGCGAGCTGATCGATTTCATCGAGAAAGCATCGCTGATCGAGGAGGCGGGGTCGTGAGGTTCGGTGGTGGGTTTCGGCGCGTGCGCAGGGGTACGGGCGGGTCCGCCGTGTCTGCGGGGTTTCTTGCGGTGGCCCTCGTCGTGGTGGCTGCGTTGTGCGGCACAGCGCGCGCCGACGTCCTGGACGAGGCATGGAAACGCGGGAACGGCGCCTACCTGCGAGGCGATTTTCCGTCGGCGGTCGTGGCGTACGAGCAACTGGATCGCCAGGGCGTGATCTCCGCCGAGCTGGTCTACAACCTGGGCAACGCGTTTTACCGGCAGGGGCAACTGGGCCGGGCGATCTGGGCCTGGGAACGCGCGGTGGCCCTGGATCCGGATGCCGACGACGCGCGCTACAACCTGGCGCAGGCCCGCAGGACCGCCGCCCGGCGCGTGCAAGACAAGATCGAGGGAGCCGAGCGCGATCCTGTATGGATCCGCGCCGTCACCGAGCTGACCTTGTCGACGGAGACCTGGCTTTTTCTGGGCCTGTACGTGGCGTTTTTCGTCACGCTGGGGCTACGCCTGCGCGCGCGGCGATCGGGCGGACACGACGACGCCCCGGCGTGGGGAGCGTTGGCCGCCATTTTCGGTGTGACCGCGGCCCTGGCCGGAGCGCTGCTGGTGGGCCGAATCGCCCTGGATCGCGTTCCCTTCGCGATCGTGCTGGGCGACGAGGTTCCTGTGAAGGAAGGCGCCGATGTGAACTACAAGAAGACCTTCGATGTGCACGCCGGCCTGCGGGTCCGCTTGCTGGATCACGATCAGGACTGGGTACGGATCCGGCTGGCGAACGGGTTGGAGGGATGGGTGCGCGACCGCGACGTGGGCCGCCTGTAGGGGGGCGTCAGGAGGCATTGGGCAGGAGCCCTGCAAATTGAGCACTGGATGCTCAAAATACAAGGATCGTGGCAAGGGCATCGGGCCACGTCCCCGACGATGACCGGGTGTGCTAGGAGAAGGCGATGGCCGCTCCCCACCTTGAAAGACACGTCTTCATCTGCACGAACCAGCGTGAGGCCGGCAATCCGAAGGGTTGCTGCGCGGACAAGGGCGCGGACGCCGTGCGTGACGCCTTCAAGAAACTGGTACACGAGCGCGGTTTCAAAGGTCGCATCCGTGCGAACGCCGCGGGTTGCCTGGACCAGTGCGCGCGTGGCGTTACCGTGGTGGTCTATCCCGAACAGGTTTGGTACGGCGGCGTCACGGCCGCGGATGTACCTGAAATTGTCGAGCAGCACCTGGTGCAGGGCGTGCCGGTCGAACGTCTGCGGATGAAGTAGCGACTGCCGCGGTCACGCACGCGTCAGGCGGCGGTCGCCATCCGAGAGTAAGAAGCCCGGCCGTGCGCGTGGGCTTCGGTCTTGACCGGGGCATGGGCCGTCGCGACGACCGGCACTTCGACGACCGGTTGCGGTGCCAGCGCCCCAATGATCAGGAAGGACCCGCAGGCCGCGAAGTTCGCCATGCCCAGCACCGTTCCGGGAACCACGAAGTTCACGAAGGCCAGCAGCAAGCCAGCCCAGACGACCACGCGCCGTGCCGCGGGGGACCAGAGTCCCAGCGGGGCGAGAATCATCGCCACGATTCCAATCGCCACGGCGAGGCCGGCGCGAAAGCCGGTATCGACACCCAGCAGCGGAGAAATCACAAGCCACATCGCGGTCATCATGCCAACAGCGGAAAAAAACATCGGAACCTCCTCGCAGCATGATCGAAGCAAGGAAAAGGCCAATTCAGTGAATCCCGCGCACCGTCGCCGAGCATGGGGATCTTGTCGCCCGGCTGGCGAAACTCGCGAAGATCGTGCGCGGTCGATTTTTCGGTCCGCAGCGATTGCGGGTTTTTGATTGCACTGTCTCGGGCTACCCTAAACCCGTGATCCACACGGTCGCG
>JANOJB010000208.1:0-55153 GCA_031407985.1 Pseudomonadota bacterium | reverse complement strand
GACACGTCATGCTGAGCGACGACGCCAATCCCGAGATCGACGACGAATAGTTCGACGGCACCGTGCCGGTCACGTTCGCCGCGATCACGCCGTCGGCGATACGCCCGTTGATGTTGGCGGCGGTGGTGTTCGACCAGGAATCACCCATGGCGGACGCGCCGAAGCTGGTATCGACGAAGATCTTCCGCCCCGTTAGCGAACGCAGGTGCGCGTACTTCGCGGTAGCGCCGTGGTAGCTGGCGCTGGTCGTCCCGGCGTCGAAGAATCCGTTCGCGTTTCCGACGCCCGTGGTCCACACCAGATCGTAGTAGACGTTCGCCGTCGCCATGGCGCCCCAGAATGCGTTCGTCACCTCGTTGGGGTTCCAGGTCGAATGGTTGATGGCCACAACGGCGTTGGGCATGGCCGTCTTGATGGCGCACACGATCTCGGCGGTTAGCTGCGCCAGTTCCGCGTACGTCAGCGGATTGGTCTGCGACGTGGTGGTGTACTGGACATAGTCGCCATCCAGCAGCCAGACCAGCGGTTTGGTTTTCCAGACCGCGTACGCCTGCTGCGCGTACCACCGGTGCATCTCGATGATCTTGGCGCGGTTGTTCCTGATCAACGCGGCGCCGCCGGTCGTCAAATTCGGGGGACCACCGACGTTGCCGTCCGGCAGACCGTTCATGTGGCCGAAAAATCCAATCAGGTACGCATAGAACACGGGAATCAGGTTGGTGGCGGCCACCTGCCCGGACAACCACGTGCACCCGTCGCAGCCTGAAAACGTTCCGTCCTGTCTGATATTCGAACCGATCCAGTTCGAAATAAACTGAAGGTACGAATAAGACGACAGCGATCCACCGGGGTTGTTCCGCCCCCACGCAAACGAGCAACCAAACGGCGTTTGATTGAGCGGCGTACTGCCGCAATTCGCCGGCGGCATGGTCGCGCCACCCATTCCGGAAGCCATGCCGCCGGTTCCTGTCGCCGCGCCACCGGTTCCCATTCGCCCGGCCGTCCCGCCGGTACCAGCCCGGCCGGCCATCCCACCGGTGCCCGCGCGCCCGGCCGTCCCACCGGTGCCTGCGCGCCCGGCCGTACCACCTGTTCCAACTGCCGTTCCGCCCGCCGATCCACCTGCCGTGCCGCCCGTCCCGCCGACCGTGCCGCCCGTCCCGCCGACAGTCGTGCCGCCCGGGCCACTTACAGTCGTGCCACCGGTTCCCGTCTGTCCCTGTCCGCCGGAGCCGCCCATGGGCCCTGCTGGATCGCCGGTGACGACGCAGGCGACAATGCCCACCATGACCAAGGGGACAAGGACCTTGAACGGGATGACCTGGCGAGGCGCGGGGGGACGCGACATGGTGCCTTTCATAGTCGGAACGGGTCCGGGGCGGCTGGGGGTAGGTTACTTCAAAAAACGCACCCCTTCCGTTGATTTCCGGTTTGTGGGCGCGCGGCGCCGATTCCTTCGATAGTCTTCAAATCCCATGCGACCAGTTCACGTCGGACGACTGAAGGTCTTGTTGTCCGCCCTGCTTGCCATCGGCGCCTTCGGTTCATCGGGCTGCGGTTCGGACGACGTGGGACCACAAAGCCGCATGGTGGGCGGACGTTGCACGACCGGCGGCGACTGCGTCCAGCGCTGCCTGACCGGGGCCGCATTCCCCGGCGGCTACTGCACCGTGACCTGCACGAACAGCAACGACTGTCCGGGCGGCTCCGCGTGTGTCGCCAGCAACGGCGGTATCTGCCTGGCGACCTGCCAGGTGGCGACGGATTGCGCCGACTTTGGTCCCGGGTATCGGTGCAGCCTGCTGACCAGCCAGAGCGGCGGCGGGGGATCCCGGGTGTGCGTGGGATCGTGACGGTGCAACCCTGGCGCCAGGCGGCGAGCCGCACCGGCCACGCGCTCCGGATCGCTATGGTCGCCCTGACGGGGTTGACGGGCATCGTCGGGATGCTCGGAATGCTCGCAGCGTCGTGCGGCAAACGCGCGCCCGGCACCTGCGCGGAAGACATCGACTGCGCCCCGGGAAACGACTGCAAGGCGGGCACGTGTGTCCGTCGGGAGAGGCTCAATTTCGAATCGAAGGCCGCCACCCCGCCATCCCCACCATCCCCACCATCCCCGCCCAGCCCCGCACCGTCGGCTATCGAAACGCCGGTGCCTTCGGATCCGGGCGTGACGGACCGGATTCCCGACGCCGGAGCCAAGGTTCCCGTGCGCCGGCGCATGACGCCCGCCCCAGCGCCATCCGTACCATCACCGCCCCTGCCAGCGTCACCTGTGCCCGCGCCGGGTCGTGAGCCGCTATGGAAGCAGCGCCTGAAGAACAGCTGATTTCACAGTTCCATCCATCCCAGAATCTTGAATGGCTCGGCCGACGATCCATTGGTGGCGGGCGTGGATTGTCCGACGACGAAATTCTGCAGCACGCTGCCGTTGATAACGACCGGACCGCCCGAACTCATCACCATGATCTTCCCGCCCACCACGATCGGCGCGCTGATGGGTTCGTCGCCGACCTTCAGCGCCTGCTTCAGGATGCTTTGGCCGGCGGTGTACTGGTGAATTTGCATGTACGTCGTGCCCTTCCCGCAGCCGTTTTCGGCCGGCACGTACCAGGTCGACAGCGTCAGAAATCCACTGCCGTCTTGTTTCAGCACCGCCAGCGGCGTCGACATCGGGCGCGCGGTCAACGGCATTTCCAGCATGCAGTCGGTGCCGCTGGAATCGGTGATCGCGCACATGCGTGGCGCCTCGCCGACCTTCAGGACGATCTTACCGTTGGTCCCAAATGAACTATCCGGCGTGACGTTTCCGTCACCGTCGGCCAGTTCCCGCATGAACACCATGTGCGACGGCTCGAACCCTTGCGTGGCGTCGTCCATCGACGAGTTGGTGACCTGAACCAGGTAGATCTCGCGCGGGTGGTTGGTCGGATCGTCCCGATCCAGCTGGACCACGGTCGGCGCGAAATGAAGAGGATGATTGCACCCAAGGGACGACGCCACGCGGGGCGTCGATCCACCGTCGAAGCGCCACAGGTTGCCCCAGGTGTCGCCCGCGTACGCCGCCAGCAGCTTCTGCCTTTCATCCACCCCCGTGGACGCGTTCCGGGAATAGTCCCTGGCCGTCGCGACGTCGGTCAGCATCGTGTACTCCTGGCCGCACGAGCCACCGGGAGGGCTGACACGGGCGGCGGTTTGAACCGCACCGGTCGCCGCGACGACGGACATCATCGACAAACCCTGGCCCTGGCCGTTGCTGCTGCTGTCGATGCGGTATCCGGATCCGAACAGCAAGCGGTAGTCGTCCAGGCCCGTCGTCTTGTTCAAATAAAAGGCTGGCACCGCGATGGTCTGGCCCAGCGCCGCGTCGTAGGTCGATCTTCCGGTCGTGTTGCTGGTCCACATGATCTGAAACGGCGGGCTGGCGGTGGGATCGCTGATGTCCAGCGCGAAGATTTCGTTGCCGCCGAATCCGTCCGTCATCACCAATTCGGTCTTCCAGATCGCGGTATCCGGATCGGTGCAGCTGGCAACGCACAGGTTTTTGACCTTGGGTGAACTGGCCAAACCAAAGATGTGTTTCGCTGGATCGGGAAGCTGCCCGCCCTGCGCGTACAGCCTGGTCACCATGGGCAACATGTGCGGCGGCAGATAGGCGAACGCCTCGGAGCCCCCTTTCCTGCCCACCCCGCCCACGGACTGATCCAACGACCAGAAGGCGTGCAACATGCCGTCGTCGGCACCGACGTACGTCAAACGCGCGCGATTCTTGTGCCGCTCGTAAAAGGCGTGCCCCCCCGGCAGCGGATTGTCGCCTGGTTGACCGACGTCGATCGGCGTCGAGTTCACGATTGCCCCCAGCAGCGCCTTGTTCTCTTGCGCCGGATCACCCATCAGCCAGCGCGCGACCAACGCCGCCTCGTCGGCGTTGCCCCCCAGCCCCAACGCGAACAACGACGCCTTGTTGGTGATGCCTCCGTTGCCGTCAACGGCGATCTGAACCAGGTGGCCTGCCGCGTCCGACGTGTATATCCGGCGCGACTTCCAGTCGACGCTGGCCAGTTCCACCGCCGCGTCCCACGCCAGCACAGGCGGGGTCGCCGCCGTGTCGTAGGCCAGCAGGTGTCCCTTCCACGACGGAAAATCCGCGCGTGAATCCAGCGCGTAGCTGCCGCTGGATACTCCGTTGGTTTGCTGTAGCCCCGACGACATCGTGGGCGGTGACGTCGCGTAACTGCCCTTGACGGCATCGTAGATGGCGTCCTGGATAGCGGTCAGCAATTCGGATTCGCTGGTCGCGATGAAGGCGTACGGGGCGGCGTTGTCGCCGCCGCGATCCGTGCCGCCCGCCTTGGCCATGTTGTCGTTGATCAACCGGCCTTTACCGGCGGTGACGTCCCCTGAAAATCCCACCACGAAGGTCCGAACACCCAGGTTCTGACGCAGGTCATAGGCCGACAGCACCGCCCGGCACAAACAACCCGCGGCGCGGGGATTGGCGGCCGCGCACGCCGTCGAATCGCATCCGACATCCCCCGGTCCGTTGGCTTCGCCGTCGGTGATCAGCAAGACGAAGTTATCGCGACAGGACAGGGTGTCGATTCCCTTCACCGCGCCCATGTAGTCGTACGCGCTGGTCGCGCTGCTGTTGGTGGCGTCATTTCGCAGCGCACATCCCGTGGGCGTGCCGCCGTACGCGATCAACCCACCGTAGGACGCGGACGCCATCCGATCGCTGACGGCCAGGGCCATGGTCTTGGCCTTCTCGGAATCGCCGGCGGGATCCAGGAACGGCGCCAGTTGCGTGTCCCAGCGTCCACCACATTTGGCGCTGCAGATCGCGCCACACTGGGGAATCTCGATGGGGGGCCTGGCGCCACCGTTGTAGTAGGACGGGTTCGATTCGTAGTAGCGATAGTCCGTTCCCCCAACCGTGATCTGTTTGCCGGTGTATGTCGTCCGCACCGTCGGCGTGCTGGATCCCGTCCCCGTCCGCACCGTGTAGCTGTAATAACTGCCCCGGTAGTTTCCCGTGCCCTGGCCGGCCAGGTTGCAGAAGAATCCGCACCAGTTCGCGTTCACCTGCCGGCCGCCGGAACCGCGAACGCTGTACCGGCTGTTGTTGGTCGCCAGCAACGTGTGCGTGGTTCCGTCGATCACGCAGGTTTGGGCCGGCCCGGTGTTTTGACTGAAGCACTGCCGCCCGTTCAGCCGCCCATGTGTCAGGTACGTCGTCGCTGACTGCGTCGCCGTGCTCTGCTGGGCGTAGTAGGGAAAATACAGGCTTTGGTAGAAGGTCATCAGGCCAAAATTCACGATCGAATTGTTGTTGTTGACGATGTCCGCCAACACGCGTTTGGCGATCACGACGCGCGAGGTGGCCGGACCGCAGTTGTCGCCGCTGGCGGGACAGTCGCCGTCGTCCTGGCATTTCAGCATTGTGATCCGGCACATCCCAATGGCCGACGTGCTGTTGTTCGCGAAGTTGCAAACATCCAACGGCCCACCTGTCACACAGGTGTTCGCCGGGCCCGGCGCGCAGGTGTTCACGGGACCGACGCAGGTATTGGTCTCCTTGCACGGATTGACGGCCTGTTCGATCCGGCAGGTGTGGTTGTCGATGGTGCACTTGTTGTTGTTCACCGAACAGCTGCCGTTCGTGGTTTTGCAGGTGGCCCCCGACTTGGTGCAGTCGCTGTTCTGCGTGCAGTAGGTTCCCTTGCTGGAACTTCCTTTCGAACAGATGCCGCATTTGGAGTCCGCCGTGCAGGTCGTCGCGCGATCCGAGCACAACTTGATCGAACAACTGGCCACGCTGGTGCAGGTCTGGCCCCCGAACGCGCACGTCCCCGAGGTCTTCAACGGACAATCGCTATTGAGAGAACAAGCTTGGGTTGTCGCCTGCCCGGCGCCATTGAGACAGTGTCCGTACGCGGAGCAATTCTGGCCCAAACTGCAGGTCGCGTTCCCATACTGGCAACGCGGTTTCGACGAACACTGGTTGCTGGGGCTGCACGATGACCCTGTACTGGCGCAATTGCCGCTGGTGCTGGGAGGGCAGTCCCCGTCGGCGAAACAGGCGGCGTACTGACAGTTGTTTCCCGAACCGCTGCACGTCTTGATGCTGCACTTTCCGGCCTGGGGCAGGCAATCCGCGGAGACAACGCAGGGCATGCCGTCGACGCCGCAACTTGGTGTTCGGCACTGGGCATCCGATGTGCACAACTTTCCCGTCTGATCGCAAGCGCCCTTCGCGGTTCCGCCCCGGCAGTTGACGCCGTCGTCGCAGTCGACCCCGACCTCGGTGTTGGTGTCGAACGTTCCTCCCGGCACGCCGGTCAGCGATCCGGACGTGTCCAGAACCACCAGCATGTTCGGCTTGTGAATCTGCCGCGAGATGATCGACAGCGGATCGACCCGCGCGGTGGCCGGCCCCGGCGAAAACAGCGCGACCGCCAGCAGAACCAGCGCGGTCGTTCGCCCGGTCGTGAACACAGCCGCGCGTCTGGATTGGTTTGGCATCGTCGAACCCGCGGATACACGGGCCCTCTACGCACCCTCGGCGGAATCCGCGCGGGCTTGATGGAGGCAGCACACCCACTTCCTGGGGGCCGCCTATCCCCGCATGCGGTCAGGCTAATTCGCTACGACCCCGGATACGGTCGAGCTGTTGTCGTCGCAGGCGTTCTTTCCCGACACGCACAAGACGGGTGGGGGCCCGGCCGACACACCCGGTGTGCCGGGGACGGCGGGGGTCGCCCCCAGTGCCACCTCGATCACGACGCTGGTCAAGTTGTCGGCCGCGACGCCGCGCGAACGAACCAGGACGGTTCCGTTCGTGTCATCGGTGAACAGGCCGGCACGGCATTCGGCGGTGTCATTGCGAATCCAAACGCTGTAGCTCCCCATCGTCGCGGCAATGGGGGCCGTGGACGACTGACGCCCAAACGAAGCCGGCGGGAAGCTGACGTTCCACAAGGCGGCCGCGCCGTCCATGAAGACCGCGCCCGCCCCCGTGGGACGTCCGGCCGCGTCCACGGCGGTCGGAACGTCGTCCATGCCGTTGTTCTGGCCGGCCAGCATCAGGTCCACGTTCACACCGGCGTTCAGGACGGCCCGCGCCCGCTCGATGCCCGCCTGGGCCACCAGCAGTGCCTGGGCCCGCAGGTTGGTGTTGGCTTGAACCTGCAGGTTTCCGGACGTCAGCCACAACCCCGTGATACCCAGACCCAGCAACCCCAGGATCAACATCATCATCAACAACAACACGGCGCCACGATCACGGTCGCGCCTTGACGACACGGCGATACCGCCGCCGGGTGCGCGCTTCATCGCCTTCATCATCGATTCCTCGGCGCCACGATCGTGGTCAGCACGCGATGGCGAAAGTTGTCCTTGGCGCCCGCCAGTCCGTCCTCCGCGGCGGGTTTGGCGTTTCCCGTGGCGCCCGCCAGGTTGTCGTCACCCTCGGTCGTCCGCGCGATGACGGTCAGACGGATCGCCTGCGGCCGAACACAACCAGCCGGGGGAACGTCCCCGGCCGCGTTGAACGTCCATTCGTCGTTCGCCCGCGCCGTCGCGTCGTTTCCCTCGGAGAACACGCCGTCGGGCCCCACGGGCGCCGCTGGCTCCAGATCACAGGAATAGGCGATCTGAAGGTCCTCGATGCCGTCGGCCAAGATCTGCGGCGTCGTGGGCCCCGCCTGCCCATCGAGGCGGGACATCATCAGACGCGGGGAAGCGCCGGTCGCGTCCACCGAGAATCGCACCCAAGACAGCGTGCCGAAGTTCCGAATCCCGGTCTTGGGCGACGCCCCCCCCACGTAGTCGAAGGGCACCAAACCAGCGATGGGACCGGGCGGATTAAACGGTGAGGTCGTAGCCCGGTTCAACGTGTTGCCGCCGGCGTCGATCCCCGTGATCTGAAACAGCGTGCATCCGCGATCACCGACCGGTGGCCCGGCGGGCAAACTCGTGGTGTCCACCAACAAAGCGAACTCGCCCACGCGAAAGGCCGTGGTCAAACCCGCCGGTGTCGTCACGGGATCGCTCGCGGTTGACACGGTCGCGCCCAGCGCCACGTCGCTGAAATTTCCAAAGGTCCCGGCCCCGAACGCGACCGTAATGCTGTCGGGCGCGCCGGCCGCACCATTGACGATCCAGATCGGAGCCAACCGGGTCACCTGTCCCGGCTGACCCGCCGTGTACGCACGCAGTCCGGTCTGCGGCGGCGTCGGTCCCGTGGGTGTCGGATCGGTGACGTTCACGCAGCCGATCATGCCGGTGCCGGCGGCGCGCACGAACCGCGACAACGTGTCCATCGCGCCCCACAGGTTCTGCTGCACTCCCAGTACCTTGGTCTGGGTATCGTAGACACGGCGCTGGCCGGCGAAGAACAAAAACGAGGACGACGTGACCAAACCGGCGATCACCAGCGTGACCATCAACTCGACCAAGGTCAGACCACCATCGCGGTGACCTCCCGTCGCGTGATTCCGGGCGCGTACCAAGACGCGGCTCACCATGTCTTCCACCGCTGACTGTCCAGGCGAACCACCCTGGGCGCGCCCGTATCAAGCGCGTACGTGATCTGAACCGAGACGTTGTACGGCTGGCTAAAACCCAGGTTCGTGACCTGAACCTCGCGTTTAAACCGATGGTCGACCGTCTGCGCGCTGGAGCTAACCCCAAGCGGACTCAGGTAACCCGACACGGTCCAACCCGACGTGCTGGCCGCCGCCATCTGATCGACGACCGGTGGCCCCGCCGTCATGACCTTGGCGTCGAATTCCTCCATCGCGCGCATCGCCAACCGCGTCGCGATCGCGGCATCGCCGGCGTTGGCCGTCGCGTTGAACATCGTCTGCTGAACGGCAACGGTGCCCAGCAAGCCAATCGTGGCCAGCACCAACGCGACCATGACTTCGAGCAATGTGAACCCGCCGCTCGCTCGCGAGCGTGATTCCGCGCGTCGTTCGCGCCGCTCGATCATGGGTCAGAACCTCGCCGTCGCGGACCTTGCCGCCCCTTGATCATCGGCGGGCGGGGACCTTGACTGAACCCGACCGGCGCGGTCCAGACGTCGTCCCCACCCGCCGCGCCATCGCCAAGGGCGCTCCCGGCGGGGCGATTCGGAAATCACGGGGGAAGATGCGGGTATACAGGATGCACCCCATGGTGGGAGCGAGCACCCTTGGCTTCAAAGGGCTCCACCAAGGCCCTACGCGCACGCCGTGGGTTGGGATTTGCGCGCTTTCCCGCCTTCGAGACGTCCGAATTTGGGGGCATTGCAAATTGCGGCCGGGCGCCGTAGTACCATCCGCGAAATGACGCAGGGACTTGAGCTTCGCGGGGCGGTCCTGGGGAAGGGGTACCGCCTGGGACGTCGCCTGGATGACAGCGATGATCCGGTTTACGAGGCGACCCACGAACGTATCCCGGGTCGGTTCCTGATCCGGCTGTTTCCGCCGGAGTCGTTGTCGCAGCCCGAATCGTCGTCTCGCATTCAGCGCGGCGCGCGCGTCGCATCGCTGTTGCGCGATGCCCATGCCGTCCAGGTCTTGGACTGCAACGCCAGTGGCGAGGTGCCTGCCTTCGTCGTGATGGAACGCCCGAACGGCCAGTCGCTGACCGATCTGATGACCCACAGCGGAATGTTGCCGCTGGGGCGCGTCGTGGATCTGGTTGACTCGATCGCCGCCGCGCTGGCGGCGGGCCACCAGATTGGCCTGGTTCATGGGGATCTACGCCCCGCGCACGTGATCCTGCCCATCTCCGGCCAGCCATCGGCGAAGCTGTCCGGATTCGGCTGGGCCAAGGAACTGCGCGCGGCGGCCCGGATCCCTGCCCCTTCAGGTTATCTGGCGCCTGAACAAAATTTCGGCAAGGTCCTGACCCTGGACGAACGCGTGGATCAGTTCGGACTGGCCGCGCTGGCCTACGAAATGATCGCCGCCTGCTTGCCGTTCTCGGAGGAAAGCGCGGATCTGGCCGGCATCGTGGCGACGCCTCGCATACCACCCGCGATCGCGGATCTGGTGCCCGGCATTCCCAAGGCGCTGGACGAGGTGCTGCGCCGCGGGCTTGCGTTCGCGCCTTCCGAAAGGTGGAGCGGCGTCACCGAACTGGCTTCAAAGCTGCGAATCGCCGCCGCCGTAGGAGACAAGTCGACCGAGACGACCCAGATCATTTCCGTACCCGCCCCGATCGCACCCCCGGCGGGTGCCGCCCTTCCCGTGAAACCCAGCAGCGACATTACCGAGGAATTGGATCTTGGGACGCTGTCGCCCGTTCATACCGACGACGACATCGAGATCGAAGGTTCGGGCGCGGACGAGACGGACGACGCGAACGACGACGCGAAACTGGTGCTGGGGCCCACCTCCGGACCAACGGTCACCGACGACGCCAAAACCCAGATTCGTCGGTCTCCCTTCTTTGGCAAGGACGAAGAGGTCAACGCCGACGACGACGCGGACGACGTGGTCGACAGTGTCGACGATATCGACGATGTCGAGGACGAGCTGCCTATCGAGGATTCGGTCGTCGAACCACCAAGACGGGGTCTGCCCATCGGACGCCCCGCCAAGATACCCAGCCCCAGCGTGAATGGAGCCCCCAAGAGCGCCCTGCGGCTGGCGCCGTCGGGGCCCACCGACCCCGATGCGGTAGCGGACGGTGGTTCGTTGGGGGACAAGATGTCAACCATCTGGGCGGCTGTGCAAGAACGACGCGCGTGGATTTTTCCCGCCACGACCGGCGTGCTGCTGCTGGTCATTGTGGGCGCGATGGTGCTGATGTCGCGCGACACGGACGATCTCGCCACGACCGGCGGCACGGATTCGCCTGCTATCACGGCGGGGCAGACTGCGACACAGGGTGCGACACAAGGGGCCCCGCCACCGGCCGCAACACAGGCGCCGGTCCCGCCGCCCGCCGCGCCCGTGCTTCCTGTGGCCGCGCCTCCTGTCGCTGCGCGCCCCGTGGCCGCGCCCGCCGTCCCTCCCGCTAGAACGGCGTCAGGTCGCTCCGCAATGCCGTCGGGTCAGCCGACAGCAGCGGCCGTCGGACCCCAGGTACCCGCCGTCGCGCCGTCTGCGTCGATGACCGGTGGTCAGCCCGGCGCGCCCGCGCGTGCGGCAGCCGCCCGCCCCGTGGCACGCCGGCCGCCGACACCGACCGCGCCGACCGCGACCGTAGCTTCCACCCCGGATCCGCCTCCGGCCACGCGTCCCTCTTTGGGCGGTGGCCCCGAGGCCTGCTCGATTCACATCACGTCACGTCCGTGGGCGCAGGTCTGGATCGATGGAAAGAACACCGGTCGGAAGACCCCGATCGACAACCTGAAAGTCGCCTGCGGAGTGCGCAAGCTGGAATTGAAACGACCGGACAAGGACATCGAGCAGATGGAGATGCTGAAGGTCGTGCCGGGTCAGCCGCATAACGGCGACTACGAGTTGCAGTAACCCTCGACCGTGGGCGACGCGGAATCGCGCGTGGCGAGATCCCGCGCCCGGTGATCAGTTGGCGGGAATCGTGGCGAACCGGGCGCCGGACGCGCCGCGAACACGGACCAGATGGCCGGCCGGCCGGGGCGCACGCAATGCAGCCGTCGCTTCCTCGACTGACGCCACCGGTTTCCGATCGACTTCCACGATGACCTCGCCCGCTTTCAGACCCGCGCGCTCGGCGGGACTTCCGGCGACGACGTCCGTGATGACGGCTCCCTTGGTGTTGGGCGGCAACCCCAGCGATCCGGCAATCTCTGGAGTCAGCGTCTGCAGACCCAGACCCACCTTTCCGGAATCCGCCACCTTCGGCTCTTCGCCGCCCGGCAATTCACCCAGGGCAACCGCCGCGTTAAATGACTTTCCGCCCCGCAGATACGCCAGGTTGACCTTCGTACCGATGGACTGCGACGACACATAGTCCACGACATCCGCGCCGAATTCGATCTTCCGGCCGTCGATCTGCGTGATTACATCGCCCGCTTGCACGCCGGCCCTCGCGGCCGGGCCTCCCGGCGTGACCTCGCTGACGAAGGCCGCGCGCGCCGGCAAATTCGCGACCGCCCCCAACGTCGCCTTCTTGGCGGGTTCCAGTTCCGAGAGATCCCCCACCATGACTCCCAGGTACGGGTAGCGGACGCGCCCGTCCTTCAGCAGGACCTGGCTGACCCGCCTGACCTCGTTGATCGGAATCGCGAACCCGTAGGCGCCGCCCGGTCCGGCGTTGATCAACGTGTTGATGCCAAGGACCTCCCCGCTCAGATTCGCCAGCGGCCCTCCGGAATTTCCCGGATTGATCTTGGCGTCGGTCTGGATATAGGACCGCACGCGATCCCCGGACATTTGAACGCGACGGCCGGCGCGCCCCTTGCCACTGATAATTCCCGCCGTCACGGTTTGTTCCAAACCAAGGGGGCTGCCGATCGCCAACACCCATTCACCGACGTCGATTTTTTCCGAATCGCCCAATCGCGCCGCGACCAGTCCCCGTGGAATTTTTTCCAGCCGCACCACCGCGACGTCCGTTCGCGCGTCGGCCCCCACGACCTTGGCGGGGACCTCCGTGCCATCCCACATCGTGACCGTGACCTTGGACGCGCCTTCCACCACGTGGCGGTTGGTAACCACGTCACCAGCCGTGTCGATCACGACGCCGGATCCGGTTCCACGCCGGGGCCCCCCAGGTACTCCGGGGCCATCGCCGGGATTCATATCGAAGAAGTGTTTGAATATGTCGGGGAGATCGCCGTTTGGTCCCTGTGGCCGACCCTTCCGATGTTGATTGGCCACGCGAGGCGGTCCGGACTCGACATCGATTCGCACGACGCTGGGGCGCAGGGCCTTCGCGGCGGCGGCAAAGGCCGCCGACATGGCGCGCGCCTCGGCGGGCATCTCGATCTTGGGCGTGACGGTCGCGGCACCCGATCCCAGCGTCGTGGCCGGCGCCGCCAGGGCCTGGCCCCGCGCCGATCCGATCATCACGAGACCCAGCGGCAGGATCCAGGCGGCGGTCAACATCATCCGGGTCAACGGGTGAAGGTCTGACGGGCGAAAAGTTTTTTGGCGATTGGTCATCTCGGTTCTGGAACCCCCATGGTTGGCGTTTTATTCGCCCGGGCGACGCGCGGCCAGATCTATTCTTGTCCGCCCGCCGATGCTGCCCGCGCTGCGCGCCGATTCGCCGAGACAGACCAGCGGGAAAGCCGTCGAGTTGCCCGTCGTCTCGCCGACCGGGCAAGAATGTCCCAGCGCCTCGCCGAGGCTATCGTCGGCCCCGGACGGAGGGAACACGCATCCCGCCACCACCACCACCACGCCCAAATCCGCCTCCCCCGCCGAAACGCGGTCCCCCGCCGTAGCCGCCGTAGTGACCACCGCGGAAGCCGCCGCCATAGCCCACACCATAGCCCACGCCGAATCCGACGTAGGGCCCATACCCGTAACCCGGATAGCCCCATCCCCACGGGCGGTAGTACCCGCCCCAATAGCCGGGCCCGTAACCATAGGCCCACCAGGGGGCGGCGACACCGACGGCAACATACGATCGGTTGGCCTCTCCGTAGTCTTGGTAGGGCTCACGCGCGAAGGGCGTTCGCTCGGCGACGGATTCTGCGCCCGTGTTGATCTGCCACTGCAACTCGAACGCGGGAAGCGCGCCCGCGTCGGCGCCTCCACCCGGCATTTTGTAGTACAGATCGAAGACCTTTCGTTTCCCACGTTGGATGGAAGAATCCGCATCCTGCTTGCCGTCGATCTCCATGAAGTCGGGACGCTGGGGCGCAGCGCCCCCGGCGACCAGTGCCTGCTGTGCAGGATCCAGTGACCAGACCGATTCCCCGGTCTGATTCGAAACCGCCAATCGAACGTGGATCAGTTGCGACGTCGCGCCGCCGCCCGCGTCGATCTCGCGGGTTCCGAAGGACGTCACGTAGACCTCGCCCTTGGGAGCCCCGGGTGGCACCGCATACTGGGACGCGGGAAAACCCGCCTCGGCGGTCGCGAACGGCCCGCTTGGGCGAAACCCGTATTTCTGGGTCGCGCATCCGAACGCGAAATAGGCGATCAACAACAGTCCTGGATTTTTCATATTCACCACCTCCCGTGAGTTGGGATCAGGATAGGCGAATCGTCAACCCCGAAAACCCCGACCGCACTATATGACGCAGGGTAGCCTCAGGCTGGTCTGTGGCCCGAATCACGCCCCCTGGGACGACTTCGCCCGACCCAACCGCGACCGACGCCGGTACGTGGTCTAGTATGCGCCCCGTGTCCATTCTGCTCTCGGCCCGGGATCTATCTCATTCATTTGGCGCAAGCCCATTGTTCGACGGGGTGAGTTTCACCCTTGCCGACGGCGATCGCGTGGGCCTGATCGGCCCCAACGGCGCTGGAAAATCCACCCTACTGAAGATTCTGGCCGGGCAGTTGTCCGCCGACGCCGGCGACGTCTCGCGCCGTGGCGCCCTACGCGTCGGGTACCTTCCGCAGGTGCCCGAATTGTCCGGGGCGACGGTTCGCGATGCCGTGCGCGCGGGTCTGCCCGACACGGGTCATGCCGATTGGGAGGACGAAGCGCGGGTCGATGAATGGTTGAGCAAGATGGACCTGGATCCCGACGCAACCACCGCGCACCTGTCGGGCGGATGGCGCAAACGGGTGGCGCTGGCGCGGGCGCTGGTCGTCGATCCCGATCTTCTGCTGCTGGACGAGCCGACGAACCATCTGGATGTCGAAAGCATCCTGTGGCTGGAGCGCCTGCTGGCCAATGCGCGCTTCGCGACCCTCACCGTCACGCACGACCGGTTGTTCCTGCAGCGCGTGGCGAACCGCATTCTAGAGTTGGATCGCCGCAACGCCGGCGGGATCCTGGATGTGGCGGGCGACTACGTCACGTACGTCGAACGCAAGGCCGAGGCGATGGCGAACCAGGAACGCCGCGAGCAAACGCTGCAAAACACCTTGCGGCGCGAGACCGAGTGGCTGCGGCGGGGTCCCAAGGCACGTTCGACAAAACAAGAAGCGCGCATCCAGCGCGCGGGGGCGCTGGCCACCGAGGTCGCCAACCTGGAAAGTCGCAACCGCACCGATACGGTGAACCTGGACTTTCAGGACGGCGACACGGCCGGGGGCCCGCGCCCCAAACGTCTGATCGAAGCGCGCGGCATCGCGAAGCACTTCGGTGAGCGCGCGGTGTTCTCGGGTGTCGACCTGTTCATCGGTCCGCGCACGCGCCTGGGTTTGCTGGGACCGAACGGCTGCGGTAAATCGACGCTGTTGCGCGTGCTGACCGGGCAAGACGAGCCCAGCACCGGAACCGTGTTGCGCGCCGATGGCCTGCGCGTAGCCTACTTCGATCAGAACCGCGACGCGCTGGATGACGCGCGGTCGGTGGCCGACACGGTCTGCCCCGACGGCGATTTCGTCGAATTCCGGGGCGCGCGCCAACACCGCCACGGCTACCTGGAACGGTTTCTGTTTCGGTCCGAACAGGTATCCCAGCCGGTGGGGCGCCTGTCGGGAGGCGAGCAAAGTCGGCTGCTGATCGCTTGTTTGATGTTACAGCCCGCCAACGTCCTGGTGCTGGACGAGCCGACGAACGATCTGGATCTGTCCACGCTGGCGGTGCTGGAAGATGCGCTGACCAGCTTCGAGGGCGCCGTCCTCCTGGTGACGCACGATCGGTATTTTCTGGACCAGGTCACGACGCAGTTGCTGGCCTTTCACACGCGACCCGGCGAGGAGGGGCGCGTGACGCCCATGGTGGGCCTGGGCCAGTGGGAAACGTGGCACGCCACGCAGACGCCGACCAGGTCGTCGCAGAAGAAAGCGGCCGCAGGTTCCGCGGGCACTGCGCCGAAACGCAAGAAGCTGAGCTTCAAGGACCAGCAGGACTTCGACACCATCGAGGCGCGCATCCTGGACGCCGAAGCGAAAGCGATGGTGCTTGAGGCCGAGCTTGCTCACCCTGACGTTGTGTCGAATGCGACCCGCCTGACCACGATAGGTACGCAGGCGGCCGAGATCCGCGCGGAGATCGACCGCCTGTATGCCCGGTGGGCCCAGCTTGAAACGCTCAACGGCCCGGAAGCGGCCCTTGCCGGAAATTCAACTTAACCTTGTTCCACGAGCACCCGTGGTGACAAGCGCCCGTCAGACGAGGCGCTGGTTGTGATTGAAGGCGATCCTCCAGCCTTGATCGCGGACGCTTGACGCGAACCACGCGCGGGCACGGCCGTTTTCGCGCGGCCGCATCCAGGTCGAGCGCCCACCAACTCGCTGGGCGAAACTACAGGTGATCGACCTGCCGCAACGTTGCTATCATCGCCCGCCGTGATTCGTACGCTTGCCGTTCTGGTTGTCGCATCGCTGGTTCCGGCGTGCGCCAATCACCTGTACTACGAGGCTCTTCTGCCTTCGCCGCGACCCCTGGCGTCACGTCCCATCGAGAGCGTCGAGATATTTGTTGTGTCGCCTCCCACACGTCCCCATGTGACCGTAGGCCTGATGCAGGTCCTTGAGGGCAACGACCGTCGCGGCACCCAAACATTGATTGCGGACCTTCGAGGTCTGGCCGCGCAGACCGGGTGCGATGCGCTGTTGATTACGTCGATTGATCACCAGCGCTCCCGGTATCGAGACGCATCCGTCGAAGGCGCCTGTATCGTGTACCGACAACCAGCATCTTCGAACGACGACCCCGGCCAAGCCCCATCGCCGGTGTCGACCGCGCCCGAAAAGCAGACGGCTGTGGTTCGCGGGGTTCCGCTGGAGGTCCGAACGGGACCGTTCATCGTTGCACCTCTGCTTGCGCGCGTGCCCGAAGGGGGGCAAGTGTCGGTTTCGGCCATCGTCACCAAGGGCTGGAGGCAGGTCAGGTTGCCGGACGGGCGCGTGGGCTACACATCAGAGGCTGCCCTTGGGAGAGCCAGCCCCTGAGTACCGAGCCGCGACTGGACCAAACTCCTGAGCGGCGACGGTCCCCCCACGCGCTTGACATGCCCCCTGCCCCGCCCCGAGCCTAGCGGCGGCGGCGGTTGCCGCGGAGGTGGTTCGGATGGCGAGCGATGATGACGGAGGCGGCACCGTGGGCCGGATGGCACGCATGACCCGGCGGCTAGGGCGCGGCCTCGCGGCCACGTTCGGCCGCCCGTCGTGGAGTCCCCCGCCGTGGGGACGCGCAATCGGACGTGCTTTGCAGCGCGGCGGCCAATGGGCGAGAGCCGACAAGGCAAAAGCGCTGGCGCTGCTGGCGTCGGTGTTGCTGACAATCGGCGGCGGGGTGTGGTTCATGCGCTGGTGGGAACATCGGCCGAAACCGATCACCGTCGCCATCAAGGTGATCGCTCCCGAGGTGACCCGCATCGAGGAGAAGATCCGCCCAAAGCCGGTTCGGATCGAATTCGACGATTCGGTCGCTCCGCTGGACAAGATCGACAAACCGATCACGGCGGGCGTGACGCTGGAACTGAAACCCGGCGGCATTTTGCGTGGACTCACGGGCGCCGGACCCGCGGCCAGGGTCGCCAAGCCCGACGGCGTCTGGCGCTGGATCTCCGATCGCGAGCTGACTTTTGCCCCCAAGACCGATTGGCCCGTCGGGCAAGAGTTCACGATTCGCCTGGCGAAGAAGGGTCTGGTCGCCTCGCACATCAAACTGGCCCGATACGAACTGCCTTTCACCACGGCCGCGTTCGAGGCCCGGATCAACGAGGTGGAGTTCCATCAGGATCCGGTGAACGCGGCGTTGAAAAAAATCGTCGCTACGTTTCATTTCACGCACCCGGTCGATCCCGCGACGTTCGAGAAACGGCTGGGTCTGCGTCTGGTGCCGTCGGACAAGGAGGATCCGCCATCGAACTACGCGGCGCACGTCACCTACGATCGCTTCAAGGGCGCGGCCTATGTTCATTCCACGCCCATCACGATTCCACGCCACGACGCCGTTTTCTGGGTGACGCTGGCCCCCGGCGCCCGTGCGGCGCGCGGCGGACCGCCCGACGAAAAAGAGATCACCGACAAAGTCGTGGTCCCGGGCCTGTACAACCTGCTGAAGGTCACGTCGGCGAACCTGACGTTGGTCGACAACGATCGCTACGAACCCGAGCAGGCGTTGATCGTCGAGACCAGCGTCGGCGTCGCCGACAAGGAGATCGCCAAGGCGTTGCGCGTGACCCTGCTGCCCGACAAGACGCCGGATGGAAAGCCCGCGCAGTGGGGCAATCCGTCTGTCGTGGGACCCGACGATTTGAAACGGGGAACGCCGGTCGCGCTGACGCCGATTGCCAGCGAAGCGGAATTCCCGACGCCCCATTCGTTCAAACTTCAGGTGCCGGTGGGCGGACGCCTGTATGTCAGTGTCGAAAAGGGACTACACGCGTTCGGCGGCTATGTTCTGGGTGAAACGTTCCAGACCATTGTCACGGTCCAGCCGTATCCGCGGATGCTGCGGATCCTGCAGAACGGTGCCCTGCTGGCCACCAGCGGCGATCGCAAGCTGCCGGTGTTGGCGCGCGACATCCCGGCCATCAAATACGAAATCGGCCGCGTGCTGCCGGATCAGATTCACCATCTGATCACGCAGAGCCATGGGGATTTCGCCCACCCGGGCTGGAGCTACCGCTTCGATCAGACCAACCTGGCCGAATTCTTCGAGGAAGTTCACAGGCTGCGGGCTGCCCCCGGAAAACCCGAGTACGACGCGCTGGACCTGTCGAAATACATCGCGGGCACGGGAGCCGAGCGGCGCGGGCTGTTCTTGTTGCGCGCGCAAAGTTGGGATCCCGACAAGCAACAACTGCTGGGCGAGGCGGACAGCCGCCTGGTCTTGGTGTCGGATCTCGGACTGCTGGTCAAGGAGAACGCGGATGGAACCCACGATGCCTTTGTAACCTCGATTCGCTCCGGCGAGCCTGTCGCGGGCGCGCGGATCGAGGTACTGGGGAAGAACGGCCAGCGGGTGCTGGACGCCACCACCGACGGTGAGGGCCACGCCCGTTTAACCACCTTCAAGGATCTGCACCGCGAGAAGGAACCCGTGTTGTATCTGGTGGCGACCGGCAAAGACCAGTCGTTTCTTCCCGTCGGTCGCGGCGATCGCCAGTTGGACACGTCCCGCTTCGACGTCGGCGGCGTCAGCGAAGAGGCCACCAGCGGCGCGGCCAAAGGGCTGACGGCATTCTTGTTCTCCGACCGTGGCATCTACCGGCCGGGCGACGAGATCCGCATCGGGCTGGTGGTCAAGTCCAAGGATTGGTCGGGAAAGTTGGCCGGCATCCCTCTGCAAATCGTCATCGCCGACGCGCGCGGCCTGCCGGTCAAGGATCAGAAGATCAAGTTGGGGGCGACGGGCTTCGAGGAGATCCGGCACACCACGCCGGACATCGCGCCGGCCGGTACCTACAGCATCAACGTTTACGTGGTGAAGGACGGCCACCAGTCGAATTTGCTCGGTTCGACTACGGTCCAGGTGCGCGAATTTTTGCCCGATCGCATGAAGATTCACGCGGTCCTGTCGCGTGAAAATCCCCAAGGATGGGTGTCACCCGAGAAACTTCAGGCACGCGTGACCCTGGCCAATCTGTTCGGAACCCCGGCCGCAAATCGCAAGGTTCGCGCCAAACTGACGCTGACGCCCTGGATTCCGTCGCTGGGTCGCTGGCACGACTATCGGTTTTTCGATCCGTTGCGCCCGCGTGACGGGGTCAGCGAAACCCTGCCGGACGTCAGCACGAACGACGACGGTGTGGCCGAAATCGAGCTGGCTCTGGAGCGGTTCGCCGCCGCGACTTACATGCTGAATCTGACGGCGGAAGGATTCGAGGCCGAGGGTGGACGCAGCGTGGTGGCGAGCGCCTCCACCATGGTCTCTCCATTGCCGTTCCTGGTGGGTTACAAGGCCGACGGCGATCTGTCGTACATGAGCCGGGGCGGGGACCGGCACGTGGAGTTGATCGCGGTCGCACCAACCGGCCAGCGCATCAAGGCCGACGGCCTTCGCGTCGTGCTGTACGAGCGCAAATTCGTTTCAGTGCTGGCACGGCAGGACCGAGGCACCTATCGCTACCAGTCGGTCAAGAAAGAGATCGAGGTGTCGTCGAAGCCGCTCGGCATTCCCGCCGACGGATCCAAACGGAAGCTGCCAACCGACAAACCCGGGGATTTCACCCTGGTGGTTCGCGACGACAAGGCCCGGGATCTGCAGCGCATTGATTTTTCCGTCACCGGCTACGGGAACCTGTCGCGCGAGGTGGAAAAGAACGCCGAGTTGCAGATCGCGCTGAAGAAGTCCGACGTCGCACCCGGCGAGGAGCTGGAAATGCAGATCAAGGCCCCCTACGCCGGAGCGGGTCTGATCACGATCGAGCGCGATCGCGTCTATGCCTGGAAATGGTTCAAGACCACAACCAACGCGACCATCGAACGCATCCGCGTCCCCGACGGGCTGGAAGGCGGCGGCTACGTGTCCGTGGCCTTCGTCCGCGATCCCGCGTCCGAAGAGGTATTCATGAGCCCCCTGTCGCACGGGATCGTTCCCTTCTCGATCAGCCGGGCGCGCCGTCAGGTCAAGGTGCAGATCGACACCCCCGAGTTGGCGCGCCCGGGCGAGCCCTTTCGCATCAAGGTCAAGACCGATCGGCCCGCGATGGTCGTCGTGTTCGCCGTCGACGAGGGGATCCTGCGTGTCGCCGACTACAAGGCCCCCGATCCTCTGGCGTTCTTCTTTCAAAAGCGCGCGCTGTCGGTCAAGACCTCCCAGATTCTGGATTTGATCCTGCCCGAGTTTCAGCGTCTGGTCGGTGCCGCCGCTCCAGGTGGCGACGCGGACGGCGCCGTCGGGGCGAATCTGAACCCGTTTCGGCGCAAACAGCAGAAGCCGGTCGCGTTCTGGTCCGGGATCGTCGATGCCGGTCCGAAGGAACGCGAGATCATCTACGACGTTCCCGACTACTTCAACGGTACCCTACGCGTGATCGCGGTGGCGGTGGCCCCGGACGCGTTGGGCTCCAGCGACCGGCGGGCGCTGGTGCGCGGCGATTTCGTGATCGTGCCGAACGTCCCGACCTTCCTGGCGCCTGGCGACGAGACCGACGTCAGCGTTTCGGTCGCCAACAACCTTACGGGATCGGGACAGGCAGTCGACGTCACTCTGTCGATGGCGACGGCCGGCGGCGTCGAAGCGGTCGGTGGCGCGGAGCGCAGGCTGAAGATCGCCGAGTTGCGCGAGGCGACGGCGATTTTCAAGATCCGCGCGCGGGCACCGGTTGGCCCGGCCACGCTGACATTCACCGCCAGCGTAGGCAACGCGCGGGCACGTCTGGCCGCCGAACTGAGCGTCAGACCCGCGGTGCCGTATCTGTCGACCTTCCAGGCGGGGCACGTCCGAGACCAGGGCGTCACGGTGCCGGTGGCACGGCGCCTGTACGGGGAACTTCGCCACGTCGAAGCCGGTGTATCGCACCTGCCGCTGGGACTGACGCACGGTCTGCGCGGCTACCTTGAGAAATTTCCCCACGGTTGTACCGAGCAGATCATCAGTCAGGCGGTGCCACCGCTGGTGCTGGGCCGCCATGCCGAGTTCGGGTACTCGGCCGAGATGTCATCGGCGGCGATAGAACGCTGGATCGGATTGTTGCGAGCGCGCCAGAACGACGAGGGTAGCTTCGGTCGCTGGGCCGCGAATCCCGACGTTGACAGGCTGGCGTCGGTCTGGGCGGCGCACATGTTGATGGAAGCCAAGGAGCGCGGGTTCGCCGTGCCGCCCGAGATGCTGAAAGCCACGACCGCATACCTGCAAACCGTGGCGGCCACCGACGTCGAGAATTTGTTCGAAGGTGGCGTCCGGGCCTACGCGACCTACGTGTTGACCCGCGGCGGAATGATGACCGGGACGTTTGCCGCCGCTCAGGAGAAACACCTGACCGCGAATCATCCGAAGGAATGGCGGCGCGATCTGGCGGGACTGTATCTGGCGGCGACCTATCGCCTGCTGAAACAGGACCGGGCCGCGCGTGACATCATCGACGGCATCCAGTTCGGCCAGACGCGCGTGGCGGACGTCGACTGGTACTACGACCGTCTGGCCTACGACGCGCAGGCTCTGTACATCACCGCGCGGCACTTTCCCGAGCGGGCCGCCCGGCTGACACCGCGAGAGATCGACGCCATCGTCGATCCGATTTTTCGCGGCAGCTACAACACCTATTCGTCGGCATGGTCCATCCTGGCGCTGGAGGCCTACGGTCAAACCGCCGCCGCGGCACCGGCGGGGAAGTTGACGGCCCACGAAATCGTCGGCGGGCAACCCCGGCCGTTGGTCTTGCCGCAATCGCTGCTACCGGTGACATCGTTCTCTCCCGGCGCCACGGGCATTCGCTTCGAGGCGCAGGGGGCATTCGGAGCCTATTGGGTCGTCGGCGAGGCGGGTTTCGATCTGGCGATTCCCGACAAGCCGCAATCAAGGTCCCTGGAAGTCTTCCGCACCTACGAAGGAGCCGACGGAAAACCGGCGACAACTGCAAAACTTGGCGAGGAGATCACTGCGGTGATTCGCCTGCGCACCCTGGGCAAGCCCTTCGTGAATCATCTGGCGATCGTCGATTTGCTGCCGGGCGGTTTCGAACCGGTTGTGCAAGCCGGCCGGCCAAGCCCCAGCGCCGACGGGGACAGTGCCAGCGGGGACGGCGAGAGGGGCGGCGACGGCGAGAGTCTGGGCGAAGGTGAAGGCGCCGGTGAAGCCGAAGGCGACCACGGCCAAGACAACGGTTCCCAGCAACCATCCGGCGCCGGCGACACTGTCGCGACCGCATCGTCGTTCGCGCTGTCGATCGCGCTCCCCGGCGCCACGTTCCCCCTCGAATTCGGCGACGTACGCGAGGACCGCGTGATCCTGTACGGTCCCGGCTCCGCCACTGTCCGGGAACTCCGCTACGCCATCAAGGCCACGAACGTGGGCACATACACGATCCCGCCCGTGCAGGCGATCGCGCTTTACGACAGCACGGTCATCGCGCGCGGCGCCGGAGGAAAGATCACCGTCCTCCCGCGATGACCAAGTCGTCGGCGATCAACTTTTTCAACCGGATTCGGGCCTGGCGACGCTTCGCCGTGGTGGCGGTGATGATCGTCGTTTCGCTGCTCACGATTCGTCTGCTGCCCCACCCTCCCCTGGCCGCGCGCGTGCCGCTGTCGACTGTTGTGACCGCCGCCGATGGGACCTTGCTGCGCCTGACGTTGGCCAGCGACGGCCAGTATCGGCTGTGGACGCCACTCGATCGCATCACGCCTCTGTTGGTCGAAGCGACGCTGCTGTACGAGGATCGCCATTTCTTCCGGCACGTCGGTCTCAACCCGATCGCGATTGCGCGCGCCGCCTACGCGACCTACGTTTCGGGCGGGCGACGCATCGGTGGTTCCACGATCACCATGCAGCTGGCGCGGCGGCTTGGATCGCTGTCGTCGCGAACTGTCGCGGGCAAGCTGACTCAGATTGCGCGCGCCCTGCATCTGGAAGCCCAATATTCGAAGCGCGAGATCCTGGAGGCCTACCTGAACGTCGCGCCCTATGGTGGCAACATCGAGGGGGCGGGCGCCGCCAGCGCGATCTATTTTCGCAAGCCGGCCGCCGCGTTGACCCTGGCGGAGGCGTTGACCCTGGCCGTGATCCCGCAAAGCCCGGCGCGCCGCGCGCGGGATCGAGGCGACGCGAACATCACGCCGGCCGCCGCGGGGGAACCAACGGGTGGCTCAGAGACCACGACGACTTCCGCGCTTCATCGCGCGCGCGTGGGATTGCTGGCCTCCTGGACCGCGCGCGCGTCGCTGGGCGCACCCGGTGCCGAGCCACCGGTCCGCACCTGGCCGCGGCTGCGGCGCCCGGACGATCTGCCGTTTGCCGCACCCCACTTCGTGGATCAGGTGCTGCACGAGGCGGCAGACGCCGCCCCGGGCGTCAGCGTAGGCAATCTGGAATCAATCGCAACGACCCTGGACGTTCGTTTGCAGCGCGTGATCGAACGGCACACCGCCGCCTACGTGGCGCGCGAGCGTCACCGGGGAATCGGCAACGCCGCCGTCATGCTGGTCGACGGACGAAACGCGACCGTGCGTGCGCTGGTGGGGTCCGCCGACTTCTTCGACGACGACATCGCCGGTCAGGTGAACGGGACCCTGGCCAGGCGGTCGCCCGGCTCCACGTTGAAACCCTTGGCCTACGCGCTGGGAATGGATCAGGGAGTGATCCATCCGGCCACCATGTTGCGTGACGTCCCGACCGCGTTTGGGGCCTACAGCCCCGAAAACTTCGACGGGCGATTCGCCGGACCGCTGTCGGCGAAGGACGCGCTCGTCCGCAGTCGGAACGTGCCCGCCCTGGCGGTGGCCGCCCGCCTCGGTCGGCCCAACCTCTACGATTTTCTCAAAACGGCGGGCGTCGATCTGCCGTTTCCCCAGGGCCACTATGGCCTGGGGCTGGTCCTCGGAACCGGCGAAGTCACGATGCAGGACCTGGTCCGCCTGTACGCGGCGTTGGGAAACGGCGGTGTCATGCGTCCGCTTGGCTTCCGGACCGGAACCGACGCTCCGAACGCGAACACGAGCGCCAACGCGAACACAAATGGTCTTCGCCTGATTTCCGAGGAGAGCGCATTTCTGGTGCTGGACATGCTGGCCGACAACCCACGGCCCCATTCGCGAGCGACCGTGACGTCGCAGACCCGCCCGCTGACGGTGGCCTGGAAGACCGGAACGTCGTGGGGCTTTCGCGACGCCTGGTCGGTGGGCCTGTTCGGGCCGTACGTCCTTGCCGTCTGGGTCGGCGATTTTTCTGGCGTCGGAAATCCTGCGTTCATCGGCGCGCAGGCCGCGGCGCCGTTGTTCTTCGAACTGGTGGACTCCATCGCTGCCCACGATCCCTCGGTCACGAAGTTCGAACGCACGCCACCTGCCGCCCTTCGCCGCGTCGAGATCTGCGCGCTGTCCGGTGGGCTTCCCACCACGCACTGCGCGCACCGCCGCTCGTCGTGGTTCATCCCCGGGCGCTCGCCCATCGAGCCGTGCCAGATTCACCGCACGCTTGCGCTCGATGCCGGCGGCCGACGCACCTGCGCGCTTGGTCCGGCCGCCGTGCGGACCGAATTGTTCGAGGTTTGGCCGTCGGATCTGGCTAAGCTGTTCGCGGCGGCTGGATTGCCACGGCGCCCGCTGCCTCCCGCGGCCGCCGGCTGCGGCGAGATCGAAGCCTTGCGCGGATCTCCCCCGAGAATCACGTCGCCGCTTGACGGCGTGACCTACACGCTGCGCCCCCACCACGCCGACGGCGAAACCGTCGCCCTGCAGGCCGTCACCGACGGGGACGCCGCGGAAATCTTCTGGTTCGCCGACCGGTCGTACCTGGGCAAGGCGGCACGGGGGGCGACGTTCTTTTGGAAGCCGTCCAACGCCGGTCAGTTCACGGTTCGCGCGGTGGATGATCTGGGACGCGCCGATGTGCGCACCGTCGCCGTGGAGGTGTTGCGGTGAATCGTGCCTTCTGGATCACTTCTATTACATGCGCGATCAGCGGGCTCTCCGCCTGCGCGCCGGATCCGGTGCCCCCGCCCGAACCGCTCGCGACCAGCGGCGGCGGTCACCACGTTCCGGCCGCCTATGTTCTGGTCGGTCCCGCGGGCACGACGGCGTTCGCGATTCCCCCCACCAGGCCCGATGCCGCGGCGAAGGGCACGCATGTCGGCCCCGGCTTCGGGTTCGTTGCAACCGAGGAACGATCGGTCGGCGGTCGGCGCTACGTCCGCATCCAGGATGGCCGATGGCTACCGTCCGGCGACGTGACGCGATCGCGGCCGTCGACCTTCACCGGGTCACGAATCGCGCCCGGCGAAATGCCGCACCTCGGCTGGGTGATCACCTCCGAGGCCCAGGTCCGCGCCTCCCCCTCGGCCTCCGCTCCGCTGGTCACGACCCGCCCGAGGCACACCCGCGTCGCGCTCACCGGTCCGTGCGCTTCCGGCTGGTGCCCCCTGCCGGTGGGCTGGATCCGCGAGACCGACCTGGCCATTCCCGCGTCCGCCCCGCGCCCCGGCCGCGTGGGTCCCCAGGAACGCTGGTTGGACATCGATCTTCCGTCGCAGACGCTGGTGGCCTACCAGGGCGACCAGCCGGTCTACGCCACGCTGATATCCGCCGGCATCGGCCAGCGCGGCAGTCCGCTGGCAACCCCATCGGGACTGTTCAGCATCGTTTCGAAGCATGCTTTGGTGCGCATGGACAATCTGGACCACACGGACGTCATTCCTTACGCCTACGATGTGCCGCTGGCGCAGTTCTTCACCGACGGCAAAGCCCTGCACGCGGCGCTGTGGCACGATCGTTTCGGCCAGCCGACCAGTCACGGGTGCGTGAACCTGGCGCCCCGGGACGCCGAGTGGTTGTTTGCCTTCACGAAGCCCGCGCTGTCGCCCGGCAGCCCCGTCGTGTCGGCCACCACAACCCGTCCCGGCACCCTGGTCCGCGTCCGGGGCGATCGGCCCGCAATCGCCTCGCGTTGACCTGGTCTGGGCGCGATCGGCGTCCCGCACGCCCATCGCCTCAATGAATGGCGACCAAACGCCGATAGGCTTGGAGATGTCCAGCGCAGCGTCGTTGAAGCCCGAACCCTTCGACCCGTTCGGGAAAGTCGCCCCCGCAGAGCCCAGCCGCGTTCTACTGGTGGACGACGATCTATTGGTCGCCCGCGGGTATGAACGCACGTTGAAATCCGCCGGCTACGTCGTTGATGTGGCGGACGACGGGCCGGACGCCGTCCGCCGTTTCAAACAATACTCCTTCGACGTGATTATCACCGACGTCCGGATGCCGGGCATGAGCGGCCTGGATCTGTTGCGTGCGATTCGCGAGCAGGATCTGGACGTCCCGGTCATCATCATGACGGGCAGCCCCGACGTTCACAGCGCCACCGAGGCCATCGAACACGGCGCCTTTCGTTACCTCTTGAAACCAGTCGACCCGACCGAAATGGAGGACGTCGTCGCGCGCGCCGTGCGCCTGCACCAGATGGCGCGGGTTCGGCGCGAGGCCGTCGAGCAGTTCCATGCCGCCGGCCGCCAACTGGGAGATCTGGCTGGTCTGGAAGCGTGTTTCGGGCGCGCCCTGTCCGGTCTGTGGATGGCCTACCAACCGATCATCTCTTGGTCGGGCCGATCCCTGTACGCGTACGAGGCTTTGGTGCGCACCGAGGAGGCGACGCTGCGCAATCCCGCCGACCTTTTTGACGCCGCCGATCGCCTGGATCGGCTGCATGTTCTGGGACAGGCCATCCGCGCCCATGTGGCGGGAACCATCGCCACCGTCCCCCCCAGCAGCTTGATCTTCGTCAACGTTCACCCGGCTGACCTTCGGGACGACACGCTGTTGTCGCCGGATTCGCCGTTGTCGGCGTTCGCTTCGCGCGTGGTTCTGGAGATCACCGAGCGCGCGGCGCTGGACAAGATCAGCGATCTGATGCCCCGCATGGCGCGGCTAAGGGCCATGGGGTACCGCATCGCGATCGACGATCTGGGCGCCGGCTACGCCGGCCTGACCAGCTTCGCCCAACTGGAGCCCGAGGTCGTGAAGGTCGACATGTCCATCGTTCGCGGTGTCGATCGTTCGCCGACCAAGCAGAAGATGCTGGGATCGATCATCAGTCTGTGCCGCGATCTGAACATCAGCATGATCGCCGAAGGAATCGAAACCCCCGCCGAGCGCGACACGCTGATTCGCCTGGGAGGCGATCTGTGCCAGGGGTATCTGTTCGCGCGGCCCGCCAGGCCATTTCCGGCGGCCAATTTCGACTGATTTTTTCGACTGACTAGGGCAGTTCGCTGACCGCGCCGGTATCCCCAAAGGCGACCAGCTCCATCGAATGCGGCTTGTCGAGGCCTTGGCTCTTCACCAGGCCCGACAGTGGAACGTCCGGGTGCGACCACGACAGCGAGGCCGCCTTCCACGGCCCCCAACTGGCGTCCGTCCGCATCTTGAAACAACCCGTGAACGTACCGGCCGGAACGGCGGCGTCCTCCTGCGGTTGCCCCTGCCACGATATGAACAACATGTCGACCGCGCCGGCCCAAAGCGATTTCATCAGCGACAGCATCGCCGGATCGTACTCGGTCACCCTCCCGTCCTTGTCCCGCATTTTCACGGCGCGAATGTCAACCGACTGCGAGTTCATCCGATCACCGATGAACAACAGCATCTTGGTGATGGTCTTGCCGATGTAGCTTTCGTTGGACATTTCGACCCAGTACGCGCCGGCGTTTTCCCCGACGACCTTGTAGGTCATGAAGGCGGGCTGCCCCTTGTCGTCCAGCATTTTGTGTTGCGTCCACTGACCGACGGCAAACGGACGCGGCGCGAACGCCGTCGGGGCCGCGTAACTTTGCCCCGCGGGTTTCAGGATCGAAACCCGCCGATCGATGTCGGCCTTGGCCGCCGGATCGACGGAGGGACCGCAGCCCAGCAACGCCGCCGCGCCCAACAACGGCAGGACCGCGGGCAGGACCGAGCGCAGGACCGAGCGCAGGACCGCGGGCAGGACCGCGGGCAGGACCGCGGGCAGGACCGCGGGCAGGACCGCGGACAAAACCAAAGGCAGGACAGCCACACGAGTCGGTTTGATCATGATGGTCCCGGATATTGCTTCTTGGGACCGCCGTCGTAAAGGCGAGAACGCCCAACGCGTCAGGATCGCCGGGCGTCATCAGACGCGCCCGGTGGGTCAGGGACCACGTGAGCGTCAGCTACGTAGGCCGCTCAGGCGTTCGGCGTTCGCCGTGCCCAGACGTCCAGGCTGGGCAGGTTGTGTTCGACCGACTCGAACCGGCCCACGACCGCTTCTTCAAGACCACCAAGGTCCGGCTTGAAAAACACCGGCGCGTCGATCGTCACGGTCACCATCGGGTTGTTGTTCGCCGTCAGCGCGAACAGGGGGATCCCCCGCCAGGCCTCGTTCGCCCGCAACACCTTCAGCAGGGCCCGCCCGTCGGGGGCGTCGATGTCCACGACAACCAGTGACGGAGGCTCCGTTCCCAGAACCCGAATCGCCTCGACGCCATCGGCCGCGCAACACAGGCCGTAACCCCGTTGAACGGCAACCTCCATCAGCAGGTCGCGTGCTATCGCGTCCCGGGTCAGGGCCAGGATGCCGGTCAGGATCGCTATCGGGGTCGATCCTTCCCCGGATCCGCCCGAGGCGCGTGGAATCCCGGCAGCCGTCCCATCATCTGGGGGTTCGATCGTGCGTTCCTTCATGCCTTCATGGCCACTTTCGTTCCGGATTATGCACCAGTCTGTGTTTCCAGGGGTTTTCGTTGAGGTTGAAGGCCGGTAAATTTTCACCATCGAACGGCCCAGGAACCGGTTGGAACCTTTTCGCGAAGAAGCGTTTCGGAAAGGTCACGCAAGCGTCAGAACGCGGACACGCTGGCCGGCCAATACTGTGGCCATGTTCGATTTCGATGTTCGTTCCGGTCACGACACGCCCGCTCCGCGGATCCTGGCGGGTATTTCAGTCCTTCACGCGTTTCGCGACCAGCTGACCGAGGCCGTGATCAAGGTCCCACGCCGGGCACCCCTGTTGTTGTCGCCCGTGTGCACGTTGGGCGAGGCGCTGCGGTTGATGAGCGCGCGGCATGCAGCGGCGGCGGTCGTCGCATCGCATGGCGTCCTGCTGGGGATGTTGGACGAACGGGAACTGGTTCGCCGGATGTTGGACCCGACCCCGCCGACCGCGGATCTCCCAATCTGGAAGGTCATGGCGGCCGATCCGGAAACGCTGCTGGACAGCGACCCTGTCGCCTACGCGGTTCGGAAGTTGTGGACGCTGGGGGGCCGCGCGATGCCCATCGTTAGCCCCAGCGGGGCCCTGGTCGGCGTCCTCGAGACCCAGGACGTGGTGGCCTGGATGTGCGAACGCCTGGGGGCGTCGGGTGACGGGGAGCACGGAAACGGATGATTTCAACCGCCATTTTCAGTATTGATATTCAGTAGATAGAAATACTTCTTCAGTAAGATGCGTGCCCTCTAGTCCCGTGATAGGAACATCACTGCCATGGCTTGGGGATATCGACTGGAGGTTCTTGGAGCGCGGGAAGGGGCCCGATGCCGCGAGGAAGGTCGCGGCTGTTCCGTGGGCAAGTGTGGCGTTTCGCCCCAGTACATCTCCGCCTACCGGTACACCCGTTCCGAGGCGCGAGCGGTCACCGTGAACCGTCCCCTGTGCGTGAAGCACGCGCGGCTGTTCTCGATGAAGTACAGCCTGGCCTGGCCGGACACGCTGCGCCGGGTCCGCCGGTCGATCGCGGTCGTTTGGGCGCAACTGGCGGCCTGACCCGAACCGGCTTTTCAAACCCATCGAATTCAACGGGTTTGGCTTTCAGCGGTTGGGCGGCCCGTCGGTAGCGTTCGGACGGATCGAGAACGAACCATCGCGGACGCGCTGGTCGACCCGGCGTGGGTGGGAGGGGGGTCCAAACCCTATGGTTGCCCCATACTGCCGAAACCATTTTGGGGACGCGATGCCGTGTGTAGCGCCGCGCTTGACGATCCCCGTTGCAGGGCCAGGAGGCCTAACGCTTCTCCATGCGCGTGATGGCGCCGACGTTGCCGGCGCGCGTCTGCCTCTGAACCATCGCGTTGCCGGTGACGCAGACGTCGTAGGTCGCATCGTCGCTCTCGACGATGTTCGAACCGGTCATCGTGACCAGGTTCTGCACGTTCCTGGCCCGCACGATGGTCACCCGGCAGCCGCAGTTAACGCCTGATAGGCCGCAGGTGACCTTCTTCGCCGGATCGTTGTTTACGAGCATCGTCTGGATTTGCGTACAGCCGTTTGCATCAAGCGTCGTGACACCGTACGTATCCATCGCGCAAGCGGGCGAAACGGATTCGGTGGATCGCTCCTCTGTCGTTCCTTTGTAGATGACGACTGGATCGGCGCCGGCTGCCGCCGCCGTGTACATCACGGAGCCGGTTACACGCACGTCCGCTCCGGTCGTCTGGGCCGCGCAGGCGGAGGAACGTTCGGCGTTCAAAGCGGCCGCCAGATCCCCGTCGAGACAGACGCCGGCCACATTCCAGGTACCGGTCGGGTCGCCCCCGCACGCCGTGAAGCTTGTGGTGCAAAGCGTGCTTGTGACCGGACCCGTTTCAGCGGATGCTCCACAGGCAAGGTGGCCGATGGCCAACAGTGCGGCCAGGACGCCGCCTTCCCGGATCGGACGAGTCTTTTGCATGCGGGGCATACTTGCAGCGGCAGCGATTCGGTGCAAGCGGGAGGCGTTTAACGTTCCAGGCCGCCGCATGGGGAAGGTGCACCCTCGGCGCGCAGCGATATTCCAGAAGCTGCACCTGGCAGTGGGAAGTCCCGTACATCAACGATCGATTGTTGAGGAAAAGCGGCTCCCGTTGTCACAATATCGGACCCAAGTTGCCGCGCTCCGACGCCCCATTAGAGTGGGTCCCCTGCCTCGGAGCCCCACACCCCCGGGAGTCCTCATGGCCAAATCGAGTCTGATTCGCTTCACCACCTGCTTTGCTGCGTTGTTTGGGCTTGCTCACTGTGGTTCCCCTTCTGGGGGAACAGGGACCGGTGGTGCGACATCTACGGGCGGCGCGACCGCAACGGGCGGCACGACATCCACCGGCGGCGCGACCGGCAGCGGCGGTACGACGTCCACAGGCGGCGCGACGGCCACCGGCGGCACCACTTCCACAGGTGGCAGAGGCGGCACGACATCGACGGGGGGCGCGATCGCCACCGGCGGCACGGCATCCACGGGTGGCAGGGGCGGCACTACATCCACGGGCGGCAGGGGCGGTACAACTTCCACGGGCGGCGCGACAGCCACGGGCGGCGTCACATCAACGGGTGGCTCAGCCGCCAGAGTGGACTGCACCGGTGTTCCCCTCGCGAAACCCGGCGACATGACGAGCACGTCCCGCGCCTACCTGAATCTGGGTGACATTCGGTTGATCAACAACCGATGGGGCTCCGACGAACTCGGCTGCAGCGGCACGACCCAGCGGGTCTTCGTCAACACCGACCGGACCGTCGGCTGGGAGTTCAACCGTCCCATCTGCGGTGGCGCGAAAGCAAAGCCCGACTACCCGGAACTGGAGTTCGGCGTTGCTCCCTTTGGTGCCGGCAACGTGCTGTTGACGTCCCCGGCGTGTTCGTCCACCACGGCCTTGCCTAGGCAGATCAAGGACATCACCAGCGGGACCGCCAAGGTAGACGGGATGACCATCACCCTGTCGAAACCAACCGTTTGGAATATGAGCTTCGAGTTGTGGCTCAGTCAGCGGAATCCCGCCACGGATCCCAACCCCGGGGTCTTCGCCGAGATCATCGTGTTCTGGGGCTGGGAGACCGGTCGCTGGGCCTGTGATCAGACCGGGACTGTAACGGCGGGCAACAACACCTACCAGCTTTGTCATCAGAGTGACACGTGGGCCAACGGCCAGTGGCGGTTCTACCAATTCAACGTCCAGGGTGGCCCTCTCACCAGCTACTCCGGGACGGTCGACGCCAAAGCGCTCATCGAGTGGGTCGTCACCAGATACAACTTATCCCGGGACCTGTGGGTCACGCGGTTTGAGGTCGGCAGCGAGATCGACGACAACACCGCCGGCTCGGTCAGGGTCAGGAACGTCACCTTCGAGGTAAACGGCACATCCAAGTCGATCGAACTGGCCCCGTAGCCGACGGGAGCCGACAGCGAAGACCCCGGCCGCTCGTCGTCAGTCCTCGCCCTCGATCAACACCGGGTGTGCGTCCGCCAGACGATAGCCCGTGCCGCGCACGGTTTCGATCAGGCCCCCGGCACCACCCAACTTGTCGCGCAACCGTTTGACGTGGGTGTCGACGGTTCGGGTCGAAACACCCGGCTTGTAACCCCACACGTCTTCCAGAAGATCCTCGCGCGAGCGAACGCGGCCACGGTGTTCGATCAGGTAGACCAGCAGGCGCATCTCGATCGCGCTGACGTGAATCTCGCCGTGCTTCACGAACACGTGGTGTCCGTCGACGTCCACCCGCAACGGGCCGACCGTGAACTTCTTTCGTGTTGTCACCGCCGGGGGCGTCGCCGGGCGGCGCGGCGCCCCAGGCACCGATCCGACTGGCGCACGCCCGCGCAAAACCGCGTTCACCCGCAGCAACAGTTCGCGCACGCTGAACGGCTTCACAACGTAATCGTCCGCACCGACCTCGAAGCCCACCACGCGATCGATCTCCTCGCCCTTCGCTGTCAGCATGATGATGGCCGGCTGCCTGGCCTCCGTATTCGACCGAATGCGTCTGCAGATTTCCGTGCCGGGCACATCGGGAAGCATCAGGTCCAACAGCACGACATCGGGCGTGAACGAATCGAATGCAGCCAGGCCAGTCTGGCCCGTATCCGCGGTCTGCACCTGATAACCGTTGGACGACAGGTTGTAGCTCAGCAGATCGCGGATGTCGGACTCGTCCTCAATCACCAGCACACGTTTCTCGGGCAGTCGCGCTTCCATGATCATTGAAATTGACCATAGATGACCGAAGTGACGGAGCTGTGACACTCCGGAAACTTCATGGGATTCGCGTGCCGTGTTTGTGGGCCCGAATCGGCAATACCTTCGTGAAATATCGGGCGCCCGTGGCCTTCGCTCTGTCACGAAGAGTTCGAAATCGTGACACATCATCGTCACATACGACGGGTATCCCTTATCCCAGCCAATGTTCGAGGATTTCGACGGAAGGGGTTCACAAGAAGGGCGCGGACGCCGTGGCGTCTCCGCGCTGCTGTCGCTTGGCATCTTCGGTGGCATTGCCTTGCTGGTCGGAGGCGCGATCACGGCGCATCAGGTCCGTAGGCATCGCGCCGAGCGCGAGCAACAGGTCGAGTTCGCCAACCTGCCCGCGATCCGCGCGCCCAAACCCAAAGCGCTGGTGAAACCGTCGGCGCTGAAGCGCGCAATGGCAAAACGACAGAAGGTCGTCGACCTGAAGGCTATCCCGACTGATCGGCCCCAGGAAGCCGAGGGCGATCTGGCGATGGTCGAGGATACCGGCGCCGTTGATGGCGTCATCGAGAAGAAAGCTCTTCCCCCGGCGCCGCCACCACCGGTCGTCGTGGCACCACCACCACCGAAACCCGAACCCGTGCTGCCGGTGGCCGAGCAGGAGCGTGAATCCATCGAGGCGCCGCGTTTCGTTTCGGGTTGCCGCGCCCCTGAGGTTCCGAACGCGCTGTTGTCGAATGCCGCCACCATTCGCATCGAGGTCGAAATGATGATCGACGCGGGCGGCAAGGTCACCGCGGCCAGGGTTCTTCAGTCGCACCAACTCATTTCCGACGCTTTGGTCCTGCAATGCGCCCGGGCGCAGGTGTTCGAACCCGCCCATCTTCCCGACGGTACGAAGGTGCCCTACCCATTCCGCCGGCGTTTCGTATTCAAACCGGCCCAGGTCTAGTCAACGTCTAGTCAACGCCTAGTCAGCGTCCCCTCAACGTCTCGATGCGAACAGCGAACGAAGGAAGCAAACCATGGAAATGAATCTTTTCGAGATGTGGCGCGGCATGAGCGTCCTGGTGAAGGCGGTCGTGACCGTTCTCACCCTGCAAGCGGTGGGATGTATCTACGTCACTGTCGATCGCTTGTTCCTGCTGCTGGTCGCCTATCGAAAGGGCCGCAAGTTCGCGCGCAAGGCGGGCCCCCTGCTGGCGGCCGGCGACTATCAGGGCGCGCTGACGCTGGCCAAGCAACACCGTGGAAGCCACCTGGCAGGCTTCATCGTCACCGGCGTCGAGACCTTCGCGAAGCAGCTTCGCGGCGGGCAGAACGAAGAGAAGGCGGCGCAACTGGCGGGGCGGGCCCTGGAACGAAAGAGTGAAATGCTGAGCGCCGATCTGAACCGCGGCATGAACGTCCTGGCGTCGACGGGATCGACGGCCCCCTTCGTCGGCCTGCTGGGCACCGTGTTGGGAATTCTGAATGCGTTCAAACTGGTCGGGCAACAAGGCTCGGGAGGAATGGGCACCATCGGCGTTGCGATCGCCGAGGCTCTGATCGTCACCGGGTACGGTCTGATGGTGGCGATCCCATCCGTTCTGCTGTTCAACTGGTTGTCCTCCCGTCTGGCCAAATACGAAGCTGGGCTGGCCCACGCGCAGAGCGAATTGATCGACACCCTGGAGGCGGGCAGTGGCCCGCGCCTTCCCGGACAGCTGTCCGAACAACCGGAGAAGGTCCCGGCGCCGTCGCTGAAACGCGCCGAAGCGGCACTGCCCAGCACCGCCTGACATTCACCGCAGCATCCCAGGCCAAAGAACAAACCGATGACACCGAAATGGGTCGGAAAAGGATACCGGGCCCGTCCCGTGATGAACGTGACGCCGCTGGTGGACGTCGTTTTGGTGTTGCTGATCATCTTCATGGTTGTCATTCCCGCCTTGCAGCAAGGCCTTGCGATCGAGATCCCGGGAATCACTCACCCCGACAAGAAGAACGACGCGGGTGGACCACCGTTCATGCTGTCAATCAACAAGGATGGCGACGTGTATTTCGAGGAGGACGAGGTCCCGTGGAACCAGTTGGAGACGCGCCTCAAGGCGGCGGCCAAACGCGAACCCGGCAAGCGCGTGGTGTTGCGCGGTGACAAGGGCGCCAAATACGCACAAGTGCGGCGTCTGTACCGCATCGCGCAGGACGTCGGATTTCCGGGGGTTTCGATGAGGGTCAACCACCGTCAGGACGCGGACGGCAACGCGCCGGCCAACTGAGAGACGGAGCAACAAGCAATGGCGATGGACGTTGGCGCGGCGGTAGTCGACAAGAAGGGACGACGGGCGCGGCCGCGTCCCGAGATGAACGTGACCCCCCTGGTCGACGTCGTCCTGGTGCTGCTGATCATCTTCATGGTCCTGACCGCGGCCATGAAAGAGAACTTCTGGGTTCACGTGCCCGAGAAGGATCACAAGGACGAACCGCAGACCGAGGAACAGCAGCCCGACGCGGAGGCGCCCATCGTCGTCACGGTGAACCCGCAAGGACGCATTCAGATCAACCAGGACGAGTTTCCCGACCGGGATTTTCCCGAGCGCCTGCGGCGGATGTTGGTCGCCCGCGGAGATCGCCGTGTTTACTTCGACGCCGGTGACGGCGTCTCGTACGCCCGCGCCATGCAGGTCCTCGATCTGGCACGCGGAGGCGGCGCCGCCCACATCGCCGTGGTGACGGAAAAGCTTCAGGACTGACCCGGAACCGGCAAACCGCCCTCCCGGCTCGCAGCAAGACCCCAATCGCCAAGAAGGCCGAATGCTTCGCTACACGACCGTTCCGACCGCGCTAGCTCTCGTTGTACTTGCCGTGCCCGGCGTCGCCGCTTTTGCGCAGACACCCGACGCCAGCTCGTCGGCGGCGATGCCAGATGGATCAGCGCCGGAGGGAGGTCCGGACGGAGGTCCGGACGGAGGTATCGAGGAACGCCTGTCCCCCCAGGTCGAGCAGGCGCCCGCCCCTGCATCCGCCCCTGCATCCGCCCCCGAATCGCAACCAGACACGACGCAGATCGAGCCAGGCGCGGACCGCCGCACGGGCATTCGCGGGCGGATCGGTGATCGCAAGACCGGTCAGCCGCTGGCGCAGGCTCCGATAACAGCGCGTGGCCAGGACGGCAACGTCCGAACCACACTGACCGACGACCTCGGCGGGTTCCAGATGTTTTTGCCGCCGGGAACCTACACGGTGCGATCGCACTATGGCCTGCACCACGGGGCGCGCATGGAACGCGTGCCCGTGACCCGCGGCGCCTTCGCCAAGGTGAACCTGGTGCTGGATCCGATCGACATCGCCGAGGAAGTCATCGTCCAGGAAATCGAGATCCCCTATCGCGCGGATACCACCACGGTCGCCGCCCAGGATCAGTTGCGAAAGGAATCCCGCGGCATCGGGGAAGGCATGGGCGCGCAGCAGATGTCGCAGCAGGGAGCCAGCGACGCCGGCAGCGCCGCCAAGCGTGTTGTCGGTGTGACGATAGACGACAACCAGTTGGTCGTGCGGGGCCTGGGCGGTCGCTACGTGAAGGTGGTCCTGAACGGTCTTCCGGTCCCGAACACTGATCCCGATTTTCCCAGTGTCGATCTCGACCTGTTTCCCACCAACGTCATCGACAGCCTGAACATCCAGAAGGTTTTTCTGCCGGACATTCCGGGTGATTTCGCTGGCGGCGTGCTGGATCTGAATACGGTCAGCTTCCCGCGCAAGTTCCTGGTCTCCGCGGGCCTCTCGACCGCCTACAACTCGCAGACGACCTTCCGAAATCGATTGGCCTACCGGGGTGGTGGAACCGATTGGCTGGGCTACGACGACGGCACGCGCGCCCTTCCCGCCGTGGTCGCCGGCAAGAAACTGATCCGCAGCACGGGGGGACCGTTTCCGGACCCGGCGGCCGTGGAAGCAGCGGGCGAGCAGTTCCAGAACCGTTGGAACATCCGACCGACCATGGGGATGCCCCAGATGGGTCTCAATTTCGCTGTCGGCGATTCCATGAAGTTGGCCAAGCAACGCCGCTTCGGCTACCTAGCCACGCTGGTGTACGACTACACCACCGAACGACAGGTCGGCGTCAGTCGCCCCAAGCCCGGGGCAACCGCCTCCGGCGACGCGACGGAGACCAACCGCTACGACCTCGAGTCCGGTTCCACCAGCGTTCAGTTGACCGCCATCGGAACCGCCAGCCTGGATCTGGGCCCCGATCATTCGCTGACGGCGCTGACCATGTTCAACCGCAGCATGGACGATCAGACCCGCTATCGAAACGGCATCAACGCCGAGGTCAGCACCACGATACCGTACGAAAAATGGCAGTTCAGATTCCTGGGCCGCACCGTTTTTCTGAATCAACTGCTTGGCGATCACCGCAACGTGGGCGGAACCCGCGCGCGCTTCCGCTGGAGCGCCTACTACGGTCTTGGCAAACGGGACGAGCCCGATCAGCGCGTTGTTGCGTACGGTGAGTCCGGCGGACTTTCTCATCGATGGAAGCCGACCGCCGACCGGTTGTGGAGCGATCTGGGCCAGGTCGATCTCGGCGGCACCGCGCAGCTGCGGTTTCCGCTGTGGTCCCAGGCCTGGGCCACGGTGGGTGGACGCGCCGGTCTTTCCGATCGCGGTTTCACGAACCGGCGCTTCCAGATGCAGGAATCTTTTTCGGCGTCGGATCCCAACATCTATACCTCCGACCCCGAGACCCTTTTCGGCGCCGACGGTCTGGGCCCGCTGACCCGCATCACGGAAGCCACGCGTGGAATCGACAGCTACACGTCGACACAGCGCACCCTGGCCGGCTTCGTCCTGATCGAGACCCCGATCGTGGGGCCCCTGTCGGCCGCCGGTGGCGCGCGCATCGAGGCGTTCGCGCAGGAAGTGGCGTCCAAAAGCCCATTCGCGGCCGACAACACGCCGGAGAACCTGGCCAAGAACCGCATCGACCGCACCGACGTGGATGTGTTGCCCGGCGCGGCCCTGAAGTACGCGCTCGGTGACAGCATGGTCCTCCGCTCCGCTTACGGGATGACCCTCAGTCGCCCGCAGGTTCGCGAGCTGGCGCCCTACGACTACTACGACTTCCTGCGCGATCGTTTGATCATCGGAAACCCCGATTTGAAGACCGCGACCATTCACAACGGGGACTTGCGTTGGGAATGGTTCTTCGGCGAAGGCCAGATCGTCGCGGTCTCTGGTTTCTACAAGAAGTTCGTCGACCCCATCGAGCTGCAAATCATCAGCACGGGCACGCAATTGGATTCGAAGTACCAGAACGCCCGCGGCGCAACCAGCTTCGGCGGCGAGTTCGAGATACGCAGCCAGCTGTCCAAGCTGTCCCGGTTGCTGCGCAAGTTCGACGTCGGCGGCAATTTGTCGCTGATCAGCTCGCGGATCGAAATCGTGGACTCGGGGGCCACGCGAAACACACGCAGGCTGGCCGGGCAGGCGCCTTACGTCATCAATCTGTCACTGCGTTTTTTGGATCCTGAAACAAGGCTGTCACTGGGACTCGTATACAACGTGGTTGGGCCACGAATCACGGATGTCGGAACGCGACTGGGCGACGCTATTTTGCCGAACATTGAAGAGCAGCCGTTTCATTCGTTGGACTTCGTGGGCAGTTGGGGAATTGGCACACATCTGAAACTGAAGCTGAAAGCGCGCAACTTGCTGACCCAAAGCAAGAGGCTGAAACAGGGAAGCCTGGTTGCGCAGCAGTTGTATCCCGGAATCACCGTCTCGTTGGGGCTGTCCTACGACTACTAGCGAGACGCCACACAGAACTCGACCCGAACACATTCACATCGCACAGGGAGGAACATCACCATGAGTCAACGTCACGGAATGAGGATTGCGGCGCGGACGGCGCGCGTCGCGGGGGGGACCGCCGCGGCGGTATTGCTGATTGGCCTCCTGGCGAACGGCTGCGACGGCGGCAAGACAAAGGTGGCGGCCACGGGCGGAACGACCGGCACCGGCGGCGCGACCGGCACCGGCGGTGACACCGGCACGGGTGGCGACGGTGGCGGCGCGGGCGGAACGACAGTCGCCTGCAAGGACGACAAGATCGTGGCGCCGTCCGAAATCACGACCAGCACGACATGGGAATGCAACAGCTACGTCTTGAAGGGATTGGTCAGCATCGGCGGCAACGCAACCCTGACCATCGCTGCTGGATCGACCATCTACGGAGACAGCGCGGACAACGCGAACCCCGCGGCGCTGGTCGCCAAGCGCGACGGCAAACTGATTGCCGTCGGAACTGCCGATAAACCGATCGTCTTCACATCAAGCCTCCCGGTCGGTCAGCGCATCCCCGGTGATTCCTTGGCCGGCATCGTTTTGCTGGGAAAGTCGCGTATCAACAACGGCACCTGTCAGGGCGACGGCGATACGGCCACCACGGCTTGCGACGCACCGGGTTTCCTCCAGAACAACATCGAAGGCTTGGCCGCCGATGATCCGAGAGGGCAATACGGCGGAATGGATGACGATCACAACTGCGGTGAATTGAAATACGTACGCGTCGAGTTCGCGGGATCGCTGGTAGGCCCCGACAACGAACTGAACGGCATCACCGTGGGCGCCTGCGGTACGGCGACCAAGCTGAGCCATCTGCAAGTCCACCGCGGCTTTGACGACGGCGTGGAGTTCTTCGGCGGCACCGCCGGCATCGACCACCTGCTCATCAGTGGCCCGACCGACGATGGACTGGACTGGGACAACGGCTGGCGCGGCAAAGCCCAATTCGTGATCGTGCACCAGGGGTACACCAAAGGCGACAAAGGCTTCGAAGGCGACAATCTGGGAGGCTCCGAGGCTTCCGTGCCCCGCAGCTATCCCGAGATCTGGAACGCCACGTTGATTGCCGAAAGCGCCAGCACCAAGATCGGCATGCACCTGCGGGAAGGAACCCGCTTCAAGCTCCGGAACTTCATCGTCATGAACTTCGGCGGCGGTTCGCTGGATGTCGACGCGGTGACCGTTGTTCCCGCGACCGAGTGGCCGGCCGACATCAGCATCCAGAACAGCTTCTTTTTCGGGGGCATGCTGGGGAAGAACGAGGCGACAGCCAACAACGACATGGGGTTCGACGAAGCGCTCTCCATCATGGACGCCGCCAGGATGAATCAAACGACCGTCGACCCCATGCTGGGCAGCACGACGTTCCCGACACCGAACTACGTACCGGGCAACACGGCGGTCGGCAACCAGGCGACACCGCCGGCCGGTTTCGACACAACCGCCACCTACGCAGGCGCTCTCAAGCCCGGCGAGACCGCTCCGTGGTACGCGGGGTGGACAGCCTTCCCGGAGAACTGACCAAATGAAGGACCGGCGGTTGTCCCAGTTGGGGCTCCCGCCGGGGTGTTTCACAAACGTCACGGTTGACGCCCCGTGGGGCGGGTATGGTGGCGCGGGATGCAAATTCTGGTGGTGGAAGACGATCCCGATATCCGGACCGCCCTGGAACAAAATCTGGGCGATGTGGGGTACGTGGTATCGGCGGCCGGTACAGCCCGGGAGGCGCTTCGCCTGGCTGCGCTTTCGCCTCCCGACCTGGTTCTGTTGGATCTGATGCTGCCCGATCGTCCGGGTTCGGATGTTTGTCGGGCCCTGCGAACGGACCCGCGGACGAGGACGGTGCCGGTCATCATGCTATCGGCGCGCTCGGGAGAAGAAGATCGCGTCGCTGGCCTGGAACAGGGAGCGGATGACTACGTTCAAAAGCCGTTCAGCATGCGCGAACTGCTCCTGAGGATCGAGGCTGTACTCAAACGATCACGACCCGCCCCTCGGGCGCCGCACGTTGACTCCGAACTGGCGACCGCACGCGAGCAGATCCGTGTATGGGAAGGGTTCTCACTGAATCATTTCGAACGGGGCGAGTGGGAGGAATGCCAGGAGATTTGTAGAACCATCCTGCGACGGCACTCCGACCAGGTGACACAGCCCGAGGCAGCTTTGCTTCTGGATCGCATTCGCCGCTGCGACGAGTTCCTCGACAGACACAACGGGAGGATCTGAGCATGAAGTCCACGCGCCAGGGCACTGCCCCGCAACTGGTTGTGTTCCCCTGCACAGACGACGTAGGTCGCGCGCAGGTCGCGGTGGCCTGGTTCCGCTTGCTGGCCGATCCCGTGAAGGCGCGGGCCGTTCTGGCCACGGACTTGGCGGCGCCTCGGATTCTGGCGGATCTGCCGGCTGTCCTGAAGGAGAAGGGCCTCCTTCTGACCTCGATCCACGCCCGTCAGATGACGGACGATCTGATCGCCGCGGCCGATCGGGTCGTGACGATGGGCGGAACCTTCTCGCGGCGGTTGTTGGGAGGCGCGCCTCCCCGGCGGCGCGAGCACTGGTTGATCCCGTCCGCGGGAGCGGCTGGCGATCGTGATCTGGCCCGCGACTTGTGTGAGCTGATTCGTTCGCGCGTCGCTATGTTGGTATTTTCCGAGGGCTGGGGCCGCGCGAACAGCTCGCGCGAATCCGCGCGCGTGACGCGGTCCCACCGCGCCAACGACTTCCATGCGGCGTTCTGAACCGCCGACCTCCGCCGCTTGCCATTAGGCCTTCTCCTATTCGACCATCGTGGGCACTGCCAGAGTGTCCACGAAACCATCGGCGGCGCGCGCGGAGGTCTTCCTGCGAAAGGATCTCCCACTACGCGCGACCGGCAGCGGGTCAGTCCATGTCGAAAGCCAAGCGGGGGTTCCCAGGACCCGCCCCTGCCGATGCGCGAACACCCGCACCCGCCCCAGCTCCGTCGAACTGCCGGCGTTGAAAATCGCAACTGGACGCTGATCCTCTTGGAAAAAGGTGGCCGTCTGTGGCGCGTGACGATGGCCATGCAACACCAGATCGCAGCGTCCGCGCAGGGATCCCAGAAGCGCCGCGCCGCGCTCCAATTCATCGGCATACGGCCATCCCAACCACGAAACCAACCGTTCGGCGGCGTGGTCTGCCGGCAACGGCAGGACATGGTGGTGAAGCAGGACGGCCACCAGCGCTCCGGGCGCGGCCGATGCCACCGCGCGACTGATATCCGTGACGTCTTCGTCCGTCATCGCGCCGTGTCCGGCCAACCATGCGCGGTTGTGCGAACCGGTGGAATCAAAGCGGACCAGGTGAAGCCCCGGCGCCTCGGACACCGCCACCCGCGGTCCAGCCTGAATGGACTCCGCCAGGTCGTCACCCAGACGATCGTGGTTTCCAGGCACGATCGTCAACCGGCCTTGCGCGGCCAACGGCGCGAAGATCTTCCAGAACAACGCCAGCTCGGAGTTGCGACCGCGGTGGGTCAGATCGCCGGTAACCACCACGTGATCCGCCTGGGCGGAGATCAGCGCGTCACGAATCGCGACCGCGCGCTGCTCGGTCTCGGGGGATTTTCCAAGGTGCAGGTCGGACACGTGCACCAGAGTTCTCATGTTCATGCCCCAAGGCTAGGGGCACAGAGCGACGCGACGGAGGAGCCACGGTGGCGGCAGCGAAAACCTTCGATGACAGAACAGTGACACCCGGAAACAGCGGGGCGCCGAAGAACCTACCTGCCGCCCGATTCGCCTTCCAGCTTGCCCGTGTGGCGGATGTCCTTGCCCTTGACCATGAAGACGACCATCTCGGCCAGGTTGGTGGCGTGATCGCCGATACGCTCCAGATACTTCGCGATCGACTGTAGGCGCGTCGCCCGAAAAATATTGTGGGCGTCCTCCATCATGTACGTCAGAAGCTCACGGAAAATCTGCGAATAGTAGGCGTCGATGTTTTTGTCCCGATCGATCACCGCCTGCGCCCGTTCGGGATCACCGGCGACAAAAGCGTCCAGGGCCTCGCGCAACATGACCTGAACCTCGTTGGCCATATTCGGAAGGTCCACGTACGGTTTCAGGGGCGGCTCCGCGTTCAGCTCCACCACGCGTTCACTGATATTGACGCCCAGATCCCCCATGCGTTCAAGATCGGTGACCAGTTTCAGGGCCATTGTGATGAACCTCAGGTCGGAGGCCACCGGTTGCCGGCGCGCCAGAACCGACAGGCACAGCTCGTCGATGTCGACTTCCATCTGGTTGATGCGCCGGTCGAACCCGATCATTCGCGTCGCCAACTCCGTGTCGCGATCCAGCAGAGCCTTGATGCTGCCCGTGATCATCTCCTCGACCTTGGCTCCCATGCGCAGAAGTTGCTCGCGGAGCTTCCGCAGCTCGCCTTCATACTCCCGGTTCGTGTGTTCGCGTGATGTCATGTTTATCCAAAACGCCCCGTGATGTAGTCCTCGGTCTTCGATTTGCTGGGCTTGGTGAATATGTTGGTGGTCCGATCGTATTCGATCAACTCGCCCATATAGAAGAAGGCCGTCCAGTCCGAAACCCGGGCCGCCTGCTGCATGTTGTGAGTCACGATGACCACGGTGTAGTCCTTCGACAGCTCGTCGATCAGCTCTTCGATGTGCGCCGTGGCAATGGGATCCAGCGCCGACGCGGGCTCGTCCATCAGCAACACCTCGGGTTCGACCGCCAGCGCGCGGGCGATACACAGCCGCTGCTGCTGGCCACCCGACAGACCAAGGGCGTTCTCGTGCAGACGGTCCTTGACCTCGTCCCACAATGCGGCCTGGCCCAAAGCGCGCTCGATCCGCTCCGCAATCTCGACACGCTCATTGATTCCGCCGATGCGCAGACCGTATGCGACATTTTCAAAAATGGACTTCGGAAATGGATTTGACCGCTGAAACACCATCCCGATGCGCCGACGCACCACGACCGGATCAATACCGGGTCCATAGATCGGTTCCCCATCCAAACGGACGTCGCCCAGAACCCGGCAGCCGGGAATCAGTTCATTCATCCGGTTCAGCGAACGCAAGAACGTCGATTTGCCACACCCCGAGGGGCCGATCAGAGCGGTCACGTTCTTCTCGGGCAACTCCAAGGTCACCGACGCCAAGCCCTTCTTGGCTCCGTAGAAGACCTCCAGCTCGCGCACGGCCAACTTCATGCGTGGTGCGGTGGTCGAAGCGCCAGTCACGCTCACGCGCCCGCCCCGGCCAACTTGCGCCGCATCCTGGATCGCACGATAACGGCGGCCAGATTCAAGACGAAGGTCAGAATCAGCAGGACCAACACCGTCGCGTACAACAACGGCTTTGTTGCGTCGACATCTGGTGACTGCGTAGACAGAACGTAGACGTGATTTCCAAGGTGCATGAATTGTTCCTTGAGGCTACCCGGAAGACTGGGCAGGAAGTAGGCGACGCCGGTGAACAGAATCGGCGCCACCTCGCCCGCCCCCCGGCTGATCGCCAGGATCGTTCCGGTCAGGATTCCCGGCACCGCTTGCGGCACGGCAACCTTGAACACCGTCTGGAACTGGGTCGCGCCCAGCGCCAACGACGCCTCCCTCAACTCGCGAGGTACCGCGCGCAGGGCTTCTTCCGTCGCTACGATCACCACTGGAAGGGTCAGAACAGCCATGGTCAGGGCCGCCCAGACCAACGCCGGCTGACCCCATACCCGCTGGCCGCCGTGAAAGACCTTGTCCATGCCGGTTCCGATGAACTGGATGAAGAACCCGAGGCCAAACAGGCCAAACACGATTGATGGCACCCCGGCCAGATTGCTGACCGCCGTCCGCACGGCCTTCGTCAGCGGCGACCCGGCGGGCGCGTACTCATGCAGATAGATGGCGGTCGCTACGCCGACCGGTACCACGGCCACGGTCATCAACAGCACCATCGCCACCGTCCCAAAAAGCGCGGGAAATATCCCCCCCTCGGTCATGCCTTGCTCGGGCGCGGTGAAGAAGAAACGCAGCGACAGCCGGGCGCCTCCGTGCATCACCACGTCACCCAGGATCACCCCCAAGATCACCAGGACGATCAGAATCGCCGCTCCCGAACTGACCGCAAGAGCCAGATCACCGACGCGATTTCGTAGCGCCCGAACGAACGGGCGACTCACGATGTCGACCCCAGTCGACGTTTCATCCAGTGAATGATCCAGTCGCCCATGAAATTGACCACGAACGTGACGATGAACAACAGCGTTCCCAGTGAAAACAACACGGTGTAATGCGCTCCGCCAAACACGACCTCGGCCAATTCAGCCGCGATGGTCGCCGACAGCGTCCGGACCGATTCCGTCAACGTGGCCGACAAGATCGCGGCGTTTCCGGAAGCCATCAGCACGATCATAGTCTCACCAACAGCACGGCCCAGACCCAGCGCAACCCCGGCGGCGATCCCCGGACTGGCCGCCGGCATGACGACGCGCAAGATCGTCTGCCAGCGGGCGGCACCCAGCGCCACCGACGCCTCGACGTAACTGCGGGGCACCGCCCCGAATGCCTCCTCGGTGATCGTGAAAATGACCGGAATGATCGCGAAGGACAGCGCCAATCCGGCGACCACGGCATTCAACCGCGACTCCAGCCCAAACGCATCCTGCATCCAGGTCGCCATCACCATCAGCGCGAAAAACCCCAGCACCACCGACGGAATGCTGGCCAGCAACTCGACGACCGGTTTGACAATCTCGCGCACGCGCGGGCGGGCGTACTGCGAAATGTAAAGAGCGGAACCAACCCCCAGGGGTACGCCGAACGCCATCGCCACCAGCACCACCTTCAGGGTTCCCACGATCAGCGGCCACACCGAGTACTTGGCGATATCCGATACCGGCTGCCAGATGTAATCCGGGGCGTCGTATCCGGGCCATTGCTGCGCCGTCCACATCTGGCGCAGGGTGACCTCTTTGTGAATTTCGTCGCTAAACAGCAGGGGCAAGGCTTCCCGGGCGATGAAGGCGAAGATCAAGACGATCGCCGCAATCGCCGACAGCGCCAATACCCGGATCAGCACCTCGGCAAAACGGTGCCATCGGGGCGGCGCCACCAAGACCAACTTGGCCCGCCCCGAGGCCGTCACCCGGGGGGCACCGGGCTCCGCCCGGCCGACGGTCACGCGGACGGCTCCATCAGATGACAGCACCCGGGCACTAGACCATCCGGGCGTGTCCTGTCGGTGCCGCGATTGTGACGATTCGGTGACGAACCCACCGCTATTGGACCGGGAAGTACCCAACCTTGGTCACCACCGCCTGACCCTCACCGGACAACACCCAGTCCACGAACGCCTTGATGTCGCCACTGGGCTTGTTACGCAGGTAGAAGAACAGCGGACGCGACAACGCATAGCTGCCATTCTTTACGTTCGCGAGTTCCGGCAGCACACCCGGAGATGCCGCGTCCTTTTTCACCTTGAGAATCTTGATCCCCTTGGCGTAGGCCGCCCCTCCATACCCGATCCCCAGTTTCTCCTTCGCCACCGCGTTCACCACGGCGGCGGTGCCCGGCATGGTCTGGGCGCGTGCCGTGAAATCGGCCCCGCCCAGAACGTTGTCCTTGAAGAACACGTAGGTGCCGGAGCTGTTCTCGCGCGAGTACACGATGATTTTGGCGTCCGGCCCGCCCAGGTCTTTCCAGTTCGTAATCTTGCCGGTGAAGATCAGCTTCAACTGATCGATGCTGATTTCGGTCATCGGGTTGGTGGCGCTGACGTACACAGCCAGACCGTCGCGGGCAACGGGGATTTCGACGCCCGTGGTGTTGTACCGCTCGCGGACCTTTTCCTTCTCGGGGCCCTTCATCGCGCGTGACGACTGACAGATGTCGGTGGTTCCGTTGATGAGCGCGCTGATGCCTGTCCCGGAGCCCCCTCCGGTGACCTGAATCGTGGTTGCGGGGTTCTTCTTCATGTAGTCCTCGGCCCAACGCTGGCCGAGAATAACCATCGTATCGGAGCCCTTGACGGATATGCCGCCGGCACGGGCGGAGCCCGCTACAGCCGCCAACGACGTCAGGGTCGCTGCCGCCAGCCAGATAAGTTTTCGTGGGTTCATGGAATTGATCTCCTTGTGTCTTCCTGTTTCCTGTCGATTTGTCCGCGGTTCCTAGAACTTCGCCTGCAACTGGGCGGTGAAGATGTCGTTCTTCAAAGGGGTGCTCTGCTCAAAGACGTGTTCGTAGACGAACGTCGCCTTGATGTTGCCCGAGCCGTGCAGAAGCAGACCCCCGCCCAAGGTGTCCACGCGGTCTCCCTGACCAGCGGTGATTTGAGCGGCCGTACAGCTGGAGTCCAGCGCCTTGCTGAAGTTCGGATCGTACGAATCAAACCGCGCGACCACGCCCACGTTGTCCCCGATGTTCTGGACCGCGGTGAGGATCCAGCCAACCCTTGTGACATCCAGGCACGAATTGGCCGCCATCGTTCCGAACGACAGGTGTGAGTCCTTGGAAAAGATGAATTCGCCCTTCAACGCCAGGCCGCCGACCGAGGGAATGTCAAAATAGACCTGCGCGTCCGTCCCCACCCGAAGTACCGAGAACCTCTGGTAGGTGGCTGGCTTTGCGGCCGTGAACGTCACCTCGTCGGCTGTGATTGTGCCGTCCATATTCCTGTCGCTGCCCGTGCTGGTGAAGGCCACCGGCAGGGTCGTCTTCAGGCTGCGTCCGAAATAGCCGGACACGCCCACGACAAGCCAGTCGAAATCGCCGCCCACCCGACCCACGAGATCCTTGAAGGCGTTCGAATCGTTGTTGCCGTAGATGGCATCGCCCGTTCCCGTGCCGTTGACCAGTGCCGCGGCGAAACGCAGCCATTCGTATCTTCCCTGAATCCGCACGCCACGATCCCGCTCGCCGTTGAACAGCGCACGAATGACCGACGACCGCTCCGGCATCTCGCGCTCGCCCGACGACTGCAACACCTCGTAACCGAAAGACCATTTGAACTGTCCGACGGTCAGTCGCAATCCAAGCGGCGACCAGGTATCCACGAAAGTCGCCTCGGCGTCTTTCAGGGTCACGCCGGCGCCCGTTGCGTCCAGTTGAAGCACGAACTCGGAGTTGGTTCCCGCGTAGGTCGACTTCAGGCGCGCTCGACGAACCAGGAACTGATCCGTCGTGGCAGGCCGTCCGGCGGAAGTGAGCCCGTTGACGGAGGTCTCCCGATTCTCGTACCGGCCCTGGATGTATCCGCTGACCTTGAGCTTGGCCAGCGAGCCGACGGTCGAATTCGCTGCGGCCAAAGATTCGTCGATGCCCTCGACCTTGCCCTCGACCGTGCCGAGCCTGTCTTCAACGGACGGGCCCGGAGAGGGCGCGGAGTCGGCAGACGGCGGCGGCGCTTGCAAATCCGGAACGGCACCGTTATCCGCCGGGGGGGGAGGCACAGGGGCTGCCTGCGCTTCGCCAGGCGGAATCGCGGGCGTCTGCAGCGCGGCGGGTGGCGGCGTCTGTGCGAACGCCGAAGTGGAAACCAGAGACATTGACGACATGACGAGCGCGAGAAGGAGCTTGTTCATGAGGTCGCACGGTAGTCATTCTCTGTGACAATTAAGTGACGATCACGAAACGACCTGCGAAACTTCACCCACCGCGGCGTTCCCGCCGGTGAAATTCCGCCGCGTCCTCAGGCGATCGGCAGAGTGAACCAGAAGGAGGTGCCCTTGCCGGGCGTGCTGTCGACGCCGACCTTGCCTTCCATCGCCTCGACCAGGTGCTTGACGATCGACAGGCCCAATCCAGTCCCCCCCATGTCCCGCGATCGCCCCTTGTCGGCCCGGTAAAATCGCTCGAACAGGCGCGGCAAATGCTTGGGATCGATGCCAGGCCCCGTGTCTTCGACCGCCACACGCAAGAAAGCACCGGCCGTCGGGCCCTCTGTCGTCCCCTCCGCGATTCGCACCGTAACCGCCGCCCCATCGGGGCAGTACTTGACCGCATTTTCGATCAGGTTCGTCAGCACCTGCTCGACGGCGCGGCGATCCCCGCGGGCCGGCCGCATTCCCGAGGCGACAATCGCGGTCATGCGCAGCCGCTTCCGTTCGGATGTTTCGCGGAACAAGGCCAAAACCTGCTCGACCACCGGTACCAGGTCAACCGATTCGGTCTGAAGTTTCACCTGCTTCGATTCGATCCGGGACAGCTCCAGCAGATCCTCGACCAACTCCTGAAGTCGAAACGCGTTTCGTTCGATCATCTCCAGAAAACGGAGCGCTGCCTCGGGGTCCTTCTCGATCGTCCGGCGCGCGGTCTCGGCCGCCGAACGCACCGCCGTGATTGGCGTTCGCAGTTCGTGCGAGACATTCGCCACGAAGTCCTTGCGCATGGATTCCAACCGCCTGATCTCCGTGACGTCGACGAACACCGCCACCAACCCCCCCGGCTCGCCACCCAGCGGCGTGGCGTGCACCATGAACCGCCGCGGGCGCAGACCCGCGATCTCCATTTCGCCCGAAGACGGCTCACGCGATGCCGCCGCGCCGTCCAGAACCGCCTGCAGCTCGGTGTTGCGGATGGTCTCGATAGGCATCCGCCCGACGACATCGTTCCCCAGCAGCAACATGTCCCGCAAGGCGGGGTTGACCAACAGAATGCGCAAGTCCCGATTCAGGACCAGCACGCCCTCTTGCATGGATTCCAACATGCGGCCGAACAAATCGCGTTCACCACGCAACGTCACCATCGTCACCGACAGGTTCTCGGCCAGCCCATCCAAGGTGCGACCCAACTGGCCCACCTCATCGGTTCCACCGATGCGCGTGCGCGCCGTCAAATCGCCCCCCGACATGCGGCGCGCGGCCTCGATGATCCCGCGAAGGGCACGCGACATCAGATGGGCCGCGACGGTCGACATCAGAACAGCGACGGCCAGCGCCAACCCCGCCGCCACGAACAAAATGCGGCGCAGGCGAGAGATCGCGTGTTCCAGGTGTTCCAAAGGGGCCGCCACGCGGGCGACGGCCACGATCCGTCCCCCGGATCGCACGGGGATCGCGGCATAAACCAAACGGCGCCCCACCGTGCCGCTCATGCGCGTCGTGAAACCGCGCTGGCCGGCAAGAGCAGCCGCCACTTCGGTCCGGTGTCGGTGATTCTCGACCTTGGGCAGCGCCGCCAGGTCGACATCGGAATCGCCCAGCACGACCCCATCGCCGCCGATCATCGTCACACGTAGTCCCGCCCGTGCGCCGAAATCGTCGGCCAGGGCATCCCATGCGGCGACCGGAGCCCCCTGTCCCAGGGCGGACACATCCCGTTCCATCAAGGTCAGCCGCGCGAACAGATCCGTCCGCAGACCGCTGACGATCTCCGCCTCGACCTGCGGGCGCAGGTACGTCTCGAGCACGAAGATCGAAGCTCCGATCAGTCCCAAGGACACCAGGACCAACTTGGTCCTGATGTCCAGCTTCACCGGGTCACCGCGGGATCAACGAAAGGATCCACGGAATCGGGGGGCGTGCCGACAAACCGATAACCAACGCCGCGCACGGTTTCGATGTACGCGCCGACGACCGGCCCCAGTTTTTCGCGCAGTCGTTTCACGTGGGTGTCGATCGTACGCGTCATGTTCTCCTGGCTGGCGCCCCAGACGTCGTCCAGCAGAATGCCGCGCGACTGCACGCGGTTGCGGCGCTCGTACAACGTGCAGATCAGCTTGAATTCCAGGGGTGTCAGCGCCAGTTCGGTCTGGTCCACCCACACGCGGTGCGCGCCTGCGTCGATGGTCAGCCCCCCGAAACGAATCTGCGTGGGCACCGCCGGCGACGCTTCATCATCGGGAGGCAGGACGCCGCGCCGCAAGACCGCGCGTAAACGCAGCAGCAGTTCGCGGATGCTGAACGGCTTGACGACGTAGTCGTCCGCGCCCAGTTCAAACCCTACGACGCGATCGATTTCTTCGCCGCGCGCGGTCACCATGATCACCGGAACGTGGCGCGTGCGTTCGTCGCTCTTCAGCGATCGGCAAACCTCCAACCCCGAGATGTCCGGCAGCATCAAATCCAGCAACACCAGATCCGGCGGCTGTTCAAACGCCAACGCCAGGCCTTTCCTGCCCTCGGACGCCATCACCACGTCGTGTCCGGCATCGCGCAGGTTGTAATGCAGCACCTGACGAAGGTCGGGCTCGTCTTCGACCACCAAGATGCGGGCCATTTCGGAACGCAGGCTAGCACAGACCACCGTGGGGCCCGCGTGCCCCCGCTGGCTCAGGCAGCCGCAGCGCACCTGCTGATGGTCAGGGGGACTGGGTTGATGCCGGCAAGGCCACGGTGAAGCTGCCGTTCTGGAGGGTGACCGTCTCGGCGATGGGCGATGTGGGATCCAGACAGGTCGCGGACACACAAAATACCTGCACCACCGCCCCGCCAATCGCCTGCCCATCGCTGACAACAAACCCGGTGACGGGAACGGCGGTGGCGACCGTGAAATCCGGCGCGACCTTGTTGCCAACGCGGATCGGCACCACGCCAAGCACGGTGCGCGCCAGGGTGCCCCCGACGGGAGGATCCGCCACCAATCGATAGACGCGATCCACCATCTGACTGCCCGGATCGACCGACAACGAATAGGCGCCTCGATCGCCGGCGATCGCCAGGGCGACAGGGGCGGTGATCCCGGTGCTCTGATCGATCGCCATCACACGCACACCGTTGGCGCCGCCTTTGGCCAGCAATGTCCCGCTTAGCATCACCCGGCTGGCAAGCGGCACGGTTGCCGTGAAGCCCGCCGCCGTTAGACCTACGTGCGTCGTCGTCAGCGCGGCCTCGGGGATCGTCCCCGGGGGCACAGCCGTCACCTTGTACGATCCCACCGGCAGACCTGGAAAACGCGTCAGCCCTGTCGCATCCACATTCAATTCCGTGCGCACCACTCCCGTCGCATCCAACGTCGCGGTCTGCGTCGCTCCCGACGGCGACGCGTTTTCAACCCTCAGGGTTCCCACCACGGACGCCTGTGTCGTATCTGACTCGACACGCACGCGAGCGCCCGCAACGGGGCTGCTGCCGTCGGTCGTCTTCACCAACACCGATAGGGTCCCCCGGTTGGCGGCGGCCCATGTCATGGTCAGGCGATTCGCCGCGTAGCCATCTATCGTAATTCCCGCTGGCCCTGCCGCGACGTTCGCCTCGGGCAATCCCGCGCCGGGGGGAGGCGCGATGACCGCCGACAACGTTCCCGCCCGCGTCCAAAGAGAAAATTCCCCAAGTTGGTCGCTGAGACCGACCGTTGATGGACGAATACCCGAACGAAGGATGACGCGCGCACCTGACACCGGATCCCCGGCGGCGTTGACCACCTTGCCGCTGACGTACGTGCCCTGCTCGATCTGAATCCGGCCCGGCTGCGCGGACGTCGCGCTGAACAGATTCGGCGCATACGGTCCATCGGGGACGACCAGCACGTCGTACGCCGCCAGCGGCAGCATGACGACATCCAGCGGGTGGCGGGCCGTATGACCCTCGATGGTCACCCCCGACGACAGACCGCTGATCCGGACGTACGCCGGAATATAGCGACCAGTGGTGTCATACGCCGCCATCTGGACGTTGGTACCGGCGCTCAAATCCAGCCGGACCGTCGCGGAAACGTCGGGCCCCACTTCGATATCCTGCTCCTGCGTCGGGATATCAAGCCCCGCCGTCGCGGGGGGCGTCACGCGAAACCGGAAGGACGACATTCCCGGCGCCATGACGGTCACGACGACATCCGCCGCCCTGCACTCGATCCCCGTCCCCGCCTGCACCTTGACCGCGTATCGACCGGGACTCTTGATGGCGAAGTCGACCACGGATGGATCATCATTGAATGGCGTCGTGGGGATCTGGTTCCCGTTCTCGAATTGCACTTGCCAGGTCCACGCCGTCACACGGAGCCCATTGGATACCGATGCTTTCATGCGCGCCCGCATGTTGGGACCGGATTCCAGCGCGGACAGCGTGGTCAGCGTAATGAAACATCCAACAGCCGCGCCCCCCGCGCCACCGGCACCGGTGGTGCCGCCGGTCGCGGCGCCTCCCGTGCCCGAAACTCCTCGACCACCCGAACCGACGCTTCCACCTGAACCCGCTGTTGCTCCGCCACTGCCGGCGGACGCATCGCCGAAGATGCCGCCATCGACCGCGCCATCGACCGTCCCGCCACCGGTACCCGCTGTTCCAGGGGCGCCTTCCGAACCGCCGCATGCCGCATCTAACAAGGCCAGCGCGGCGCAAGACAGCAGGACCGGCAACAACGACGCGCGGCTTTTCATCAGAGGTACCTAACCGTCCAGGTCACGCGTTGCAGGCAACCCGAGCTGCCGGCGCACGTCGCCGCCTTCGGATCGCAGGCATCCAGAATCGCGCGAACCTTGGCCAATTTTCGATCCTGGATCTCGACCCGCACCTGAATTTCGTCGCCGATTGTGAACGCGTCAGCGGGCAAGGTCAGCGACGGAAAGTTGCGATCACGAAATTCGAGGGGTTCCATCCCCACGCCCACGAACCAGGAGAACTGCGTGACGCCGGACAGCGACGATGGTGATGATGAAAAAGGGAATGGATCGCCATCATCCGTCACACGGTCCACGTCGAATCTCACTTCTTCCTTGGGATCCCTGACCAGCACGGTTGCGTTCAGCATGGGGGTCGTCTGGCTTAGGCAAGGAAGTTGGTCGTCCGCCACCTTGACGATCCGCTTGACCATCGACGTCGCACCAAGGTTGTCGCTGACCGACAACTGTATTTCGTAGTCTCCCGGCTGTTCCGCCCACAGACATCTGATCGTCGGGTCGTCGATGGCGTCCGCGCAGTTGATCAGCTGCGCGGTCGATCCGGTCGGCGATGCCGACAGAAACCAGGTGAACGACAGAGGATCGTCGTCTTCGTCCATCGAGTTGTATCCGATCATCCTCAGCTGCCCGTAAAGGGGGGCTTCTTCGGGAGCGGATATCGGAAGCGGGGGCTCGACCAACTCCACGTCGATCCTGGCCACGGGAACATGATTCTTGGGATCGACGGAACGGTGGGCGTGTTTGGTCGCGCCGTACGGGTCGGTGGCAAAGACCCAGATGCAAAACGGATCGGAAGGCGACGGGACGACGTAACTGGGTCGGGTTTCTCGCGCGGCAGGCCACGTGGCCGGGTCCTGGGCGTCGGGGCAGGCGCCGGTCGTAATGGCCCATTCCAGGGTCACCACGTCACGATCCGGATCCGAAGCCGTCGCCGTGAAGGTTGCCCGCTGGCCGCGCCACACGTCGATGGGTGCTTCATTGATTTCAACAGTTGGCGGCACATTGATGCGATTCGTGTAGCAGCCCCCGCCAAGTACCAGGACGACGGCCGCCCCAAACACGCCGGCGATCGGGAAAAAGCGGGAGCAAAACCGACCACACCGATCGAGTAGCAACGAGTAGGCCAAGACGAACCTCGCTAAGTGTTCAGTTCCGCGCACCCGACGGTTCTACCCCCTATCGGGAGACGCAACGCCGGACAATGTTGTCGCGATTCGGTCGCGAAGGCAAAACGAATGGCACGGTGCATGAGAGGATGGCGCCTACCACGTTGTCGGCGGTGCCGACGGTGCTCTCGCTGGCGGTGCTGTGGCGGGTGGTGCGGGTGGCGCGGGTGGCGCGGTGCCGGGTGTCACCGCACCGGGAGCAACCGCCGCGGGTGCCGTGGCGGCACCAACGGTCGCGCCCCCGCAGTCGCAAGCTAGAAAACCGGATCCATCCGGCGAACACGCCTGCCCCCCCGCGCACGCCG